>NZ_CP120653.1:313675-627351 GCF_030545015.1 Myroides sp. JBRI-B21084
CCTTATTTTGTTTTTTGCAGAACCTGGTAACTTGAAAATCAATAGTACTTTAGAAAACTTTTCTAGCGGTGCTTTGATAGAGGGGTCTAAAAACCAAGATTTATATACAAAGTATTTAAAAACACGATCGGTTTTTACAAACAAGCAAAGTGATTTAGTACGCGATATTATTTTGGCACAAAAAAATAAACAAGTAGTGAAAGCTGATAGTTTAGAAAGTGTTTTACAGCGTACCAAACGCATGTTTTACTTTAACGCAGTAAATTTTGCACTAAAAAATAATAAAAACGAAGTAGCACCTTATGTAACACTTACCGATGTTGCAACTATGAATAGTAAATATTTAGATACAATTTACGGTAATTTAACGCCACAGGTAGCAAAAAGTAAATACGGCATTGTTCTAAAAAATTATTTAGATTTAGTTAATAATGAATAATAATAAAGTATTTTAAAACAAAAAACACCATTCGTTTGAATGGTGTTTTTTATGTTCTTAATTAAAAGATTACTTTCTACGTAATTCTTTAATTTTAGCTTTTTTACCTGTAAGTTCTCTAAAGTAGAAGATACGAGCTCTACGAACTTTACCTCTTTGGTTCAATTCAATTTTTTGTAAAGCTGGCATATTCATTGGGAAAATACGCTCTACACCAACGTTTCCTGACATTTTACGAATTGTAAAAGTTTCAGTTGCGCCAGAACCTCTTCTTTGAATAACTACACCTTTAAAGAACTGAGTTCTTGTTTTCTCACCCTCTTTAATTTCGTAGTAAACTGTAATTGTATCACCAGCACTAAAATCTGGGAAATCTTTTTTTGTAACGAACTCGTCTTGAACGAATTTTACTAAATCTAAAGACATTTTATAAATTTTTAAAGTTAATTCAAACCAACATGCACGGTTTTCGCCAGAGGTTGATCCAAAAGTGGGGCAAATATAAGAAATTTATTCTATTTAAAACAAAAATATTGCACGAAATATCTTGTAAAAATATACATATAAGTTGTTGAAAATGAGGTTTTTTAACGTTTATTCATTTTCTAACAAATCGGGTCTACGATTTTTTGTGTGTTCATAGGCTTTTTCTTCGCGCCATTTTTCTATTTCTGGAAAATTTCCACTTAATAAAATATCGGGTACTTTCCATCCGTTGTATTCGGCAGGTCGTGTGTAAATTGGCGGTGCTAACAAATTATCCTGAAAACTATCCGTTAAAGCCGATGTTTCGTTAGATAAAACTCCGGGAATTAATCTAATAATTGTATCGCACAAAACAGCTGCACCTAATTCTCCTCCTGAAAGTACATAATCACCAATAGAAATTTCACGAGTTATAAAATGCTCGCGTACGCGTTGGTCAACTCCTTTGTAATGACCGCAAAGTATAATAATATTTTCAACCATAGACATGCTGTTGGCAATTTGTTGGTTTAACGTTTCGCCATCGGGTGTCATGTAAATAATTTCGTCGTAGGTACGTTCGCTTTTTAATTTGCTAATACATTTATCAATTGGTTCAATACTCATAACCATTCCTGCACCACCACCAAATTGGTAATCATCTACATTTTTATGCTTGTTGGTACTGTAATCTCTTAAATTATGAAAATACACTTCAACCAGTCCTTTTGCAATGGCTCTTTTTAAAATAGAAGCTTCAAACGGACTTTTAATTAATTCGGGTAAAACAGTTATAATATCAATACGCATAAAAAAATATTTGGTACAAAATTAAGCAACATAAATTAATATGTTTTGTTTTTAAATAAGTATCTTTGCACAACTTATTAAAATAGATTATAACTACTTGTTTTTTAGTAGCTGTAATAGGGTTTTATAAATTTTAAATAGTGAACAGTAATTAAACAATTCTGTGAAAAAAGCTACAGTCATATTATTATTAATTATGCTTTTTAAACCTGTTTTACCAGTTTTAGAGTACGTTATAATGTATGATTATATAAAAAACGAGCTTTGTGTAAATAAAGATAAACCTGAGTTAAATTGTAACGGTAAATGTTACTTAAAAAAAGCAATGGCTCAAGCTGCGGCAAATGATAATTCAAAATCAAAAGGGTATTCTTTTTCTGTAGAAAGTTCGGTTATTTTCTTTCAAAAATTATCAATAATAAGTGTTTCAATACCTATTGAAATTTTAAATTTTTCTAAAAAAATTCTTACTTATCAAAGAAACTATCATTTCATTGTTGTTTCTAATATATTTAAACCACCTGTTTTTTAAGTTTTTAGTATTGATGTTTCATCAATAAATAGTCTTTTTAAATGTTTTTTCTTGAAGTAGATATTTTGCTTCAACGGAATTTCTTTTGAATAATTTTTAAAAGGTTGATTAAATAATCAGCAGCAAAATTGTATTACTAAAAATTTAAATTAAAAATGAAAAATATATATAAAATGATGGCAGTTTTAGCCATTGGATTACTTTATGCAGCTTGTACAAACGATGATGACTCAACAATTATAGAAGAAAATACTTTTGGTAATGCCGAGTTTTATTTTGACAATGGCGTAAATGGCGATAAATTAATTTTAGGTAGTTCGTATAAAAATTCAAATGGTGAAACGCTTACAATAAATCGTTTCAACTATATAATAAGTAATGTGGTGTTAATTAAAGCAGACGGAACAGAATATGTATATCCTAAAGCAAAAAGCTATTTTATAATTAGCGAAGAGGCAGATTTACACACCATTAGTTTAAAAGATATACCAGCAGGCGATTATACTAAAGTTAAATTTGGTTTAGGGGTTGATAATCAACGTTATTTAGAAGGTGAAGCTGTTCAACAAGAATTTTGGAATTATGCTGCCCAACATAATTTAACTTGGACCTGGAGTACAGGATACCGTTTTATAAATTTTGAAGGAACTTTTACACCATCACAAGCTAATAAAAGTCAAAAATTGGCAGAACAATTTGGTTTTCAAATTCATCAAGGCAGCAATTCTGCAACCGATAATTACCGTGAAATAGTTTTAAATTTACCAACAACTGCACGTGTTCGTAAAGGTGAATCGCCAAATATTCACATTGTTACCGATGCTAATAAAATTGTAGATGGTACAAATAAAATTATTTTAAAAGATAATTTAAACCCAGCAGGTACCAACGCAACTATTATGGGGGGCGAAAACTTAATTAAAATTGCCGAAAATTCTTTAAACATGTTTACGGTAGACCACGTACACAACGGCAGTGGTACACAACATAAATAAAAAAATGTAAAATATTAGTTTTCTGGGTGTTTCTATACCCAGAAAACTTTCATATACCTATATAAAATGTTAATAAATAAAACAATCAAAACCACTTTGGGTATGTTGTTGCTATTCGTTTTATTTTCTTGTGGGAATGATGATGTTTATGAAGATATTATTGAAAAAGATGAGTTATTTGAGCTTAAAATACCATCAAATTTCCCATCAATAAAGCAAGATATTACTAATAATTTACCTACAAAAAACGGAGTAGCTTTAGGTAGAAAATTATTTTATGACGCTAGACTATCGCGCAACAATACCATTTCATGTGCTTTTTGTCATGAACAACAAAGTGCATTTACACACCATGGGCACGATTTTAGTCACGGCATAGATAATTTAATAGGAGCTAGAAATACACCTTCTGTTCAAAACATGATTTTTCAGACTGATTATTTTTACGATGGAGCTTCAAATAGTATTCAAATGCTCTCTATTGCTCCCATTCATAATCCGGTTGAAATGGACGAGAATTTTACATCCATTACTTCAAAATTAAAACAAGATCCAACGTATGTGAAAATGTTTAGGCAAGCATTTACAAATGGCGAAGTAAGTTCAGCAAATCTGTTAAACGCCTTGGCTCAATTCATGACCATTATGATTTCAGCCGATTCTAAATACGATAAATATGTTCGAAATGAACCAGGAGGAGATTTCACAACTCAAGAATTGCAAGGCTTGGCATTGTTTAAAAACAATTGTGCGTCGTGTCATGCCACTGATATTTTTACCGATAATTCATTTAGAAATAATGGTTTGCCACCCAATCAAAATTTAAACGATTTGGGTCGAGAAAAAGTTACTGGTTTTAAAACAGATAAGTATAAATTTAAAGTACCAAGTTTACGAAACGTTGCAATTACTGCTCCTTACATGCACGACGGACGTTTTGGTTCTTTACAATCGGTTTTAAATTTTTATTCAAATGGCGTTCAAAATACTCCAAATTTAGATCCATTAATGCAGCAACATCAAAATTTAGGAATTCCTTTATCTACAGATGAACAAGAAGCTTTAATTGCTTTTTTAAAAACTTTAACCGACGAAACTTTTATCACCAACCCATTATTTTATCATAAAACCTAATATCATGAAAAAAATATTATTTATAGTATTGCTTTTTCAACAAGCTATGTATGGGCAATTTACAGCCAATTTTAATAACGAAAATGAATCTTCCATTTTAAGTTTTTTTGAAGATTGTGATGCTTGCGGATGTTCGGCAAGTGGTGGAAGTATGGGATTTAATTCGTTTTTAAACGATAAATTTATTGGTGTAAGATATATGTTTCAAAGTTATCAAAGTAAAGATGGGGTTTTTAATAATTCGCCTTGGATTGATGAAAACTTTAATACTGTTCAAATCTGGGCTCGTGTTCCCATCACTAAAAAAACTGAAGTAATGATCTTAGCTCCGTATCATTTCCTAAGTCGAGTAAAAAAATCAGAAAATCAAAGTTTAAGTGGCATAGGCGATATAACCATTATGGGATTTTATAATTTATTGCAAACTAAAAATGATTCGGCAGCTATCCAACAAAAACTATTATTGGGCGCAGGGATAAAAGCACCAACAGGTATGTTTAACAATAAAAACAATGGCAGTATTAATCCAAGTTTTCAATTAGGAACTGGTAGTTGGGATTACAGTTTAGCAACCGAGTATAACATTCGCTTCAAAAAATATGGACTCAACACCAATATAAGTTACATTTTTAAGACCGAAAATGAGAAGAATTATCAATTCGGAAATCAATTAAATTACAGCGCTAACTTATTTTATAATGCACAATTAAAAAATGTAATAATTGTACCACAGCTAGGTATTGCTGGTGAAGAATATAAATCAAATACCGATTTTAACGAGGTTGTTCCTAAAACTGAGGGCGATATTTTCTTTAGTAAAATAGGTTTTGAAATAGGTTTAAGCAGATTTTCTGCTGGATTTAATACAATGTTACCAATCAATCAAAATTTAACAGGCAATAAGGTTAAAGCAAATTACCGCATAGCATTTAACATAAATTATGTATTATAATTTTTATATTTGTACCTTATTTTTTTAAGATTATTATGGAAAACGGTTTATACGCAAAATTTACAACACCTAAAGGTGAAATATTAATTAAATTAACACACGATAAAACTCCTGGTACTGTAGGTAACTTTGTTGCTTTGGCCGAAGGTACTTTAGAAAACACAGCACGTACACAAGGTAAACCTTACTACGATGGTTTAACTTTTCACCGTGTAATTGCAGATTTTATGATTCAAGGGGGCGATCCAACAGGTACAGGTTCGGGTGGTCCGGGTTATAAATTTGATGATGAATTTCATCCAGAATTAAAACATGATGTTCCAGGAATACTTTCTATGGCTAATGCGGGTCCGGGTACTAATGGTTCGCAGTTTTTTATTACACATATTGCAACTCCTTGGTTAGATAACAACCATACTGTTTTTGGACATGTTGTAAAAGGACAAGATGTAGTTGATGCTGTTGAACCTGGCGATAAAATGGAAAAAGTTGAAATTTTAAGAGTAGGGGAAGAAGCTGAAAAATGGAATGCTGTAGAAGCTTTTAGAACTTTTGAAGGTTCACGTACCAAAAGATTAGCCGAAGAAAAAGCTAAAATGGAAGCTGAGTTAGATAAAATTGCAGCTGGTTTTCAAAAAACAGATAGTGGTTTACGTTACCAATACATTCAAAAAGGCACTGGAAAACAAGCTACGAAAGGTAATAAAGTATCGGTTCATTATAAAGGGCAATTAACTAATGGTCAGGTTTTTGACGATTCTTACAAACGCAAACAACCAATTGAATTTAACGTTGGTGTTGGCCAAGTAATTGAAGGTTGGGACGAAGGTATCATGTTGTTAAACGTAGGCGATAAAGCTCGTTTTGTAATACCATCGCACTTGGGTTATGGTTCGCGTGGTGCCGGTGGTGTAATTCCACCAAACGCAACTTTAATTTTTGATGTAGAATTAGTAGATGCTAAATAAATAATTATACTTCACAAAAAAAGCCGCTTATAGCGGCTTTTTTTATGTATAACATTTTTATTCTTCTTCGTTTGTGTAATCAGTATCGTTTAAATCCTCGTTTTCATCCTCAAAATCATCATCGTCATCTGTTTCTTCTTGTTCATATTCAAAAAACGAAAAAATAGAACCACCGTATTTTCTGCTGTTGCTAAAATGTTCTAAATGTTCCATTTTTGTTTGGGTAGAGTGTTCAATGATTAATAAACCATCGTCTTCTAGCAATTCATTTTCAAAAATTAATTGATAAATTTTATCAAATTGTTCTTGTGAAAAATCGTAAGGTGGATCGGCAAAAATAATATCGTATTTAATTTTACTACGCTCTAAAAATTTATAAACATCACTTTTAATAGCAGTAATATCCATATCAAATTGTGCGGCAGTTTTTTTTATAAAATTTACGCAACCAAAATCGGTATCTACACAAGTAATAGGTTCGGCACCGCGCGATGCAAATTCATAGCTAATATTACCTGTACCTGCAAATATGTCAAGTACTTTTAATTCGCGAAACGAAAATTGATGGTTTAAAATATTAAATAAAGCCTCTTTACTTAAATCGGTAGTTGGGCGTACCGGCAAGTTTTTGGGTGCAATAATGCGGCGACCTTTAAATTTTCCTGAAACTATTCTCATGAATGCAATAAAATGTAATGTTGTTCTAGTTGTTCTTGTGTTACCGATAAGGTTTGTGCAATAGTTTGCAAATCGGCTACAGCAATATTTTGTATAAATTGACTTGCAATTTGGTATAAATCACTAGTTGTATTTATATTGCCATATAATGTAACAGCTTGGGTTTGGGTATTTAATTGTAGTTGTTCAAAAACAAATAAAATATAGTAAATAAAATCTTCTTTAGTTTGGTATTCGTAACTATTAAAAAACAATAGGTTTTTATCGTTAAAAACAACAATTTCAAAATGATTTACGCCTACGTGAACAAAAAAATCGGTTTGTGATGCTTTACTTTTACTAAAAAAATGTTGCACTAAACACGTATTTATATGCTTAAATGTAAAACTACCAAAAACATCTAAAAAGTAATTGTTAAATGCCACATAAGGCACATACACATTGTTCATACTAGATTGAGGTAATTGATCAAAATCAAAATAATCTGTAGGAAAAACCTTTGTGTTGTATTGTAAATAGCTACCTAATGCTTGTTCATTAAACAAAGCGTTAGGTACAAATGTATTTAAATTGTTTTGGTGTAAAATTACAACATCTTGAAAACCATTTTGTAAAGCTTCTTCTTTATCAAAAAAAACATCTAATTGTTGTTCAATTGTTTTGTAAGCATCTAATTGAAACGATTTTAAATGTGAAATTTGATTATTTACTTGATTTTTAAGACAATAACTAAAATTTTGTAACGATACTTGTATGTATAATTTTTGAAACGTTTCGTTCAACATAATCATAAAATGTATAAGTATCAAAAGTACAATATTTTTGTTGATTAATAGTATCTTTGTAAAAACCCTTTAAAAAGAAAATGACAATTACCCAATTTTATCAACAATTAAAAGATTCATTTCCGTTTGAACTTACCCTTAAACAAGATGCTTTTTTAAAAAAAATTGCCCAATTTATAGTAAGTGAAAATCAAGACGAAATTTTTGTTTTAAAAGGGTATGCTGGTACAGGTAAAACCACTTTATTATCAAATTTGGTTAACCAATTAGCGTTAGTAAATAAAAAATACGTTATGTTGGCGCCAACGGGTAGGGCGGCAAAAGTTATTGCAAACTACGCCAAACAATCAGCCTTTACCATTCATAAAAAAATATATTATCCTAAAAAAGATAAAAATTCTGGAGTTGCATTTACTATGCAAGCCAATAAACATAAAAATACTATTTTTATTGTTGATGAATCATCAATGATTGCCGATAATGTCACCGATGCTACCATGTACACACATGGTTCATTGTTAGATGATTTAATGTATTACGTGTATTCTGGTCAAAATTGCAAACTTATTATAGTAGGCGATACAGCACAGTTGCCACCAGTTGGTATGGACGAAAGTCCTGCTTTGAACGAAAGTAAATTGGCTTTAAACTACCAAATGAAAGTCGATTTTATTGAATTAACCGAAGTAATGCGTCAAGAAGAACATTCGGGTATTTTGTACAATGCCACCGAATTACGTGAGCAATTAATGCAAGAATTTTATGATTTTTTTGAATTTGATGTAAAACCATTTAAAGACATTATTCGGTTACAAGACGGATACGAAACGCTTGATGCCATACACGATGCATACGCACAAAAAGGTACCGAAGAAACTATTTTTATAGTGCGATCTAATAAACGCGCCAATCAATACAACCAACAAATTCGAACCCGCATTTTAGATAATGAAAGTGAAATTAGTGCAGGCGATTACATAATGGTGGTTAAAAACAATTATTTTTGGTTAAAAGATTCAAAAACAGCCGATTTTATTGCAAATGGCGATATTTTAGAAATCTTACAAATTTACAAACACCACGAATTGTACGGGTTTAGATTTGCTTCGGTAAAAGTACGTATGATTGATTACCCCGATATGTTACCGTTTGATACTATTGTTCTGCTAGACACGCTTCATTCAGAGTCGGCTAGTTTAACTTACGAAGAATCAAATAAATTATATCAAGAAGTACTACTTGATTATCAAGATGAAATCACAGCTTATCGCAAAATGCAAAAAGTAAAAAACAATGAGTATTTTAATGCCCTACAAATAAAATTTGCATACGCAGTTACTTGTCATAAATCACAGGGTGGGCAATGGGATACCGTTTTTATAGAACAGCCCTATTTGCCAAATGGTATAAATAAAGATTATATGCGTTGGCTATACACTGCATTAACACGTGCAAAAGAAAAAGTATATTTAATAGGCTTTAACGACGATTTTTTTACATAATAATTAAAAATCAACAAAAAAACATTCCATATAAATGAATCAATTAAAAATAATAGCAGTAATACCTGCACGTTACGCATCAACCCGTTTTCCTGCAAAATTAATTCAAGATTTAGGCGGAAAACCAGTAGTTGTACAAACTTATTTAGCCACTTTAGCTACCCAATTATTTGATGAGGTTTTAGTTGCTACCGATCACGAAATTATTTACAATTTACTAAAACAGCACCACGTAAATGTTGTTATGAGTAGCGATGCACATGAAAGTGGAAGCGACCGTATTGCCGAAGTAGTAGCTAATTTAGATTGTGATGTAGTTGTAAATGTACAAGGCGATGAGCCTTTTGTAAGTAAAGAAAACCTACAAAGTTTAATTTCGGTTTTTAAAAACGATATTGAAAATAAAATAGATTTAGCATCGCTAATGTTTGAAATTAACGATTTAGAAACCATTAATAACCCTAATAACGTAAAGGTGGTTATTGATGAAAACTATAAAGCTTTGTATTTTTCACGAGCTGCAATTCCTTTTCCGCGCGATGGTAAAAGCTATGCGCCCTATTACCAGCATATAGGGGTGTACGCCTACCGAAAACACGCTTTATTGGCTTTTACAACTTGGCAAATGAAAGGGTTAGAAGCTACCGAAAAATTAGAACAATTACGTTATTTAGAATACGGTAAAACCATACAAATGGTAGTAACTAGCCATGTAGGTGTAGGTATTGATACCAAAGAAGATTTAGATAAAGCACGTTTGCTATGGAAATAAAAAACAACCACAACTTATTAACAATTTTGTGATTTTTAAAGTTTTTAAATAGTATAAACACACGAAAGGATTCGTGCGGTTGCGGATATGAATAAGTTATTTGCTCAAAGTCGGGAGACTTTGCGCAGCGGGGTAGAAAGTTATGATATTAAGTATAACAGAAAAAATATAGGTAAATCACAATATACTCTTAATAATGAAGAATAGTTTAATTGTTTTAATCGTGGTACTGTTTTTTAGTTGTAATTCGAAAGAAAATCAATCAAATGATCTACAAAATTTTTTTACAGATCTTAAAGGCGATGAGTATTGGGGTATTTATTCTGCATATCATAATTTTAAATTTAATGGTAATTACGTAAAATTTTATAATAATGGTACTTATAAAAATTATAAATGGGATAAATATGGAAGAAAATTTGAGGCAGATACTATCGAAATAAAGAAGTGGAGTGTAACAAAAGATAGTATTTTAAGCTATAATTTTCGATTCAGATACAAGATCGTTTTAATAAATGAAGGTGCAATTTTAATATCTTCTGGAGGTAAAGAAACAACATTTATGTTTATTAAGGAGAGTGAAAAACACCGGAGAAAATTGGATTGGCATTTACATACAGATTCCTTGAAGCTAAACAATCCCACGCTGCGCAAAGTTTGCAACTTTGAGCAACAATAAACAATAAAAAATGAAAGAAGGTTATATCATAAAAGACCAAGAAAAACCTCACTTTATTACTTGTACTGTAGTAGATTGGGTAGATATATTCACTAGAAAGGTTTATAAAGATATAGTAATTTCATCATTAGAATATTGTATAAAAGAAAAAGGTATGATTTTGTATGGTTATGTGATAATGAGCAATCATATTCATTTAATTGTACAATCCAAAGAGGGAAAACTATCAGACTTAATAAGAGATTTTAAAAAATTTACAGCAAAATATATTTTAGAAGCTATACAAACTGAACCAGAAAGTAGAAGAGAGTGGATGCTAGATTTATTTAAAAAAGCAACAGAAAGCCATACAAGAAATAAGAATTATCAGTTTTGGCAATATGGCAATCATGCAGAAGAAATTTATACCTTGCGTTTTATGTGGGACAAATTAAATTACATACACTTAAATCCAATAAGAGCAGGTATTGTAGAAAAAGCCCAACATTACATTTATTCCTCTGCTAATAATTATGTTTCAGGGAAAGGGTTGTTATTGGTAGAATTAGCAGATAACCCAGTAATTGATACAAGCAACACAAATGAATTTTGGAAATATAATAATTTTGATGAGTAAGTTGGCTCAAAGTCGGGAGACTTTGCGCAGCGGGGGGGAAATGGGATAGCTCCTCAAAGACATATGAATGTGGATTTGTATCCAAATAAAAAAGTTTTACCTAATAGCGGACACAGAATATTAGAATGATGAATAATGAACATAATAATTTTTTAGTTGATATATTAAGTATTTTACCAAATGAGGTCGAATGTTTAATACAAGCTCCAAGTCTTGAAAATTCAACTATTCAAAAAATGACAAAAAAAAGTAAATATGATTATTATAATTTAATAAATTTAACAGAAGAGAATAAAAAAGATTTTATAGATGAAGAATTAACTAATTCAATTGGAAATTTTATTCAAAATATCCAAATCAGAAAAGGAGATAGTCTACTATTTGAAGGATATGATGGAGTTGAATACGGAGTAATCTCTAAATATCTTATTATTCCCGATTGGTTTATAAAGAAATATGTCCCTGATACTTGTACTATATCTAATGAATGGTAATGTTCCAAAGTTAGTGATATTAATAAAAAAATGTTTACCCGATCGCCCCCGAGCTGGTGCGAGCATCTTGCTCGTGCAAAAAAAACAAAGAAGCCGTCTCACAACTAGAGACGGTTTTTTTTGGTAATGTATCAAATGTGTTGATGAAAGTTGAAACCCTTGTAAAATGTAGCTTTATAAGCTTTAAATGAAATTTTTTATAAAAATAAACGTACCCACGCTGCGCAAAGTCTCTCGACTTTGAGCTAAATTTAAAAAAACACAGTTATATCATTGTATCTTTACTTGTTAAAAATATTGATTGATTATATTTGATAATAATTTAATTTAGAAGTAGCTCAAAGTCGGGAGACTTTGCGCAGCGTGTAGAATTAGCAGATAACCCAGTAATTGATACAAGCAACACAAATGAATTTTGGAAATATAATAATTTTGATGAGTAAGTTGGCTCAAAGTCGGGAGACTTTGCGCAGCGGGGAAAATTTTTCCGAGTGTTAATGTATCTGGCAATTGGCAAAACACAAAAGGAGATGGAAGCGGTACTACTCCTGTAATATTCCATCCTGTAGCTCCAATTCCTCGAACGTATGAACATAAATATCCAGCTTCAAGTCCAATTGTAAATTAATAATATGATTTTTTTAAATAATAAGATGAAAGTTTCAATCCAACTTTTTTTTCTAACAATTCTGTTAAATAGTTGTCACGGTCAAAAAGGTGCTAGCTTAGAAGAATGTAAATCACATGTGGTAAATGCGTCCAAAATGGTTAATTCTTTTTATTCAGAGAAAAAACAAAATTTGCTTTCAGATGCTTTAAAAGAAGTTGAATTTTCTATGAATTGTCCTGAAACAAAAGCTAAATCAATTGAAATAAAAATATCAATTTTATCTCTTCAATTGCAGTATGATAAAGCAAGTGCATTTATTAATTCGTTGAACGAAAATGATTTTTCTAAATCATACAAAAAGAATATGCAGTATTATCTTTTTAAAGCATTTAGTTTTGAATTAAAATCTGACATTAAAAATAGAGATATAAACTTTAAACAATCAATTGAATCAATAAATCAGTTTATTGGAAAAAGTAAATCTATTGATCAAGAAGCGTACTATGATTTGTATTTTGTGAAATCAAAGATGCTAAACAAAGAAGAGATTAGTCAGGAACTAGATGATTTAAAGAAGACTTACCCTTCTGATGCCGAGTTTTTTGAGCTTTTGAAAGAATCATTTAATGAAACTGTGAAACAAGGAACTCTTCAAAAAGTAGGGTAGTGTATCAAATGTGTTGATGAAATTTGAAACCCTTGAAAACTGTAGCTTTTTAAGCTTTAAATGAAATTTTTTATAAAAATAAAGACGAACATTTGTTCGTCTTTATTAATTTAAGTGTCTTAAAACAGCTAAAAATGGTAAATAGCAATACCCACGCTGCGCAAAGTCTCCCGACTTTGAGCTAAATTTTAAAAACACAGTTATATCATTGCATCTTTACTTGTTAAAAATATTGATTGATTATATTTGATAATTATTTAATTTAGAAGTAGCTCAAAGTCGGGAGACTTTGCGCAACCAAAAAAAAAAAAAATAGAACCTAAAGTTCTATTTTTTTATTTATGTAAAATCATTGAAATTTCAATATTTACGTTGCGTGGTAATTTTTCAACCTGTACACATTCACGTGCAGGAGCTGTTTCGGCATTAAAATAGCTAGCATAAACTTCGTTTATTAACGCAAAATGATCCATATTTCTAATAAAAATAGTTGCTTTAACAACATTTTCAAAAGTTAAACCAGCTTCATCAATAATATACTGTAAGTTTTGCATTACTTGTTTAGTTTCGTCTTGAATACCTGTTGTAACCAATGTTTCGGTTGCTTGGTTAAAAGGTATTTGACCCGATATAAACAATAAATCACCCACCATTACCGAATGGTTGTAAGGGCCAATAGGTGCGGGTGCTTTTGCAGAATTAATTATTTTTTTCATTTAATATAGTGTAAAGTAAATTATCTGTTTCTAAAACGGCGTTCGGCTGCGTTTCGTTTTTCGTACTTAATATCTTGTAAAATAGATGATTTAATACCAATAAAAAAGTTCCATTGTTTGTAATATCCATTCGGAATCCAAGAAAAATCCATTCGCCATGATTTTAAATCGCGCTCAAAACGCAATTGTGTATAAGTTACACCCTTATTTTTAAAATCGTAACCTGTAGAAAATCCTGTAACCCAACCTGGTGAAAGTGTTACATTACCTGAAACCATTAACGAATTATTGGTTATTTCTGATGTTCTTCGGGCGTTATTATAAGTTAAACTCCACGCCAAAGTTAAATCCCAAGGAATATCGGTATTGTAAAAGCTTGTTTTAGATTCTTTTCTTTTATCTTCATCAAACATTGATTTTTGTCTATCGGCTAAATCAACCGATTGACCAAATAAATCATCACCTCTTCCGCCATTTTGCATGTTTTTATTAATTTCATCGCTATCGTTATTTGGTTTTGCACTTCCACCAAATAAAGGATCAGTACTTGCTAACGCATAATTTACAGTAACATTTGCACTTGTTAAACGCATTAAACTTCCACCATTTGCAATATTAAATTTATCAATACGGTTTCCAGCATTATCAATTGCTAACGGATCTAAGGAAGTGCCTAAATTTAAACGCAATTTATCCTTTAATAAATTGGTGTTTGCGTTTAAACGTAAAGGTTGTAGTTTTAACGAGTCGGCCGAAAAATTATATGAAGTACTAAAATTCAACGAATTTAAAAGCGCAATTTTTTTAGGTTCGCCCGTTGTTGATTCATCATCACGTACTTTCGCTTCAAAATTATTACCCAAAGAAAAACTCATGATATTAGACATAGATTGATTGGGTGCACCAAACAAAGTACCGTTAAAACGCGAATACTCTTCCATAGTTGTACCTAAAGCATCAATTGCATAAGTATCGTAATATTGATTAAAACTTGGGGTGTATGTATATGCAACCGCCGGACGCATTACGTGTCTAATTGCTTGAATTTTTGCGTTTTTGTTAAAATTGAATGTTCCGTAAATGGTGGTTCCAATGTTAGTACTAAAATTATATGTTCGGTAACTATCAAAACCATTATCACGTTCAGTTTCAACCTTATTAGTTGCTAAACTGTAATATTTATTAAAAGTATTTAGTACCCATGTTTCGGTAAAATTACCCGACATAGATACCGATAAGTATTTAAAAACTTTAAAATTAGTTGCCAAAGGAATGGAATGTTGCACACCAGCATCCATTTCGTTAAACATTTCCGATTTAAAGAAAAGGGAATCTGTGGTTTGAATTTGATTTCGACCACTTAAATTATATTGCAAATTTAAATTTTGAATAAACCCTTTTTTAGAACCGTTTTTAGGTGCAAAAGGATATACACGATCTACACTAGCTTGCAAATTAGGTAACGACATGGTTATTTGCTTTGTATTGGTATTTTGGGTGTGATTTGCCGATACCGTTACGTTTGCCTGTGGTGTTGATTGAAAGGTTTTTGAATAACTTACCGATGACGATAACGTGTTATTCATATTTGAACCAATGTTTTGGGTGTTTAACGAGTTGCGAAAATAATTACTACTACCCAAGTTTACCGATGCAGCAAAACGCGAATTGGGGTTTGCTTTTGCATCTTGTGAATGGCTCCATTGTATATTGTAAATTCTATTTTTACTGTAATTATCAAAACCTTTTTCGCCTTCAATTAAGGTTTCGTATCTAAAATTAAAATTACCGTTGTATTTGTATCTTTTTCTATACTGCGATTGTGCATTTAAGGCATTACTACCTTTTGAATATACATCGCCTAATAAAGTTAAATCAATTTTATCGCTAAAAGCAAAATAATACCCACCGTTTTGTAAGTAATACCCACGTAAATTGGTATCGCCAAAAGAAGGTATTATAAAGCCTGAAACTGCTTTTTGCGATAGTGGAAAAAATGCAAATGGAAGTCCAATTGGTGTTGGCACATCTTCAATTACCAAATTGGTAACACCTGTTACAATTTTTTTGTTTGGTACAAATTTAGCTTTACTTGTTTTAAAGTAATATTCAGGGTTATCAATGTCTTCGGCAGTTGTAAACTTAACACCTTTCATAAAGTAAACAGAATCGTTTACTTTTTTAGTCTTTTCGGCTTTAACATTAAAATCGTTATACTTTGTTCGTGTATTCCAAACAATAGCTTTTTTTGTTTTAGTATTGAAACGAATAGAGTCTGGTTCAACTACCTGATTACCTTGTTTAAAAACCGGATGTTGCACCAAATTACCTACCGAATCTTTAATTCTACCAGCATAAACCTCTTCTTTATCGTAATCGTAAATAATAATTCCGGCAGTTAATTCGTAATCCTGATACTTAAAAACAGCTTGGTTATACAAGGTTACCTTTTTATTTTTTTGATCTAGTTTTTCGTAATCTTTTGCCTTGCGCAACATAGGCGCTTCTAATTTTTGTCCTTGTTTTGGCTTAATAGTATCGGTAACCACAGGTTTTAAAGTTGTTGGTGTTGTTGGTGTTGTTGTAACGGTATCTTTCTTGTTTTCAATGTTTAAGTGCCTGTTAACATGCGGAAATTCTTGAGCCGATGCCTGTGTAAAAGCACTCGGAATCAAAATCAAATTAAAAACGATATATATTACTTTTGTATGCAATTTTTATATGCTATTTTTGTAAAATTGTAGGTTTGTTTTTTCGACTTCAAACTTACTAATATTTTTTTTTAATTTTAGACTTTTAAATAAGAAACGAAAATTTTAAATATACTATGTTTATAAATAAGTTTAAAGCTGTATGTATAGCTGCAATTTTATGTGCTGGATATACAGTTAATGCCCAAAATTTTAAAGTAGTTTTAGATGCTGGGCATGGTGGGCACGACTTTGGAGCAGTTCGTGGAAATTATGTAGAAAAAAAGATTGTTTTAGATGTAACTTTAAAAGTAGGTGAACTACTTAAAAAAGATAAAAATATAGAGTTGGTTTTTACACGCAGAAATGATGTTTTTGTTGAATTAAGAGAGCGTACCGAAATTGCCAACCGCGAAAAGGCCGATGTGTTTGTATCAATACATGCTAATGCTGTTGCTAATGCACCAGCTGCATCGGGTACAGAAACATATGTAATGGGAACCAGTAAAAATGCTTCGAATTTAGAAGTAGCTAAACGCGAGAATGCCGTTATTACTTTAGAAGACGATTATCAAAAGAATTATGCGGGTTATGATCCAAGCAGACCCGAATCGTTAATTGGTTTAACTTTAATTCAAGAACAATTTGTTACGCAAAGTATAGAGTTGGCTTCAAAAATTCAAACTCGTTTTACAAACGATGCCGAACGAAAAAATCGCGGTGTAAAACAAGGTCCTTTTTGGGTATTACACGGTGCTTTTATGCCAAGTATTTTAATAGAATTAGGTTTTATTTCAAATAGCGAAGAAGGTGCTTATTTAAATAGCGAAGAAGGTAAAAATGAAATGGCACTTTCTATTGCCAATGCAATTCTTGACTATAAACGCCAGTATCATTCTGCTAGTGAAACATTGCAAACTTTGCCTAAAGAAACTAATACACGACCTGTAAAAGTTGAAAGCAAAAAAGTAGATAGTGTACAGGAAAAAGTTACTCCAACTCCGCCTGCACAAAAATCAACCGTTACAGAATTAAAACCAGAAACAGTTACAACAACAGGTGTATCTTTTAAAGTACAAATTGCTGCAAGTAGTAAAAATGTTGATTTAGAACCTAGTAATTTTAAAGGTTTAAACAATATTACTGTTGTAAAAGAAGGCAGCATGTATAAATATTTTTATAACGAAACAACTGACTACGATCACGCACGTAAAGCATTAGAGGTTGCTAAAAACAAAGGATACAATTCGGCATTTTTAGTTGCATATAAAAACGGAAAAAAAATAAGCATACAACAAGCAATAAATAAATAATAATTTAAAAATTTAAAATTGAAAATAGCTTTAACACGCGAGATAAAAACAGCCATTTTGGTACTTTTATCTATAGGAATGTTAATTTGGGGATACACTTTTTTAAACGGTAAAAACCTATTTAATAATTCACGTACTTTTTTTGTGGAGTATGATAATGTAGAAGGATTAACAACAGCTTCATCGGTAACAGTAAATGGAATGGTAGTAGGTAAAGTACACCATATATCGTTACAAGAGCAAGGTAAATTATTGGTAGAATTAATGATGACTGAAAAGGTTGATATACCAAAATCTACAAGAGCAGTAATTTATTCACCAGATTTAATTGGTGGCAAACAAATTTCATTGCAAATAAATTACAACGATAAAAATTTTGCTCAAAGCGGTGATTATTTACAACCAGGAATTTTAAATGGTATTGTTGATGAATTAGGTGCTAAAGTAGATCCAATTGCTAAAAAATTAGATTCGGTTTTATACAATGTTAACATTTTGGTACAATCTTTAAATAAAACGTTAGATCCAGCAACACAAAAAAATTTACAAGAAGCCCTTGCACAACTTAATGCAACCATGCACAATGCAAACGGTATTACTGGTAAATTTGATAAAATTGTTACCAATAACGAAGCTAAAATAAACAACATGGTAACCGATTTTAACAATACATCAAAAAACTTATCGGCTTTTTCAAACGATTTAGATAAAATACAACTTCAAAAATTACAAGATATTTTAACTAAATTTGATAACGCCGCAGGTAATTTAGACAACATGTTAAACGATGCCAATAATGGTAAAGGGAATATTGGTAAGTTAATGAAAGAAGAACAATTGTATAACAATTTAGAACAAACAACTAAAGAATTAAACCAATTGTTAGAAGACGTTAAATTAAACCCAAGCCGTTACATAAATATTTCGGTATTTGGCAAAAAAACACAGCCGTACCAAGCACCCGTACAACAATAGCATACACAATAAAACAATAATTAATTTAGGAACAAATGCATATTTTAAGCAGTTTATTATTCATAACTTTAACAGTAGTTGGGTTTGGTTTTTTTGCAATTAATGCTAAAAAAATCTACCGCAACATTAAGTTAGGGCAACCTGTAGATAGAACAGATAACCCACAAAACCGTTGGCGCAACATGCTTTTGGTTGCTTTTGGTCAAAAAAAGATGTTTGCCAGACCTATTCCAGCCTTATTGCACCTTGCAATTTATGTAGCCTTTATGATTACCCAAATTGAATTAATAGAAATTTTTATTGATGGTATTTTTGGTACGCATAGAATTTTTAAAGATTCGTTAGGTGGTTTTTACACATTTATGATAAGCTTAATTGAAATACTTTCTTTAGCAGCATTGTTTGCAACTTTAGTATTTTTATCACGAAGAAATCTATTAAAATTACCACGTTTAAACATGCACGATCTTTTAGGTTGGCCTAAAAAAGATGCAAACTTAATTTTAATGATGGAAATTATTTTAGTGCTTTGCATTTTTACCATGAACGGTACCGATGAGGTTTTGTTCAACATGGGCAAATCACATTTTGCAGGTCAAGGTTCGTTTAACTTTTCAGTTTCACAATACTTAGGTCCAGCTGTTTTTGGTTCTTTAAGCGAAGGTGCTTTACATGTTTTAGAGCGCATAGGGTGGTGGGGACACTTTATAATGGTTTTATGTTTCTTAAATTATTTATATTATTCAAAACATTTACATATACTTTTAGCGTTTCCAAACACTTATTTTGCCAATTTAAAACCTTTAGGTGCATTTGATAATTTAGAATCGGTTACTAACGAAGTTAAATTAATGATGGATCCTAACGCTGATCCTTTTGCAGCACCTGCGCCTGATGAAAATGCAGTGCCTGCTAAATTTGGCGCACAAGACGTGCAAGATTTAAATTGGGTACAGCTTTTAAATGCTTATTCATGTACAGAATGTGGACGTTGTACATCATCTTGTCCTGCAAATATTACAGGTAAAAAATTATCACCTCGTGCCATTATGATGAAGACCCGCGACCGTTTAGAAGAGGTAGGTAAAAACATCGATGCTAACAAAGGAACTTTTGTTCCCGATGGTAAAACGCTTTTAAACGATTACATTACTACCGAAGAATTATGGGCGTGTACAACTTGTAATGCATGTGTTGAAGAATGTCCAATAGAAATTAGTCCCGTATCAATTATTATGGATATGCGTCGCTATTTAGTAATGGAACAAAGCGCAGCTCCTATGGAATTAAACGCTATGATGACCAATATCGAAAACAATGCGGCTCCTTGGCAATACAGCCAAATGGATCGTTTAAATTGGAAAGACGAGAATTAGTAACGATACAAAATATCAATAAAATATATAAAAATGTCAGAAAATTTAGTAGTGCCTACAATGGCAGAAATGATGGCAAAGGGTGAACAACCAGAAGTTTTATTTTGGGTTGGTTGTTCAGGAAGTTTTGACGACAGAGCAAAAAAAATAACAAAAGCGTTTGTACGCATTTTAAATAAAGCAAATGTTAAATTTGCAGTTTTAGGAACTGAAGAAGGTTGTACGGGTGACCCTGCGAAACGTGCCGGTAACGAATTTTTGTTTCAAATGCAAGCAATGATGAATATTCAAGTGTTCGATGGTTACGAGGTTAAGAAAATTGTAACTGCTTGCCCGCATTGTTTTAATACCATTAAAAACGAATATCCTGAGTTAGGTGGAACGTACGAAGTAGTACATCATACCGAATTTTTAAAATCGTTGTTAGATGAAGGCCGTTTAACTATTGAAGGAGGAAAATTTAAAGGGAAACGTATTACTTTTCACGACCCTTGTTATTTGGGACGTGCGAACAAAGTGTATGAAGCTCCACGTGAATTAATTCAAAAATTAGATGCTGAATTGGTTGAAATGAAACGCTCTAAAGCAAACGGTTTATGTTGTGGTGCAGGTGGTGCACAAATGTTTAAAGAACCTGAAAAAGGTAATAAAGACGTAAACATGGAACGTACCGATGATGCTTTAGAAGTAAAACCAAATATTATTGCCGCTGGTTGCCCTTTTTGTAACACCATGTTAACCGATGGTGTAAAGTTTAACCACAAAGAAGGCGATGTTCAGGTTTTAGACGTAGCCGAATTAATTGCAAATGCACAAGATTTGTAACATGAAAAAAAGTTTATTTTTTCTGTTTTTTATAAGTCAAATAGCAGCTGCTCAAAAACTTTCAAAAATAGATTTACTTTCTGCAGTTGCCGATAATATTTGTAGCGAAGTAATAGAAAAGAAAGTAGAAATAAAGTCAGAATTTACAATGGGCGTTTATATGCTTAAAGCTGTAAATTTATATAAAGACGATATTGAACATTATTATGGTAAAAATTACGTTGCTAATAAAGAAGTAATGCATACCATGGGCGAAGAAATTGGGATGTATTTAGGTTTAAAATGCCCTGAAATTTTTGAATATTTTGCGTTAAACCAAGAAGATGAAACGTTTGAAGAAACGGCATACTTGCAAGTAACAGGTAAATTTCATAAAACAATTAAAAACCAATTTTTATCGTTTGTTGTTAAGGAAGATTCAGGCAAAACACACGAATTTTTATTTTTACACAGTTTTGATACCTCTTTTTTATTAACAGATAATTTGTTAAATGCAAACGATAAAATTGAAGTAACGTATTACGTTTCCGAAATTTATGATGCCAAAATTGGTAAATTCGTTAATTATAACATTGTTTCTTACATAGAAAAAAAATAAAATATGTTGATACCCTTTGATGAAATGCCAAAATCGGCACGTATTTGGATTTACCAATCGAATAGAAAAATGACCGATGAAGAGGTGGCAACAGCACACCAATTGTTAACCAATTTTGTTGAGAATTGGGTGGCGCATAGCACGCCTTTAAAAGCATCGTACCTAATAAAATACAACCGCTTTATTGTTTTAGCTGTTGATAATGAATACCATCCGGCTTCTGGTTGCGCTATCGATTCTTCTGTAAGAATCATTCAAGATTTAGAACAAAAATTTGGTGTTGATTTACTTGATAAAATGAACGTTACCTATAAAACAGGCGAGTTTATTGCTCATAAATCATTAATCGATTTTAAAAAAATGGCTAAAGAAAAAGCCGTAAACGCAAATACCATTGTTTTTAATAACTTAGTAAATACCATTGAAGAGTTTGAAGAATTTTGGGAAGTGCCCGCTGGCGAAAGTTGGCACAGCCGATTTTTTTAAAGAACTAATAAAAGAGAGAATTTTATAACTATAAAATTCTCTCTTTTATTTTTTAGATATATATGTTTTTTTATTCAAATATGCTAAATTTATACTTTACCTTAAATCAAAAAATGAAAAAACACCTACTTTTCATAGCAACTTGTTTAATAACCCATTTGGCAAGTGCCCAAGTATTGCTTACCGAAGATTTTAACAGTTACCCAACAGGGTATTTGAATACCGATTATACGGGTGCTACCGCAGGGCAAGGCGGTTGGGTTATGGAACGATATACTGGTTCAACAGCCACTGCAATGGTTACCCCCGAAAGTGGCAAAGGCAATGTACTTACTATGGCAACAACTGGAACTTTTGTAATTGAAAGTGTCCATATTCTACAAAGCAGTGGTGTAATAGACGCATTGTGGAACAACCGTACAGCAGGTAATAATGTACTAAAATTAGAGTATGAATTATATGGCTCGGGTAATTTTTACTCACACGGATCACTTTATAACAATACTAATCCTTTTGTATCTATAAGTTTTGTAAATAAAGCTCCAAGTTACTCAATAAGTGGAAGACATTTAGGTAGTTTAAATATTGGTCAAGCACTTGTAAAAAATTATACAGCAGCTACTTTTCCACATAGCTTATGGCACAAAGTAGAAATGTTTATTGATTACACAGGTTTAAAAGCCTATTTTTACATACCAACGCTTAATCTTTTTGAAGCACATGCTATTGATCCAAACAAAAATTATACCCCCGATAACATAAAATTTCAAGCCAATAGCTTAGTACCGGGGTCATCAGTTGTAAAGTACGATAATATAAAGCTAAGTGCGTTACAAGCCGTACCTGCGTATATTTTAAGTGCACACAATATAGTTTCGGCTAAATTTAATATGTACCCCAACCCAGCAACAAATGTGGTAAACATAACCAACAGCGAAAATATGTTGGTAGAAAAAATTACGGTTTACAACCTTGCAGGTAAGCAAATAAGTATCCAAAACTATAACAACCAAACCGAAATACAATTAAACGTAGCAAACCTTGCAAGTGGCACGTATATGTTGCACTTACAAACCAATGCAGGTTTAGTAGTAAAAAAGTTGGTTAAAAAATAATTGTTTTATAAAGCATTAAAATTTACATTTTAGCAAATTTTTAAAAAAACATGCGGCTGTCTGAAAAGGCAACCTCTTTTTTAATTTATTTATAAATTTTTGTATTTTTATTAATTAAATTCAAAAAAATGAAAAAACACCTACTTTTCATAGCAACTTGTTTAATAATCCACTTGGCAAGTGCCCAAGTATTGTTTACCGAAGATTTTAACAGTTACCCAACAGAGCATTTGAATACCGATTATACCGGTGCTACCGCAGGGCAAGGCGGTTGGGTTGTGGAACGATATACTGGTTCAACAGCCACTGCAATGGTTACCCCCGAAAGTGGCAAAGGCAATGTACTTACTATGGCAACAACTGGAACTTTTGTTATTCAAGTAATAAATATACTACAAAGCAGCGGTGTAATAGACGCATTGTGGAACAACCGTACAGCAGGTAATAATGTACTAAAATTAGAGTATGAATTATATGGCTCGGGTAATTTTTACTCGTATGGACAACTTGATAACAATACCCAACCTATTTTCGCATATACATGTTTTGTAAATAAAGCTCCGAAATACACAATAGGTGCAAAACATTCGGGTAGTTTAAATATTGGTCAAGCACTTGTAAAAAATTATACAGCAGCTACTTTTCCACATAGCTTATGGCACAAAGTAGAAATGTTTATTGATTACACAGGTTTAAAAGCCTATTTTTACATACCAACGCTTAATCTTTTTGAAGCACATGCTATTGATCCAAACAAAAATTATACCCCCGATAACATAAAATTTCAAGCCAATAGCTTAGTACCGGGGTCATCAGTTGTAAAGTACGATAATATAAAGCTAAGTGCATTACAAACCGTACCTGCGTATATTTTAAGTGCACACAATATAGTTTCGGCTAAATTTAATATGTACCCCAACCCAGCAACAAATGTGGTAAACATAACCAACAGCGAAAATATGTTGGTAGAAAAAGTTACGGTTTACAACCTTGCAGGTAAGCAAATAAGTACCCAAAACTATAACAACCAAACCGAAATACAATTAAACGTAGCAAACCTTGCAAGCGGCACATATATGTTGCACTTACAAACCCATGCGGGTTTAATAGTAAAAAAGTTGGTTAAAAAATAATTGTTTTATAAAGCGTTAAAATTTACACTTTAGCAAATTTTTAAAAAACATGAGGCTGTCTGAAAAGGCAACCTCTTTTTTTTAACGGAAAATTCCCAATTATAATTATAAAAATAGTAGTTAAAACCTTATTTTTGAAAATCTATATATTTAAAATTTGTTATGAAAAAAATTTGGGTATTATTTATACTTACACCTTTACTGTTTTTTGCACAATCGCATCAAAAATATCAAAGTGCAGAAAAATGGGTCGATAGCGTTTACAACCAAATGTCGTTTAACGAAAAAGTAGGTCAACTTTTTATGGTAGCTGCCTATTCAAACCGCGATAGCAAACACCTACAAGATTTGTTAGATTTGGTTAAAACAAAAAACATAGGGGGTGTTATTTTTTTTCAGGGCGGCCCGGGCAGGCAAGCTAGCATGACAAATAAATTAAATGCAGTTTCAAAAGTACCTTTATTTGTTGGAATTGATGCCGAATGGGGGCTAGGTATGCGTTTAGATTCTACCCATGTTTATCCTTGGAATTTAAATTTAGGTGCTATTCAAAATAACAATTTAATAAAACAAATGGGGCAACAAATGGGCGAACAAGCCAAGCGTTTAGGCGTTCATTTTATGTTTGCACCAGTTGTTGATATCAATACAAATCCATTAAATCCTATTATAAGCAATAGATCGTTTGGCGAATCAAAAGATAATGTTGCTAATAAAGCAACTGCCTTAATGCAAGGTTTACAAAGCGAAAATGTTTTTGCAACTGCAAAGCATTTCCCTGGACACGGCGATACAGCTACCGACTCGCATCATTCGTTACCAAAAATTGATTTCGATAAAAAAAGACTTGATTATATTGAATTGTATCCCTATAAAAAATTAATTAAAGACGGATTGGCTTCGGTTATGGTAGCGCATTTGTCGGTTCCTGCTTTAGAATCGCAGCCGGGCGTACCTACATCTTTATCGTACAACACCATTACAAATGTTCTTAAAAACGATTTAAATTTTAAAGGATTGATTTTTACCGATGCCTTAAACATGAAAGGTGTTGCAAATCATAAATCACCGGGCGAAGTAGATTTAGCTGCATTTTTAGCAGGTAACGATGTGTTGCTTTTTGCCGAAAACGTTCCGCTTGCCGTTGATAAATTTAACGAAGCTTTTAAAAACGGTTTGTTTACAGAGGAGCGTTTGGCTCATTCAGTAAAAAAAATATTGTTGTATAAATTTAAAGCGGGCTTAAACAAGTATCAGTCCATAAATACACAAAATATTTATGCCGATTTAAATAAACCTGAATATACCAGTTTAACGTACAAATTGTTCGAAAACATGGTAACAGTTGTTAAAAATGATCAAAAAATAGTACCGTTAAATCCAACAAAACCTCAGAACATTGCCTATGTAAAGTTAGGCGATGATACAAACGATACTTTTATTGATGCATTACAGGCAAATCAGCCAATAACAATTTTTAATCAGTACCAAATAGAAGAACATTTAACCGATTTAAACGCTTTTGATTTAGTAATTGTTGGTTATCATAAAGCCGATGGTGTTTGGAAAAAACACGATATGAACGCTACCGAAATTAATTTACTCGATAAAATCTCTAAAAGTAACAAAACTATTTTTGTGTCGTTTGTAAAACCTTATGCTTTAAGCGAAATTAAAAGTTTTGCAAATATGCAAGCGGTTGTTTTAGGGTATCAAAACAATATAATTGCGCACCGTAAGGTAGCCGATGTATTATTTGGTATGCAAGCTGCAAATGGTAAGCTTTCGGTTTCTGTTGGCAAACATTTTAATGAAGGAGATGGAATTGATACAAAACCCAATAAAAATTTACGTTACAGCCGCGCAATTGAACAAGGTTTTAACGAAACTAAACTTAAAGAAATAGATGTTTTAGTAAACAAAGCAATTAAAAACGGATACATGCCTGGTGCACAGGTATTAGTAGCGCGCAATGGCAATATTGTTTACAACAAATCGTTTGGAAATTTAACTTATAACGAAAAAGACGCAGTTACCAATCAAACCATTTACGATTTAGCATCGCTTTCTAAAATGTTGGGAACATTGCCAATGGTTATGAAAATGTACAACGATGGAAAGTTACGTTTTGATCAAAAATTAGGCAATTTATTGCCTGAATTTAAACGTACTGATAAAGCAAACATCACCGTAAAAGAAATGTTAACACATAATTCGGGTTTAACAGCTTGGATTCCTTTTTACAAAGAAACATTAGACGCTAACGGAAAACCTTTAACCGATTTGTACAAACCTATGCAATCAGCCGAATTTAACTTACAAGTAAATGATAATTTGTATTTAAAAAGCGATTATAAAAAAACAATTTTAGAAACCATTGCCTCATCAAAACTAGGTAAAAAGGAATACAAATACAGCGATTTAAACTTTATTTTGCTGGCAGAAATTGTTGAAAGAACTTATAAAAAGCCTTTGAACGAATTGGTAACTCAAAATTTTTACAATAAAATAAATGCCAATAACTTAACCTATTTACCGTTAACAAAATTTGATGTATCGCAAATTGCACCAACCGAAATTGATAATTATTTTAGACACACCACCGTGCAAGGTTACGTACACGATATGGGTGCTGCCATGATGGGTGGCGTAGCTGGTCATGCAGGTTTGTTTGGCAATGCTCTTGACGTAGCTAAAATGATGCAGTTGTTTTTAGACGAAGGTGCTTTTAATGGAGAACAATTAGTAAATACTAAAACAATTAAAGATTTTAATACTTGCTATTATTGCCAACACGGAAATAGGCGAGGGGCAGGATTTGATAAACCACAATTGGGTACAAGTGGTCCAACGTGTGGTTGTGCATCAATGCAAAGTTTTGGGCACACAGGTTTTACAGGAACTATGGCTTGGGCCGATCCTGAAAAGAATTTAATTTACGTGTTTTTATCAAACAGAACCTATCCAAATGCCGATGATAATAAATTATCAAAATCAAACACACGTGAAGATATTCAGCAAATTATTTACGACGCGTTAATTCAATAAACTAAAATTGTAATTATGAAAATAGCCATTGTTTGCTATCCAACATTTGGTGGTAGTGGTGTTGTAGCAACCGAATTAGGAATAGAGCTTGCAAAACGAAACCACGAAGTACATTTTATAACGTATAGTCAACCGGTACGTTTGGCACTTTTAAATAAAAACATACATTATCACGAAGTGGTAGTGCCCGAATACCCTTTGTTTCATTACCAACCCTATGAATTGGCTTTATCCAGCAAAATTGTTGATACCGTAAAAGAATTTGGTATTGATTTGTTGCACGTACATTATGCCATTCCACACGCTTTTGCAGGGTATATGGCAAAACAAATGTTGGCCGATCAAGGTATAAAATTACCTATGGTTACTACGTTGCACGGAACTGATATTACACTTGTGGGGAATCATCCGTTTTATAAAACAGCAGTTAGTTTCAGTATTAATCAATCCGATTTTGTAACATCGGTTTCTGAGGATTTAAAAAAATCAACGTACGAGTTGTTTGATACTACAAAGGATATTTATGTAATTCCGAATTTTATCGAAGAAAAAAATACGTACGATGCGCATTTTCAATGTAAACGCAGTTTGTTTGCTAACGAAAACGAACGTATTGTAACTCACGTAAGTAATTTTAGAAAAGTATAACGAATTTTAGATGTTGTAAAAGTTTTTCATGGCATACAGCAACAAATTCCTGCTAAATTAATGATGGTGGGCGATGGACCTGAACGTTTAGGTGCCGAAGAATTAGTAAAGGAATTAGGTATTGAAAGTAAAGTAATTTTCTTTGGAAATTCTTCAGAGATTGATAGTATTTTACGTTATTCTGATTTGTTTATTTTGCCATCGGAAACTGAAAGTTTTGGCTTAGCTGCCTTAGAAGCCATGGCAAATAAAGTACCTGTTATTTCATCGAACACAGGTGGTTTACCCGAAGTAAATTTGGAAGGTGTTTCGGGCTTTTTAAATAATATTGGCGATATAAACGGTATGGTTACCAACGCACTTAAAATATTACAAACTGATGATTCTTTAACTCAATTTAAAGAAAAAGCGTTTCAACATTCTAAAAACTTTAGTGTTGAAAAAATAGTGCCTTTGTACGAAACTATTTACAATAAAGCATTAAAAAACACGCTGTAAAGCGTGTTTTTTTAAATTATAAGTATTAATAATCATTAGAATTACGTTTAGGCTCTTTTATTGTTGGCCACTCGGTATTTGTAGGTAAAATTCTTTTTTCGTTTGATATTTCGTTGGGGTCATTAGCAGCTTCTAAAGTTAAAATAGTGGTTGTAATTACATTTTTTCTCAACTCTTCAAAAACAATTTTATCGTACGTATCGCGGTTGGTGTGCCAAGTGTACTGCCCATAATCCCAGTTTTGAGTACTTAAATTAAAAGCGGGGATATCTGCAGCAATAAAACTAGCGTTATCGGTTCCACCGTTTTGTGGCATTCCAGGAAAATCGGTTTTAATGTGTTTTCTAATATCTTCGGGTACGTTTTGTAACCAAGTTCCTAGAAAATTATAAGCGTGTGTAAAACCTTGTCCGTTTATATAATTGATTCTTCCTGTACCGCTGTCTTGGTTAAAAAGGACTTTAATTTTTTGAACTTCGGTTGGGTTGTCCATCACATACGCACGTGAACCGTTTAAGCCTTGTTCTTCGCTGCCCCAATGCCCAATTACAATGGTTCTGTCGTTATTGGGCGCGTATTTTTGAATTAAACGGGCAACTTCCATCATTAAAATAGTACCGGTGCCGTTATCGGTTGCGCCTTGTGCACCATCCCAAGAATCTAAATGTGCCGATAGCATTACGTATTCATTAGGTTTTGTTTTTCCTGGAATAGTTGCAATGGTATTGTACGTTTTACTTGTACCTAATTTTTTAGATTTTGTATTGATTTTTAATTTAGGATTTTTACCATTTACAGCCAAACGATACAATAAACCATAATCTTCTAAGCTTACATCAACCATTGGTGTATTTTTAGCAAAACTGTAAAAAATACGATTGCTGCCCATAGTACCTGTAAAGTAACTTTGTACAAAGCCTACAGCTCCTTTTTTTTCTAAAAATTCAACCATTTCGCGCGTGTTTTTACCAGTAGCTTTTAAGCTGTTATTCCATGTAGTATTCGCTTTTTCTTTTGCAGCTTTATAGTCAAAAAAATCTTCTTCGGTGGAGTGTTCTTTCCATTGACTTTCAGGTCGACCTGAATTTTGATACGCAGAAATTAAAACTATTTTTCCTTTTACTGTTTCGCTCCAGTTGTCAAAATCGACTTTTGTTTCAAAAAATGGCATGGCTACAATTTCAGCTTCTATAGGCTTTTTTGTAACTGCGTTCCAAGCCAATTGCATGCCATCAATCGTTTTAATACGTGGTGCTGTTAAGGTAATTTCGGTTGTTCCACGTTGCCATGATTTCCATTCACCATAAGCTACATTTTCGGCTTTAATATTCCATTTTTTATAAGTGTTGACTACCCAGTTGTGTGCTTGATTCATTTCGGGCGATCCAACCAAACGAGGACCAATAACGTCTAAAAGTTCAAATGCAAGTTGATCTATATTATTATTGTTTTGAACTTCTTTAGAAATATCGTTGTAAATTTTTTGTTTGTTTTGGTGAAAGTTTTGTGCAGTACTAACCAAACTAACCATTCCAAGGGCAAATAAGAATAAATTTTGTTTGTTATTTTTCATTGTTTGTATTGATTTTAAAAAGGAAAGAGGCATTTAAGCCTCTTTAAAATTATTTGGTAATATGTAATTCAAAAATTAAATTGGTGTTAGGTGGTATTACATCACCGGCACCTCTTTCGCCATAAGCTAAATGCGATGGTATAAAGATATACGCTTTATCGCCAATGCTTAATTGCTCTATACCTTCAATAAAACCAGGAATTAACCCTGTTTTTTGACCGTATTCAAAAGGAATTGGAATGTATTGGTTGGCTTGTTTTCTGGCAGCATCAAGCATATTGTATTTTGTAGCAATTGGCTCTATACTTGTATCAAACAAACGTCCGTTTTCAAAATAACCTGCGTAAGCAACATTAATTTTATCGCCTTGTTTAGGTTTGCCACCGTTGCCTTTCTCAAACACAAAATAAGCTAAACCCGAGTTTGTAGTTTTAGCTTTAGTTTTAGCATTCATTAAAGCGGTTTTAGTTTCATTTGCTACACCTTCGGTAGCTTTCATAGCTTCAGCTTTAGCTTTTTCAGCTTCTTGTTGCTTTTTTAAATTAATTTCTTGTTTTTCTTTAAATACTTTTACAGCATCAAAACTTTTTGCTTTATCGCCCGAACGAACAATATCAATATGTTCTATTTTATCGCCTTGAGCTATAGTGTTTACAATGTTTTGACCTTCAATAACATGACCAAAAACACTGTGCATACCATCTAAATGAGGAGTAGGGACGTGGGTAATGAAAAACTGAGATCCATTTGTACCTGGCCCTGCGTTTGCCATTGATAATACACCTGGTTTATCGTGTTTTAGCTCGTGGTTAAATTCGTCTTCAAATTTATAACCTGGTCCGCCTTCGCCTGTACCCGTTGGGTCACCACCTTGAATCATAAAATCGGCAATTACACGGTGAAAGGTTAATCCATCATAAAAAGGTTTGTTTTTGTATTGATTTTCAACATAAGGATTGGTTCCTTCTGCCAAACTCACAAAATTAGCAACCGTTAAAGGAGCTTTTTCAAAATCAAGTTGAGCAACAATTTTACCTTTATTTGTATAAATTTCGGCATACAGCCCGTCTGGTAAATTGGTTTCGTTTTCTTTTTTACACGAAACAAATAGAGTAGCTACAATTGCAGCTACAGCAAATAGTTTTTTCATTAATTATAGATGATTATGGTTTAACAGCAACGTAAAAAATTAAGTTTGAATTTGCAGGAATTGGTCCCATAGCTCTTTCGCCATAACCCAAATGTGGTGGGATAAAAATATACGCTTTATCGCCTTTATTCAATTGCAATAAACCTTCGGTCATACCAGGAATAAAGCTACCTTTTTCGCCAAATGTATAGTCTAACGGTTGGTAAGCATTTGCAGCTTTACGTTGTGGGTTAAAAATACCGTTTTTAGTTGCTAATTCTTCAATACCTGAATCAAACAAAGTACCATCGGCTAAATAACCTGCGTAATCAAAAGCAATTTTTTCACCTTCGGTTGGTTTAATACCTGAACCTTTTTGTTCAACATAAATTTTTATGCCCGACGGATAATCTGTAGCTTTAGAAAGGTAATTGTCTAAAAACTTTTTATTTTCGTTTTTTAATAAATCAGCTTGTTGCTTTTTAACTTCTTCTTCTTTTTTAAATTTTTCTAAAACGGTTGAGAAAGTTTTAGGAGCATTAAAGTTTTTGGCATCTTTACCAACACGAATAATTTCTACTTTTTCAATAACATCGTTTTGTTGAATGGTATTAACAACATCTTGCCCGGTTACAACTTTTCCAAAAACGGTATGACGACCATCTAAATGTGGGGTTGCAACGTGTGTAATAAAAAACTGAGACCCATTAGTAGCTGGCCCGCGGTTAGCCATTGATAATACACCAGGAGCATCGTGTTTTAAAGTTGGAATAATTTCATCGGGAAATAAATAGCCTGGTTCACCAGAGCCATCTCCTTTAGGATCGCCACCTTGAATCATAAAGCTAGCAATAACGCGGTGAAATTTTAAACCGTTATAGTAAGGTTTATTTTTATAATCAGCTTTAACAAGCGGATGGTTCCCTTCTGCCAATGCAACAAAATTTGCAACAGTTAAAGGAGTTTGGTTGTAATACAATTGTGTGGTAATAGTACCTTTTTTAGTTACAAAATTGGCGTATAAACCATCGGCTAATTTACTTTGTGCAAATGCTTGTACAGAAATTAAAGCAAAAATTAATAATAGTTTTCTCATTTTTATTCTTGTTTTATATCATTTAGGGTTACTTTACAAATTAAGGGTACGTTTGTACCAATTTTTTCTTTATCGCCCAAATAACCATAGGCCATGTGCGATGGAAATATAAATGAAACAGTTTCGCCTTTATGCATTAATTTAATGGCATGGCGTAAGCCAATCATAATTTCTTGCTTATCAACAGCGTACACTTTTGGGTTTGTTTCGGCTTTAGTGTAAATTAATTGGTTGTTGATGTCGTAAATTTCAAAATCTAATTTTACAATATCACCTTTTTTAGGAAATAAACTATCGGTAGGTACGGCTACATCGTATTTATACCAAAAACCTAAATCTGATTGGTAATATTTGTGAGCGGTATCTTTTTTAATAAGATTTTGAATGATTTTTTCCTCGTCTTGTACAATGTTCTTATTGCGCTGAACCGATTCTTTTAAGAATGTTCCAGAGCTGTAGCTAATAGGTTTTCTGGGTTCGGGCTGTTTACAAGCAAAAAGTGCCAAAGCGCCTGTTAAGCAAAAAAGTATTTTTTTCATACTTATTGTTTGTTTATGTCTTTTAAAATGGTTTCAAATTTTAAAATGGTATCTTGTAAATTATCATACGATTTTCCGCCTGCAGCGTTAATATGACCGCCGCCGTTGAAATAATTTCGTGCAAATTCGTTCACATTAAAATCACCTTCAGATCTAAACGATATTTTAATAATACCTTCTTCTTTATGTTCAATAAAAATTGCTGCAAAATTTATGCCTTTTATCGATAAGCCGTAGTTTACAATACCTTCGGTATCGCCTTTTTGATAGTTGCAATCGTTTAAATCGGTTTGGCTTAAATAGGTATAAGCAGTACTGTGGTTAGGTATAACTTTTAATTGTTGCAATGCTTTACCAACCAATTGTAGCTGATTATACGAAGATGTATTAAATAAAGAGCTGTGTACTTTAGGATTATCAACTCCTAAATCAATTAAATTTGCAACTACACGGTGTGTATCACTAGTAGTTTTTATAAATTTAAACGAACCAGAGTCGGTTACAATTCCGGTATATATGCACGAGGCAGCATTGCTGTTAATGTATGATTGTAAATTTAATTCGGTTAAAAAGTTGTAAAGTAATTCACAAGTTGAACCATAATTAGTGTTTGAAACCGTAATTTTTGCATAATCATCGGGCATTTGGTGATGATCGATCATTACAAAAGGTTTACGCAATTTTTCTAGATAAGAACCCATTTGATCGCCTGCGCGATGTAAAGCATTAAAGTCTAGTGTAAAAACTAAATCGCTTCCTTGTAAAAAAGCTGCGCATGTATCAAAATTTTTCTCAAATATAAGTATTTCTTCAGATGCAGGTAACCAAGCAATAAATTCAGGAAATTCGTTAGGAGCAATAACTTTTACCGTATGATTTAATTGTATTAAAACATGGTAAAGTGCTAAACAAGAACCTAAAGCGTCGCCATCGGGGTTACGGTGTGGAATAATTGCTATTTGTTTAGGCGATTTTAAAAAATCGTTTAAAAACGCCTTATCGTTTAAATTCATCATAATGCGAAAATACACAAAATCGCATTTAAATGATACAGCTATTAAAAATTATTGTGCTAAAGTTTTTAAATCGTTTAGCTTTAAAATTTTAATTTTTTTAGCTTGTAAGTCAATAATGCCTAATTTTTTAAATTCTGCCAATAAACGAATGCAACTTTCAGTTGCAGTACCTACCATACTAGCAATTTCTTCTCGACTAAGTTGAAGGTTTAGATACCCTTTTTCATCAACCCCACCCGATTCTAAAATGCTAATTAAGGCATGTGCCAAGCGTTCTTTTACACTTTTTGTAGTGTTGTTTAGTGCAAAATCGGTAGCGTAATTTAAATTTTGACAAACGTCTTGAGTTACTTGTAACGAAAACTTTTTGTTAGTATCTATTAAGTTTAATATTTCTGATTTAGGAATAAAACAAATTTGCATATCTTCAACAGCAATAGCGCTTAATGTGCTTTTTTCTTGAGTTAAAATAGCTGTTTGTCCTAAAATTTCGCCTTTAGTTATAAGTTTTAAAATAGAATCCTTACCACTAGATGCCATGCGCACCAATTTACATGCACCTGATTTAATGCAGTAAACACCGTTTACATGATCACCTTCGTTAAAAATTACATCGCCTTTTTTAACGCTAATACTGTCTTTACAGTGTGATAAATGAATTAATTCGTTTTTTGTTAACGCCTTTAAAGTGCTTAATTCACGTACAATACATTGTTCACATTTACTCATCTAAAGGTAGTTTTTGCAAAGATACAACTTATATGATAATTATCATTTTTTTTAACTGAATGGTTTCGTAATATTGTACTAGGTATAAAGCAAAAATAAAATGTTAAATTGTTATCATTGTGGAAACGATGTGGTTAAAAATGAAGCTATTTTTTTTAACAACCACACGTTTTGTTGCAAAGGTTGTAAAACGGTTTACGATCTGTTTGAAAGTAATGGGTTAACTAACTATTACAATTTTGAAAAAAATCCGGGAGCTGCTCCAAAAGATGTAACTTCTAAATACAATTATCTTGATAATGAAGCGATAGCAGATAAATTATTAGATTTTAAAGAAGAATCTACTTCAATAATTAGGTTGTACATTCCTCATATTCATTGTAGTTCGTGTATTTGGATTTTAGAAAATTTAAATACATTAAATACTGCTATTACACATTCTCAAGTAGTTTTTTCGCAAAAAAAGGTGAGTATAACATTTAATAGTACGCAACTTTCATTAAAAAATTTAGTATTGCTTTTAGCATCAATTGGTTACGAACCTTACATAAGTTTGGAACAATACGATGCTAAACCAAAATTAATTGATAGAAGTTTGTTGTATAAAATAGGCGTTGCATTTTTTGGTTTTGGAAACATTATGCTATTATCGTTTCCAGAATATTTTAACGTGAACGATTTATGGATGCAACAATACCGTGACTTTTTTAGATATGTAAATATATTTTTAGCACTGCCTGTATTTTTATATTCAGCAACGCCATATTACAAATCGGCTTATCACAGCATTAAAACCAAAGCGTATAATATTGATATCCCTATGGCTTTAGGTATAATAGTTATGTTTGTACGCAGTATGGTTGATATTTTTGTGCAAGACGGCGCTGGATTTTTAGACAGTATGTGTGGACTTGTATTTTTTATGTTATCGGGTAAATTAATACAACAAACAACTTATAATTTTTTATCGTTTGAGCGTGATTATAAATCGTACTTTCCAATTGCTGTAACAAAAATTCAAAATACTACCGAAATTCCGATTCAGGTTTACGAAATTGAAAAAGGCAATCAATTACTTATCAGAAACGAAGAATTAATACCTGTAGACGCAATTTTAATTTCAGACACTGCTTTTATTGATTACAGTTTTGTAACAGGAGAGGCCGTGCCTGTTGAAAAAAAATCGGGCGATAAAATTTATGCAGGCGGTAAACAAGTTGGTAACGCTGTGGTAATTGAAGCAATTAATACAGTTTCGCAAAGTTATTTAACTCAATTGTGGAGCAACGATGTGTTTCAGAAAAAAGTAACTCAAAAAATTCAAACTATTACTGATAAAGCCAGCAGAATTTTTACTCCAGTTTTACTTGCAATTGCGTTGTTAGGTTTTATATTTTGGAGTTTCACAAGTTTTAACGATGCTTTTAACGTGTTAACTGCCGTTTTAATAGTTGCTTGTCCTTGTGCATTGGCATTAACGGCACCTTACACTTGGGGAAACGTTATTAGATTAATGGGTAAGCGTAAATTGTATTTAAAAAATACGGCTGTTATTGAACAATTAGCTAAAGTTGATACCATTGTTTTTGATAAAACGGGTACATTAACATCAAACAATAACCAACAAATTAAGTATTATGGCGATGTTTTATTGAAGAGTGATTTAATGGCCGTGAAAAATATTGTTCGTGGATCAAACCACCCGCTAAGCAGACGTTTGTATATGATTTTGCCAGAAGTATCTATTGAAAAACCTTTGTTTTATAACGAAGTTGCTGGTAAAGGTATTGAAGGATCTTTTCAAAATCAAAATATTAAAATAGGTTCTTCAAGTTGGGTTGGGGCTACAGAAAGTTCCGAAATTAACCAAACCAAAGTATATATAAGCATAAACAATGTTGTAAAAGGATATTATGTTTTTGAAAACGAATACCGCGAAGGTATTAAGGAACTTTTTAAAACATTAAAACATAAAAATTACAAGCTTTTTGTACTTTCTGGTGATAACAATGGCGAACAAAAAATGTTAGAACGTTTGGTTCCTGAACATACTCAACTTGTTTTTAACCAAAAACCTGAAGATAAGTTACATTTTATTAAAAAGTTACAAGAACAAAATAATAATGTGTTAATGATTGGCGATGGTTTAAATGATGCAGGTGCTTTGGCACAAAGTAATATTGGAATTTCAATATCTGAAAATGTAAATGTTTTTACACCTGCCAGTGATGCAATTCTTGATGCAACATCGTTTAACAGATTACCTTATTTTTTACAATTTGCTAAAAACGCTATGAAAACTATTAAAATGAGTTATTGTTTGGCAATTGCTTATAACATAGTTGGTATAAGTTTTGCCTTGTCTAATAACTTATCGCCTTTAGTAGCAGCAATTATAATGCCTTTAAGTACAGCAACAATTATTAGTTTTGTAACAATAATGAGTAACTTTTATGCAAAAAAGTAACTAAGCTCGTAAATAAAAAAATAGTCTTTGCAAAAGCAAAGACTATTTTTTTTTCATAGCAATTTTAAAATTAGATTTTGTACATAATTTGTTACATTCAATATACAAACATGTTGTTAGCATAAAAAAGGCAAACAAACTAAAAAGTACCATAAGCGTATTGTAAAAATATTTTGTGTTTTTGGGTAAACTCATTTTTAAAATCTATACAAAAAATTAATTGATTTTAATTTTTGTAAAAATACTATAACTATTTGATTTTTAGTGTAGAATTTTTTAAACGAGGTTGTAGTATTTTTACTACGAATAGGTTTTAAAGAACAATATTGTTTTTAGGTGTTATTGGTAATGGCAAGTTTTCTTCGTTTAACATATCGCGCATATCAATTTCAATGGTTCTGCTAATTTGAGTTATTGGAACATCGTTTGCGCTACCTTCAAATGGATTCATTGAACTTTCGCCAACAGTATCTAATGTTATAAATACCCATGTTAAAATCATTGAAAAAGGTAAATTTAACCATACCGAATAACCTTCTATTATAGTATTATGCCCAAGTTTATCAAACTCATTTAATAAGCCAAATGGTACTGAAAGTACAAATAAAAATAATAAATAAGTAGTAATTGAACCAAAGTTTCTTGGATAGGGAAAATTCTTAATACGCTCTGCTTTCCCTTGGTTATCTGTAAATTTCATTAGTGATTGTTGTAATAAACTCCATTGGAAATCGTTCAAAAAACCTTCGTTGTACAACTTTGCTAAATGGTTAGATTGTAAAGCCGCAAGCTGTGTTGCCTTATTTTTCTTTTGTAAAATATACGTGTATTCTTCGTTAGTTAATAACGGTTTAAGTTCGTTTTCTAAAGTTGAAATACGTTCGGGAATATCATATTTTAATAAATATTCCTTGTTTGCTTTTTGTTCCATGTTTTCCCAAGTGCGTGATTCTCTTAATTGAAAACGCATTGCGGTAAGCCAAGCAAAATGACGATAAAAAATGGAGTTAATATCTTTATTTTGGTTTTTTAAAGCGTCTTTAATAGTGTAAGCAAACGATCTGCTATCGTTAATAATTGCACCGTAAATTTGGCGCGCTTCCCATAAACGGGCATAGCTGGCATTGTTTTTAAAACCTACAATAAAAGCAACAGCTGTACCTAAAATTGTTATGGGTTGCCAAGGTAATGCAATAAATTTTACACCTAAAAAGTAAAATAAAGTGGGTATAAGTGATAATATAAAAATTTTATATATGGTTCTTCGTGTCCATAAAATAAATTCTAATGGACTAAATCTTCTGCCTGCATTCATTTTTTCTAAATTTAATTACTTTTTTTATGTATTATTTGTGAATTTACTAATTAATATACCTACTAAGACTACCGAGTAAAATTGACCTATAATGCCTATTAATGATGTTATTAATTTTGTTTGATACGTATTTGGGGTAATGTCACCATAACCAATTGTAGTTAATGAAATGGAACAATAATAAACTAAATCCATATAAACATGCGCGGGACTTGTGTAATTAATACCTTTAAAAGATAGGTTATTGCTGTATGCATAAATTTGAAACATAAACACAAATACTTCAATTAAAAGGAAAAAGCCACAAGCTGCAGCCGATATAATATCGGCATTAATATAACTTGGCTTTACTAAAAACTTAAAAACTTCAATAAAAATAAATAAGTAAAACAATACATAGCTTATGTTTAAAATAAACATAATTTCTGGAATGTTTTTAAAGAATGTTAAAATTATTGGAAGTAAGATAACCCATATGGTTAATATATTTTTAATTATGATTTTAAGTTTGCCCTTTTCAATAAACACTCCAATACTTGCAAAACCTAAGATCAGCATATTTATTGGCCACAAAACTTCGGTGTAAAAAGGAATGTCTTTTACAAAAATTCCAATATATAAATGTTGAATGAGTGCTAATAAAAGCAGCTCATACTTTCGGTGGTTTAAAATTTTTTTAATAGAATTCATAAATGTTTTACGCTATAGTTTTTTTTAGAAAAAAGTATTTTTGATATCTAAATTTTGGTCTAAAACAGTGGCTAAAAATAATTATTAATTTTTAAATAGTGTGATAATTAGTAATTTTCTTAAAACTTTTATTGATTTTTACATTTCAGGTTTTATATTTGTTTACTTATAAAACTTTTTATGAAAAAATTATACCTTTTAGTTTTAATGCTTTTGAGTACTGCTTGTTTTGCTCAGTATTATCAACAGCATTATATTGCACCAGCTCCATGGCAATATTGGAACGATGCAAACGAGATTGTAATTGGAACAATAGAACCAGGTGTAACTGTTAATGTTGATGTAAAACGAAGCGATGGTACACTTGTAACTAGCTTAAATGTTACTGAAAACAATCCTGTTTCATACAGATTTACTGGTACATTCACAACAACTCCTAAAAATGCATTAAATACCCTTTTAACAGACAGAGGGTTGCTTATTGAAGCCAGTCATCCTGTAATTGTAAACGTAAGAAATATAGCGTCAGATACTGCGGGTAGTAACGTTAACAATATAAAAGGAAATGCTTCATTAGTAAGTTTTGGTTCAGAAGGTTTAGGTTTAGAATTTAGAATAGGGTACTACCGTAATTCTGTGTTAGGTTTAAACATGGGGGCGCCAATATATTCGGTAATGGCAACGGAAGATGCTACTACTGTTACACTTCCTTCAGGAACAATAAATTTAGATAAAGGTCAGGGCTATTTATTTACGGCTCCAATAGGTTCATTAATTTCAGCCGATAAATTTATTGTAATGAATACCGGAAGTTACGGTGATGTTCCACAAACTTGTGGATTAAATGGAGAAGATGGTACTTTTGATCAAATAGCACCCTTACAATCGTTAGGAACCAAATACATGGTTGTTCGTGGCGATGGTACCGCACCAACACTTGCACAACAAGCACAAGGCTTTGGTTCTGAGCAAACAACAGTTGTAGGTACACAAAACGGTACCGTTGTAACGTTACAACATTTTAACCCAAATGGAACACAATTTGGACCACCTTTTTCGCTATTTTTAAATGCAGGTGATTTTTATACTTTTTATCACGGTAATGGTTTAGATTTATATTCAAGTTCAATTATCACATCAGATTTTCCTGTAATTGTTTACGCAGGTACAGCTGTAGATTGTGAAACGGATATTTCAACAGTATTGCCAATTGGCGGTTGTTCAGGATCTTTAAACATTCAAACTAAAAAATTTATCAATTACAACAATGGTAATTTAGCTTGCTTTGGTTTTTGTATCATAGAAAGTAATACAGTTCCGGTTTTTGTAAATGGTTTAAACATTGAAACCTTAACAGGTGTACCTAGAGTTGCTATTGGCACAACAGGCTTTTATTTAATAACTTTTAACAATACACAAATAGGAAATCCGGCCGATTTAATTTTAACATCTGCGTTACCATTAACTTCTAGTTTGGTTCAGCAAGGTGGTGGTTTTTCAATGTCGGCATTTTTCTCTTCATTTGGGGTAGCTGCAGATCCACCAGTTTACGCAAAGCGCAACAGCGATTGTAGTGTAACTTTACAAGCAGAAAGTGGTTATTCGCAATATGTTTGGTTTAAAGATGGAATACAATACCAAACCACAACAACCAATACATTAATTATAACAGAATCGGGGAGTTATGCGGTTCAAGTGATGCGTAATTGCGGCTTGTCGGGCTTATCTATCGCTTTAGATGTAATAGTAGATCCTTGTTCTGATTTAGAAGTTATAAAAGAACGTACCGCTCAAAACGATTTAGATGTTACTTTTACAATTACTGTGACAAATAAAAATCCGCATTTTACTGAAACCAATGCAGTAGCAACCGACATATTACCTACAGGTTTAAATTATGTTTCATCAAGCGTTACTAAAGGTAGTTACAACCCAACAACTGGTATTTGGAATATAGGAACAATGGTGCCTGGTGAAACCCAAGTATTAACTATTGATTGTAAAATTGGATCGTCGGGCGATTATATAAACACCGCTACTATAACTGGTAAATTAGAAGATACCAATACAAAAAATAATAAAGATACAGCTACTGTAGAAGCTTTAGTTGCTGATTTAGATGCTATTAAAGACGACTTTAGGGAGCTTTATATACCTGGCGATTTCTTAGATTATACCATTAGAGTTTTAAATAAAGGACCCCAACGTGCTTTAAATATTGAAGTTAGCGATGTAATGCCGCATAATACAACAGAAATGTCTTGGTCTGGGAACAATAAAACAGGAACGGGTGATTTAGTTGATACAATTGATATGTTAGACCCTAACCAAGAAATGGTATATAAAGTACGTTTACGTGTGCCTGCTGACCATCTTGGCTTATTTACAAATAGTGTTAATGTAAGTTCAATTTACATAGCAGACCCAGTGCCACTTTGTACTGATTGTATTGATACCGATTTCCCAGAATTTAATATACCAAAAGGAATTTCTCCTAATGGCGATGGTGATAACGATTATTTAGATTTAACTTATTATTTTGTTAGTAAATTAATTATTTATAATAGATACGGTCAAGAAGTATATTCAAAAAACGATTATAAGAACGAATGGAAAGGGCAAGATAATCACGGTAGAATTTTACCTTCAGGTACCTACTTTTATAACGCATTTATTTTAGGAAATCCATATAAAACAGGATATATACAAATAATACGCGAAATACCTTAATACTTATCAATAAAAAATGCAGTGCTACAGCACTGCATTTTTTAATTTATATTTTAGATTGTTACATAATAAACATCAGAAGCGTTTCGTTTTATATTTAAAACTTCAAATCCGCCTTCTTCGGGTATTAATTCAACCATATCAAAAGAATGACAGTTTTTAGGTAATCCTTTAAAAATTAAAGTAAATTCTAAAGGCTTATTAAAGGGTATTAAGGTCCATTGCGGAGCAAAACTTATTCCTTCGGCAAAAAGTAATTTATAAGTTAATCCTGATTCTTTATCAACTAAATAGGTACTTTTCCAAATACGAGCAGCGTCACCATAATCATTCGCATAAATAGAACAATGTACAATAACCTGTTGTTCTTCATTTGTTAAAAGTAAAATGTCTTCTTTAAGTGTAGCACAAATAGTAGGTTTTACTTTTAAATCTTCTTCAATTATTGTTGTCATATCTATTTAAAATAAAATACAAAGTTATAAAAAAAAGCGATTCAAAAAATGAACCGCTTTGTTTTGGGTGAAAGACGGGTCTCGAACCCGCGACCTTCGGAACCACAATCCGACGCTCTAACCAACTGAGCTACAATCACCGTGTGTGAGTTTTGTTTTAAAAGTTAACTCTAAACTTTTTGGGTGAAAGACGGGTCTCGAACCCGCGACCTTCGGAACCACAATCCGACGCTCTAACCAACTGAGCTACAATCACCGTTTTAATTTTCGTTTGCAAATATACAGATATTTCGGTGCTTCGCAAATATTTTTTTCAATTTTTTATTTTAAATCTGTTAAGCTGTTGATAGCCACATACCTTTCAACCGTAAATCCTTCTGCATAATCTACAAAAACTAATCGACCTAAGTCTTTTGCGCGGTATTCTATGCTTTCGGTGAAGTTTTTTGTAGCTATTGGTGAAATAGGTTCTGTTGAATTTGGGTTGTAAAATTGGGTGCTATATGCCATTACAGCATCTATTTTATTTTGAATATGATTAGATATATCTACAACAAAATCGGGTTCAATATTTTTCCATTGTATGTAATGGTAAACTACTTTAGGGCGCCATTCTTGTTGAACAACACCGTTTAAATCGGTTTCAATTTTTCGTAAACCTGATAAAAAACATGCGTCCGATACCAATTTACTTCCTTTACCGTGATCAATATGACGGTCATCAATAGCGTTGCAAATTACAATTTCAGGTTTGTATTTGCGGATTATTTTAATAATTTCTAATTGATGTTTTTGATCGTTTTTAAAGAAACCATCTTTAAATTTTAGGTTTTCACGTACAGAAACTCCTAATATTTTAGCTGCATTTGCTGCTTCTACAGCTCTTATTTCTGCTGAACCACGTGTACCTAACTCGCCTTGAGTTAAATCAATGATTCCTACTTTTTTTCCTAATGTTACTTCTTTTGCTATGGTTCCACCGCAACCTAATTCAACATCGTCTGGGTGTGCGCCAAAAGCTAAAATATCTAATTTCATTTTTAAATTTTTTGTTGCTAAAAAACTATAGTATATTTTTAACAGTTTTACTTTTATTTACAGTTTCGTTGTATTCGCTTTCGGGTGTACTATCTTTATTTATTCCACCTCCTAAAAACAAAATACCTGTTTCGTTTTCAATTTTCATGCACCGCAAATTTACAAACAAGTCGGTTTTATTTTCATAATCTAGATTATTAAAATTCCATTCGCCTAAAAATCCTCCATAGAATTCTCTGTTGTAGTCTTCGTTTTCAATAATAAAATTTTGAGCAGCTAATTTAGGATACCCGCACAAAGCAGGTGTTGGATGTAAATTTTGAACTAATTGATATGGATTAGCACTTGGTTTTAAATTAGCCGAAATATCGGTTTTAATGTGCAATAATGTGCCTGCTGTAAAAGTATATGGTTCTGTTTTTTGTATGTTTTCGCAATAGGGAGTTAGTGCATCAATTATAAAATGGGTAACAATACTTTGTTCGTTTTGTTCTTTGTTGCTCCAAATAATATTGTTTTGATTTGTATTTTTTTGGGTGCCAGCTAATGCAACTGTTTCAACTTTTTTGTTTGTAATTTTAACAAGTTGCTCCGGAGTTGCGCCCATCCACATACCAACTTTTGGATGGTAAAACCAATATACAAAAGCTGTTGGATATTTTTTTACAAAACGTTTAAAATACAGTTCGTATTGTGATTTGTTTAAATTTACTTTTTCGGTTCGCGATAAAACTACTTTTTCAAACAGACCATTGTTAATGGCTTGAATACCTTTTGTAACTAATTGAATGTGTTTTTCTTTATTGTTATTAAATTCATATTCAGTATCATATTCATTATAAGTTGAAAAATCTACTGTAAAATCTTCAATATCGTTAGAAATATTACATTCATTTGGTAAAAAAATAATTTTTGAAGTGTTATTAAACGGTGCAAAAACAAAACAACTTTCTGTTAATTCGTTACAAGTATTTAAACGCGAATTTTTTTGAAACCAACCTGTTATGCTTTTTGAATTTGGTTTGCGATATAATACAAAAGGCAAGTTGTTTAAAAGTGCATTTTTATGAAATGGATTCATTTTTTTTAGGTAAAATAATGTTTGTTAATTTACAAATTGAAATGAGTTGATTTTCTTCATCGGTAATTTTAATTTCCCACAAATGCAATGTTTTTCCTTTATGAATTAAGCGTGCAGTTGCAAATACCCAACCTGTTTTTTTACTTTTTAGGTGATTTGCCGAAATTTCAATTCCGCGAATTTCAAAAGCTGAGGTATCTACAAAAATCATCGATGCAGCACTCCCTACGCTTTCGGCTAACGCAACCGAAGCACCTCCATGTAAAAGTCCCATTGGTTGATGTACTTTAGAATCAACTGGCATTTTAGCAGTTAAAAAGTCTGCACCAACTTCAATAAATTCAATATGTAAGGTTTCCATTAAGGTATTTTTGCAAAGGCTATTGCAAGTATCTAAAATTTGTTGTTTTTCCAAAATAAAAAACTGCTTTAAATTATTTTTTTCCTAATAAATATCCAATATAAGCCATTGGTATATAGGCAAAAATTAAATCGATTCCACTAAACCAATAAGGCGATTCTGGTAATTTTACAACCATTGTAATACCGCCAATTAAAAACAATAAGCCAATAATAAATGCGGGTGTACTTTTTTTAGGAAACGAAAGTTTTGTTGCAACAAAAGCACCTACAAAAGTACCAAATGCGTGTGCTAAAAACGGAAAAATAAAATGTTGCGGTTCTAGCAAATGCATGCCTGCTTTTATACCTTCTTCTGTGGTATTATCAACTCCTTTAGGTAAAGGTATTATTTTGCCACTTACCATTATTAGTGCCATATTTGCTATAGATCCTATAACTAAGCCAGCAATTGTTGCTAAAATGTTTCTAAATTTTTTCATATTATTTTTTTGCTAGTTTATCGTTACATTTTTGAATAAATTTTAATTTTTCTAAAGATAATTCCTCAATTTTTTCATCTAAATGTATAGTATCTATGTTTTCTAATACATCGTACGTATAAAAATTATAAAGCATGTTTTCTTTAATATGATCTAAATGAAAACGGTATTCTTCTAGTAAATAGTTAATTTCTTCTTTTAATTCTTTTTTAAATTCCTTTTCAACTTTAAGTTCTTCTAAAATCTGTTCAATGGTTTCTTCGGTTTCTGTAAAACTGTAAGGAGTATAAATTGGAGCTAAATTTTTAAAATTGTCACTGTTTTTTAAGGCATGTAACGAATTGATTAACTTGAAATTAAAGTTTGAGTACTCTTTTAAATGCACATCATTTTTAATGATATGATTGATAAATAATTGATATTGCTCTTCGGTTTCGGTATTTATTTCTTCTAATGTATAAAAATGTTGCAAAAGCACAAACGCATCGTTATAAAAAGACACAACATCGTCGGTAATTACACTTTGTGTGTAATTTTCTATAAATTCTGAAACAAATTCTGTGATATAGTTATTATTATTGTTCATTTATATTATTTTTTGTAAAGATATTCTTAATATTTTTATCTTTGATAACAATGCTAAAAAATTAAGTATGAAAACTATTTACGAGATTGATTTACACGAAAGCACCGTTGTAAAAACCGTGATTCCCGAGTACGAAAATAGGTTAAAACAAATACTTTATTACCGCGTAACAAGGGTTGCTGGTGGTTGGTTGTACAAAAAAATAGGTGTTGATTTTCCGGAAGTTTTTGTGCCTTACACCGATGAATTTAAAAGTAGAAAAGAACTTAACAGTTTATAAAAAAGAGATGGTTAGTACCATCTCTTTTTATTCTTTTTTGAAGTATCAGATTTTCTTGATTTTGAGTTTGATGTATTTTTTTTCTTTGTGGTAGTTGTATTTACCCCTGTTTTTTTAGTTCTAAAATCTTTTTTTGCATTTGGGTTTGGTTCGCGCCAAGGATAGGGATTGTCTTTTACTGTTTTTACTTGTAAACGAATTAATTTTTCAATTTCTTGCCAGTATGTTTTTTCATCACGCCCAACAAATGACAATGCCAAACCAGTTTCACCCGCACGTCCCGTTCTTCCAATACGGTGGACATAAATTTCAGGAATATTTGGTATATCGTAATTAATTACAAAAGGTAATTGTTGTATATCAATTCCGCGCGAAGCCACATCTGTAGCAACTAAAATATCAATTTGTTTGTTTTTAAAATCGTCTAAAATTTTTAAACGGGTACTTTGCGATTTATCACCGTGAATAGCATCGGCTTTATAACCTTCTTTTTGTAAAAATTCAACTACATTATCGGCGCCTTGTTTGGTACGTGTAAACAATAAAACATTTTTTAACTGTAAATTTTCAATTACATGTTTCAAAAGTTTCTTTTTGTCTTCTTTTTCAACCAAATATACTTTTTGAGAAATGTTTTGAGCCGTGCTAGCAGAATCATTAACAGCAACATAAATGGCATTGCTTAAAAATTCATCGGCAAGTTCACGCACCCCCATTGGCATGGTGGCAGAAAACATTAATGTTTGTCGGTTTTCAGGTGTAAGTTTAATAATTTTACGAACATCGTTAATAAAACCCATATCAAGCATCAAATCGGCTTCATCAATTACTAATTGATGCATCGCATCGGTTTTAATAAAATTTTGTTTGTATAAATCTAAAAACCTACCAGGTGTAGCCACTAAAACATCAACCCCTTCTTTTAAAGCATTAATTTGTGGTTGCATATTTACGCCGCCATAAATTACATATGTTTTTATTTGGGTGTATTTGCTTAGGGCTTCAAAATTTTCGGCAATTTGTATGGCTAATTCTCTAGTAGGTGCTAAAACAATGGTGCGTATTTGTTTGCGTTTTTTGCCCGATCCCACTATTCTATGAATGTGGTTAATTATAGGTATAGCAAAAGCTGCCGTTTTACCAGTACCTGTTTGGGCACAACCCACTAAATCTTTTCCATCAATTAAAACCGGAATTGCTTTTTCTTGAATGGGTGTTGCAATTGTATATCCTAAATCGTTTATAGCTTCGGCAACATTGTTATTTAATGGAAATTCTGTAAAATTCATATCAAAAAAATTTACACAAAATTACGTTTTTAATTTCGTATTTTATGATTTTATAATAACTTCAACAAAATTTCAGAATATATGAAACAAACCATACTTGCTGTTAGTGTTTTATTTGTAATGAACTGTTGGTCACAAACAAAACCTAAAGTTGATTTTACCACTGCAAATGCATCGATTAAATTTGATATTGCCGAACATTTAATTTTGGGCGATATTACGTATCAATTTACAGTTAATGAAGCAACAGATACCATTAAAATTGATGCTAAAAACATGATGATTCAAGGGTTAAAATTAAACGGACAAACTCCTAAATATCATTACAACAAAAACCAAATTATTTTTACACAAGGATATAATGTAGGCGAAAATACGGTTTCAATTAGCTATAAAACAAATCCTAAACAAGCGCTGTATTACGTTGGGTCGGGTACCGATTTACAAATTTGGACACAAGGGCAGGGCAAGTACACCAGCCATTGGTTGCCAAGCTTTGACGATTATAACGAAAAAGTAATTTTTAATACCAAAATTACCTTTGAAACTGGGTACGATGTTCTAAGTAACGGTTTGCTTGATGCTAAAACGGTGAGTGGCAAACAAACTACTTGGAGTTATAAAATGACAAAACCAATGAGTTCTTATTTAGTTATGATGGCTATTGGTAAATTTGATAAAAAAACCGAAAAATCGGCATCGGGTATTACAATTGAAAATTACATTCGTCCTATCGATGCTTCTAAATATGCAACTACGTATCAGCATACCAAAAAAATGTTCGATTTTTTAGAAAAGCAAACAGGTTTTGTTTATCCATGGCAAATTTATCGCAACATACCCGTTGAAGATTTTATGTACGGTGGCATGGAAAACACATCATCAACCATTTTTAATAGCGATTATGTAGTTGATAATATTGGCTTTAATGATAAAACTTTTGTAAACGTAAATGCACACGAAATGGCGCATCAATGGTTTGGTAATTTAGTTACAGCTAAAACCAATCAAGACCATTGGTTGCAAGAAGGTTTTGCAACGTATTACGCTTTATTGGCCGAACGCGAAGTTTATGGTGTTGACTATTTTTATTGGAAATTATATGAAATGGCCGAATTAATTACCAAAGATGCAAAAGAAAACAAAAATACAGCTGTTTTTAGCGAAAAAGCCACAACTGTTACTTATTATCAAAAAGGCGCTTGGATGCTTTTCTATTTATCTAGTCAAATAGGTGAAGCAAATTTTAACACTGTAGTAAAAAATTACTTACAGAAATACGCTTTTAGCAACGCAACTACGCAAGATTTTTTAAATGAAGTAAAAGCTGTTTCACCAAATTTTAATACAGATAATTACAAGCGTAATTGGTTAGAAAACAAAGCTTTTAATACTAAAGATGCCTTGTTTTTAATAGAAAATTCACCCTTAGTTAAATCGTATTTCGAAGTTTTAGCATTACAATCAAAAGGTTTTGAAGTTAAAAAAGAAACCCTGCTAAAATTGTTGAAGGATAGCAATACACCTGCAAACACAAAACGCGAAATTGTTTTTCAGTTGCACAAGGTTCCTTATGCCGATGCTAAGGAATTTTACCAAACCGTAATGCAATCTAACGATGTTAAAGTGCGCCAAGCCTTAGCACAAATTATCAGTGAAATTCCAACCGAATTTTTAGAAGATTATAAATTACTTTTAAACGATAATTCGTACATAACCCGCGAAATTGTTTTTAAAAATTTATGGTTGCAAAACGAAGCTTTTCGACCAACTTTGCTAGATCAAACCGAAACATGGAAAGGTTTTAACGATAACAATTTGCGTATTTCGTGGTTAATGTTTGCACTATCTACTCAAAATTATAAAAACGATAAAAAAGCACATTTGTATTCCGAACTAGAAAACTACGCGTATAATAAATACAACAGTAACATACGCACAAACGCAATAAACGCCATGTGGTACTTAAACCCGTACGATAGCAATACGTTGCCCCATTTAGTAAACGCATTGGTGCACCACAACAGTCGTTTTCAAAAATTTGGCAAAGATGCCATTATTCGTTTATGTGAAAAAAAGGAATTTAAAGAACATTTTAAAAAGTTAATTCCATACTTGCCACAAGACGAGCATGATGCACTTAAGAAGTTAATGGAAACTATTTAAAAAATTAATACTAAAAAGACTAAACATTTTTGTTTGGTCTTTTTTTTTAAAGCGGGCGTTACCCTTACAAACAGCCTTAGCACTAAATACAAGTAAAAATAACCATGCAGTACAACAAAACATAGCGGTAAATAGGCGGGTCGGGCTGTACGCTCATAGCTTTTATCGGCACTTCCATTGCCTCAGCCGCCAATAAAAGGCTATCCGCTGCCATCCCTAACGCGGGCTTACAGTTTTTAAAGTTGTTTAAGGGTTAAAGTTTAAAGTTTTGTGTTGTTAAACTTCAATTAGTAAAGTATCACATAATTTAAAAAATATACTAATCAAACCTACAAGGTTTTTAAAACCTTGTAGGTTTTTTTATGCTCAATTTTAAACCAACACCAATCAGTGAAAATTTGTGTAATCAATGGTTAAATTATTACAAAACGTTTCTGTTTTATGCAAACCTGTATTTAGCAACATGCTAGTGTAAATCATAAAAAAATCTTAAAAATTATTTTTTACATTTTGTAATGTGTTGTGAAATAAATTGTTATATTTATTAAAAATTAACACAAAAAATTATGAAAACAAAATTAAAACTGATTATTGTAATATTTTTTACCGCGCAGCTAACTACTGCGCAAACTTTTTTTACCGAAGATTTTAATAGTTACTCTACTGGTCCTTTAAATACAGTTTATGATGACACCACCCCCGGGAAAGGAGGTTGGTTGGTTTCAAGAAGCACAAGTGGTACAAGTAGTATAATAACTGGAATGGTTACACCAGAAACAGGCAAAGGCAACATATTAACAATAGCTACTACCAGTAAAACAATTGAAGGGTTTGGTTTTAAGCAAGAACGTGGTTTTTTAGCTACTTTATGGAACAACCGTACGCCAGGTAATAACATTTTTAAATTTGAATTTTATGGAAGAGGGACTTTTAATTTTTCTGGGCAAATCCAAAGTGATTCTCAAAAGCATGTATACAAGGGTTTTATTGCTACGTATTTTCAGTCAAACTATTATTATTGTATTTTGGGTTCGTATTTAGAGAGTGCAGGGTCTAATTGGAAATCACTTGTCTTAGAAAACTACAACGTTACAACGTTTCCATACAATATGTGGATTAAGGCTGAAATGTTTGTAGATTTCAACAACAACAATGTATATTTTTACATACCTACATTAAACACACAAGTAACTGCGCCATTTTCTCATAATGAGTTACCTTTTAATTTAGCTTTTTACGTAGGAAGTATGAAAACGTCTTCTATAGTTAAAATAGATAATATTAAAGTTTCGGGTTTAAAAACATTGCCGTCTTATATATTAAGTGTAAACCAGCAACTGGCTACCAAATTTAATTTGTAACCCAACCCAGCAACCAATGTGGTAAACATAACCAATGCAGAGAACATGCAGGTTAACCAAATTACGGTGTACACTTTAGCAGGTAAACAAGTAAGCACGCAAGCGTACAACAACCTAGCAGAAATACAACTCAACGTAGAGCATTTAGCAAGAGGTACGTATCTATTGTATTTACAAACCGCACAAGGTACAGCGGTTAAACAGTTTATAAAAAAGTAAGTTTAAATATATACAAGCCAAACCTACAAGGTTTTTTATGGGAGGCTGTCCGAAGAGGGTCTAATTGTCAAGCTGAACTGTTCACTGAGCCCAGTCGAAGTGCAGTTTCTCATAATTCTTTATAAATCAAAAAAAGAGATTTCGCATCAAGTGCGAAATGACTAAGAGTCTGATTTTAAGACAGCATCTTTAATAATTTTATTTTTATGAAAAAATATTTATTTATTTTAACTATAATGTTGTGTTTTAATACTGCATATAGCCAAGTTTTGTACAGCGAAAACTTTGATAATTTTAATTGGGGCTATTTAGGTACCGACCCTACAGGTAAAATACCAGGGCAGGGAGGTTGGTTAATTAAATCAAATGCTACCCAATCAAACACATTTTTCACCATAGTAAACGAGCCTAATAGAGGTAAAGTGTTAGATATAACAGCTATGTCGCATGCTGAAGGTTTATATGCTATTAAAACCGGTATTGATCAATTAATTAGTAACCGTACCCCTGGTAACGATGTAATTAAATTTGAAATAGACTATTTTACAGGGCCTAAACAACCGAATCCACAGAGTAAATCTTGGATAAAATTGTTGCGAGTTGGTGAAATAGAAGGAGGAGCGATTAACCCTGTTTATTTATGTGCTTCAATTACTTATAAAGATTCAGGTATACATACAATTGGAGCTGCAGGTATGGATGGCAAGAACGTTTTGCTGCCTTTTAATACTTGGATAAAAATTATAACTTACTTAGATTATACCAATAGAAAAGCATACTTTGAAATTCCTTCATTAAATATTGTACACGGAAGCGATTTTTTAACAAATGTTACGTCAACCAATCTTATACAAGACTATAAGCCCGCTACTATTTCATTAAATACATATTTTTTTGAAACTCCAGACCAACCAAAAGTAATAACTCGAAATAAATACGATAACATACAAATAACAGCTTTAAAAGAAGTACCACCCAATGTAATAGCTTTAAGCACCAACGAGCAACTGGCTACAAAATTTAATTTGTACCCCAACCCAGCAACAAATGTGGTAAATATTACCAATGCAGAGAACATGCAGGTAAACCAAATTACGGTGTATACTTTAGCAGGTAAACAAGTAAGCACGCAAGCTTACAACAACCCAACAGAAATACAACTCAACGTAGAACATTTAGCAAGTGGTACGTATCTATTGTATTTACAAACCGCACAAGGTACAGCGGTTAAACAATTTATAAAAAAGTAAATTAAAAAAGTCGGTTTGTGTATAAACGCAAACCGACTTTTTTTATGCTTTTAATTTATCTTTTAAATAAAGCGCAGTAACCGAATTTTTATTTTTAGCAATTTCTTCAGGTGTGCCAGTGGCAACTACTTTTCCGCCGTTTTTACCACCTTCGGGGCCAATATCAATAATATAATCGGCACATTTAAGCATATCTAAATTGTGTTCAATAACAATAATAGAATGTCCTTTTTCTATTAACGCCTGAAACGATTGCAGTAATTTTTGAATATCGTGAAAATGCAATCCTGTTGTAGGTTCGTCAAAAATAAACAAGGCACGTTCTTTAACAGCACCTTTGCCTAAAAAAGTAGCTAGTTTAACACGTTGGGCTTCGCCACCTGATAGGGTAGACGATGATTGGCCTAAGGCTACATAACCTAAACCTACATCTTGTAACGGTTGTATTTTTTGAACAATTTTTTCTTGATTATGCGTAGTGAAAAACGTCATGGCTTCATCAACCGTTAAATTCAATACATCAAAAATGTTTTTCCCTTCAAACTGTACCTCTAAAACTTCTTTTTTAAAACGTTTCCCTTTGCAGGTTTCACATTCTAAATGTACATCGGCCATAAATTGCATTTCAATAGTAACTACACCATCGCCTTTACAAACTTCGCAACGTCCGCCTTCTACATTAAATGAAAAATGTTTAGGTTGGTAATTGCGCATTTTTGATAGTTTTTGTTTAGCAAATAAATCGCGAATATCGTCGTACGCTTTTATGTACGATATGGGGTTAGAACGCGAACTTTTGCCAATTGGGTTTTGATCAACATATTCAATATGTTTTATGTGCGAAAAGGAACCTAAAATTTCGTTAAATTGTCCTGGTTTTTCACTAGCACCTACTAAATGTTTTTCTAAAGCGGGATACAATATTTTTTTTACTAATGTAGATTTTCCACTGCCCGATACACCGCTTACCATAGTTAAACAATCTAAAGGGAAAATAACATCAATGTTTTTTAAATTGTTTTCGCGCGCGCCTTTAATTTCAATATAATTTTTAACAGCACGGCGCTTTTTAGGAACTTCAATTTTTAAATCGCCATTTAAGTATTTTGCGGTTAAGGTGTTTTGTTTTAAAATTTCGGTATAAGTTCCTTGCCCAACCAATTCGCCACCTAAAACGCCTGCTTCTGGGCCAATGTCTATAATTTCATCGGCTGCTTTCATTACATCTTCGTCGTGTTCTACAATAATTACGGTGTTTCCTAAATCGCGAAGGTTTTTTAACACTTCAATTAATTTTTCAGAATCGCGAGAGTGTAATCCAATACTTGGTTCGTCTAAAATATACATCGATCCAACCAAACTACTTCCTAACGATGTTGCTAAATTAATGCGTTGCGATTCACCACCCGAAAGTGTTGCCGATCTGCGGTTTATAGTTAAATAATTTAAACCAACGTCGCTTAAAAATTGCAATCTGTTGTTAATTTCTAACAATAATCGTTTGGCAACTTGGGCTTCAAATTCATTTAGTTGCACGGTTTTAAAAAAGGCACGTAGTTCATCAATTGGTAAATCTACCAAATCGGAAATGGTTTTATTTGCAACTTTTACATAGTTGGTTTCGGGGCGTAAGCGTTTGCCATTACAAGCATTGCAAATGGTTTTACCTCGATAACGCGATAACAGCACACGATTTTGTATTTTGTAATTATTATCTTCTAAATCTTTAAAAAAGTGATTTAAACCCGTAAAGTGCGAATTTCCTTCCCAAACAAGTTGTTTTTGTTCGGTTGTAAGTTCAAAATACGGTTTGTGAATAGGAAAATTAAATTTATGCGAATTATTAACTAACTGATCGCGGTACCATGACATGCTTTCGCCACGCCATGGAAAAATGGCATTTTCATAAATTGATAAACCGGTATTTGGCACTACCAAATCTTCGTCAATACCAATTGTGGTTCCAAAACCATCGCATTTTGGGCAGGCTCCGTAAGGGTTGTTAAAGCTAAATAAATGAATATTTGGTTCTAAAAAGGTTATGCCGTCTAATTCAAACTTATTGTTAAATTCTAGCAATTGTTCGGTTTCTAATTCAAATAAATACAAAACACCTTTTCCTTCAAAAAAAGCCGTATCAACAGCATCGGACAAGCGGTTGTAAAAATCTTCATCGTGCCTCACAACTAAACGGTCAATAATTAACTGTATGTCTTGGGCTTTTATTTTTTTCGATTGAAATTCTTCTATAAAATCATCAATACGTTTGGTTTCTTTTTTATAAAATACCCTAGCAAAACCTTGTTGCAATGCAATTTTTAATTGATCGATTATGGTTCGGTCTTCAATTTCAAAAACAGGAGCCAATAACAACCATTTCGATTCTTCAGTAAAGTTTTTTACGGTATCAATTACATTGGTAACTGTATGTTTTTTTACTTCGTTGCCCGAAATAGGCGAAAAAGTTTTGCCAATGCGTGCATACAATAGCTTTAAATAATCGTAAATTTCGGTTGAGGTTCCTACAGTAGAACGTGCGTTTGTGGTATTTACTTTTTGTTCTATAGCAACTGCTGGTGCAATTCCTTTAATATATTCAACTTTAGGTTTGTTAATGCGCCCTAAAAATTGACGCGCGTACGATGATAAACTTTCAACATATCGTCTTTGTCCTTCGGCATACAATGTATCAAACGCTAAACTAGATTTACCAGAGCCAGATAAACCTGTTATTACAACCATTTTATTACGCGGTATAACTACATCAACATGTTTTAAGTTATGTAAATGCGCACCTTTTATTATGATGTTTTTTTTAGGATCGATTTTAGAAAAATCTGTTTTTTTCATTACTACTAAATAAAATAGCTACAAATTTACAAATAAATCGGCCAATTATACGTACTTACATTTTGTATTAAAATTAATTGTGAATTTTTTTTCAATTAAGATTTTTTTAAGAATTTTTTTTTATATTTGTTTTAATAACTTTTAAAGAATAAGCCTATTTCATATCTATACTTATAGTAAAAACCTAAAACATAAGTTAAGATGGCAAAAGAAATTTTGTCAGATGCCGTGTTAGTTAAACAATACGCATCTGGAAACGAATGGGCTTTGGCACAATTATTACAACGCCACAAATCACGTATATACAGTTTTATTTATTCTAAAGTAAAAGATAGAGATTTATCTGACGATATTTTTCAGGATACCTTTATTAAAGTAATTAATACCATTAAAAAAGAAAGTTATAACGAAGAAGGTAAGTTTTTACCTTGGGTAATGCGTATTGCACACAACTTAATTATTGATCATTTTAGAAAAGTTTCTAAAGTAAAGTTTCAACGCGATCAAGAAGAGTATTCTATTTTTGCCAAAATGATTGATTCTGACTTAAATATTGAATCACAAATGATTAATACGCAATTAGAAGATGATTTGCATCTTTTGGTTTTAAAATTACCTGAAGATCAGCAAGAAATTATACGTTTGCGTTTGTACGATGATTTATCGTTTAAAGAAATTGCCGAATTAAACGGTATAAGTATTAACACGGCTTTAGGTAGAATGCGATATGCAATTATTAATTTGCGTAAATTATTAGCAAGTAAACAAATTATTTTAAACGATTAAACAATATTTATTTTACTGTTGCGTTATTATATAAAAAAATAAACCTTTTCTATGATAAAAAATTACAAAAACAACAGTAAGCAACAACCAAAAATTTTACCTAAAAACAGTACTATAGATTTTATTTTAAATTATTCTAGTAGTACAAAAGCGGTAAAAACAAAATCATTACATTTCATAACTTTTCAAAACTAAGAAGGAACCTAAAAGGTTCCTTTTTTATTGTTTGTGGTTTTTTAAAAGTTCTGTTATCATTGTTTTTTTAGCTATTTTGCTTGTAATAATGTCTTTTTCTAGTTTCCAACCTCGTGCAGGTGAATATTCACGTCCGTACCAAATCATTTGTAAATGTAATTTATTCCATTTGTCTTCGGGAAAAATGCGTTTGGCGTCATTTTCTGTCTGTACCACATTTTTACCTGAACTTAAATTCCATCGATACATCAATCGGTGTATGTGCGTGTCTACCGGAAAAGCAGGTACACCAAAGGCTTGCGACATTACTACCGAAGCTGTTTTATGACCAACGGCAGGTAAACTTTCTAAAGCGCTCATATCCGCAGGTACTTCACCGTTGTATTTATCTATTAAAATATGGCTTAATCCGTAAATTCCCTTTGATTTCATTGGACTTAAACCACATGGACGAATAATATCTGCAATTTCTTCAATGGTAAGTTTAGCCATATCATAAGGATTGTCGGCAATGGCAAATAACTTGGGGGTAATTTGGTTTACACGAACATCGGTGCATTGTGCCGATAATAAAACGGCAATTAAAAGTGTGTAAGGATCTTTATGGTCTAATGGAATGGGTACTTCTGGATACAAATTTTCTAATGTATCTATTACAAAAGCAACTTTTTCTTTTTGAGTCATTCTATGAATATTGTAATTTTACAAAAATAATAAATTATGACAACATTACAGATTGGCGATAAAGCACCTGATTTTTCTTGTATCGATCAAAACAATAACCTAATTCAATTAACCAATTTTAAAGGTAAAAAGATAGTTTTATTTTTTTATCCTAAAGCATCAACACCTGGCTGTACAGCACAAGCTTGCGATTTACAAAATAATTTAGATCGGTTTATAGCACAAAATTATCAAGTAATAGGGGTAAGTGCCGATTCGCAAAAACGTCAATTAAATTTCTCTATCAAAAATAACTTACAATATCCGTTGTTAGCCGATGAAAAAATGCAAATTATAAAAACCTACGGTGTTTGGGGTCCTAAAAAGTTCATGGGGCGCGAGTACGATGGTATTCACCGAACTACTTTTATAATTAATGAAAACGGAATTATTGAAAATATTATTCAAAAAGTAAAAACCAAAGAACATACACAGCAAATTTTATAAGCGTTTAGTTGTTTATTTTTAGAAAGATTCCGTAAAATTTTCGGGGATGTAAGTAACGCGGGCAAAATTTTTTTTAATTAATTCAGTTTTAATAATATTCCCTGTTTTTTTATCGATACAATTCCGCCAAATTTCATTTTCTCTATAAAAAGTGTCGTTTATTTTTAAAAAGCGATGTTTTTTTTCAAATACATGATATGATGTATTTGTTGGTTCATTTGTTTTTAATGTTCCTTCTAAATGTTTTTCGGTAATCCAAAGGTTTAATTGAAACGTTTTTTTTGTGCGATTCGTTAATTGTAAATCAACATAATTATAAAAAATAGCAGCGCCGCTACCAAAAGGTAAAGTTCTGCCTTCATCTGGAAAAGGGTCAAAAGAATGATTGCTACGTTGGGTAATTTCTAGTTCACTATGTAAAGCAAGCCAATGCATCATATTTGCAATTTGGCAAATGCCACCCCCAATTCCTGCACGTGCTTTACCAAAAGAAAGTTCCATTCCTAAAACATACCCTTTCCTTTTAGTAGGTAAACCAACCACTTTGCAAAATGATAGTGTTTCGCCAGGTTTAATTAAAACACCATTTAATTTTGATAAAGCAATTTTTAAATTCGTAATTTTATTAAGTTGTAAAAAGTCGTTTCCATCACCTAATTTTCTTATCAATAAAGATTGATGTTTTTTTACATTATATAAAAGTTCATCTGTTTGTTTTGTCTTTGCATATTTTTTATGATCAAAATACCATTCAAATGTGCGCTTTATACGCCGTAACCAAACCGCAATAAAATATAAAGCAGGATGTCTTTGACTGATTAATTTTCGATTTTTCAAACTAGAGTTGTATTATAAAATGTATCTCAAACATAATTCATAAATAAATACAATCAAATTTTTAACCAAAAATAAAACATAGTAAAACAAAATTCATTTTTTATACTGATATAAGGTCAATAAATGAAGGGTTTTCAATCACTAAACTAGATTTAAGTATAATTTCAAAAAAATAAAATGTTAAAAAAAAAGCTGTAACGTATTCATGTTAAGTAAAGTATAAATTATCTTAAAAAAAACATTAAAAATAGTTTGTTTGATAAGTAAAATGTTTGGTATCTTTGCACCCGAATACAGAAGTAAACGTTCTTTTAAATCGAAAAAGTAATCAAAAAAACTTTTTCAAAAAAAAACTAAAAAAAGTTTTGGTAGATTAGAAAAAGTTACTACTTTTGCAACCGCTTTAAGAAACAAAGCAACAGAAGAAGAGACAAGTTCATAGACATATTGGATTAACAGAAAAATAAAGAGTAAGAGCGTAAGAGATTACGTTTTTAAACGACACATCAAAAAATATAAAAAACATACGATGAAGAGTTTGATCCTGGCTCAGGATGAACGCTAGCGGCAGGCCTAACACATGCAAGTCGAGGGGTAGAGGAAGCTTGCTTCCTTGAGACCGGCGCACGGGTGCGTAACGCGTATGCAATCTACCTTATACTAAGGGATAGCCCAGAGAAATTTGGATTAATACCTTATAGGATATAGGAATGGCATCATTCAGATATTAAAGATTTATTGGTATAAGATGAGCATGCGTCCCATTAGTTAGTTGGTGTGGTAACGGCACACCAAGACGATGATGGGTAGGGGTCCTGAGAGGGAGATCCCCCACACTGGTACTGAGACACGGACCAGACTCCTACGGGAGGCAGCAGTGAGGAATATTGGTCAATGGACGCAAGTCTGAACCAGCCATGCCGCGTGCAGGAAGACGGTCCTATGGATTGTAAACTGCTTTTGTACAGGAAGAAACACTCCCTTGCGAGGGAACTTGACGGTACTGTAAGAATAAGGATCGGCTAACTCCGTGCCAGCAGCCGCGGTAATACGGAGGATCCAAGCGTTATCCGGAATCATTGGGTTTAAAGGGTCCGTAGGCGGCCTTATAAGTCAGCGGTGAAAGTTTTTGGCTTAACCAAAAAATTGCCATTGATACTGTAGGGCTTGAATTTTGGTGAAGTAACTAGAATATGTAGTGTAGCGGTGAAATGCTTAGATATTACATGGAATACCAATTGCGAAGGCAGGTTACTAACCAACGATTGACGCTGATGGACGAAAGCGTGGGTAGCGAACAGGATTAGATACCCTGGTAGTCCACGCCGTAAACGATGGATACTAGCTGTTTGGTTTTCGGACTGAGTGGCTAAGCGAAAGTGATAAGTATCCCACCTGGGGAGTACGGGCGCAAGCCTGAAACTCAAAGGAATTGACGGGGGCCCGCACAAGCGGTGGAGCATGTGGTTTAATTCGATGATACGCGAGGAACCTTACCAGGGCTTAAATGTAGATTGACGTATTTGGAAACAGATATTTCTTCGGACAATTTACAAGGTGCTGCATGGTTGTCGTCAGCTCGTGCCGTGAGGTGTCAGGTTAAGTCCTATAACGAGCGCAACCCCTGTTGTTAGTTGCCAGCGAGTAATGTCGGGAACTCTAGCAAGACTGCCAGTGTAAACTGTGAGGAAGGTGGGGATGACGTCAAATCATCACGGCCCTTACGTCCTGGGCCACACACGTGCTACAATGGCCGGTACAGAGAGCAGCCACCTAGCGATAGGGAGCGAATCTATAAAGCCGGTCACAGTTCGGATCGGAGTCTGCAACTCGACTCCGTGAAGCTGGAATCGCTAGTAATCGGATATCAGCCATGATCCGGTGAATACGTTCCCGGGCCTTGTACACACCGCCCGTCAAGCCATGGAAGCTGGGGGTACCTGAAGTCGGTGACCGCAAGGAGCTGCCTAGGGTAAAACTGGTAACTAGGGCTAAGTCGTAACAAGGTAGCCGTACCGGAAGGTGCGGCTGGAACACCTCCTTTCTAGAGATGGTTTAAAAATCTCTTACTCTTAACTGTTAGTTCAAAAAAAAGGTAAAAAATTACAGAGTCTCGTAGCTCAGCTGGTTAGAGTACTACACTGATAATGTAGGGGTCGGCAGTTCGAGTCTGCCCGGGACTACTTTTAATTACGAAATAGAAAATTACGAATTAAAAAGCTGTGAAAAATACCATAAAAGGAAATTTTAGAAGTTGAGTTATCAACAATCCGCTGAAAGCTAACGGCTGATAACTGAAAGCTAAAAGAATGGGGGATTAGCTCAGCTGGCTAGAGCGCCTGCCTTGCACGCAGGAGGTCATCGGTTCGACTCCGATATTCTCCACAATTCGCATCAAGCGAAAAAAGTTCATTGACATATTGAGATACATTTAAAAAGTAGAATAATATTAGAAATAATATAAAGCACATTTAATCTTTAGGGATTAAAGTAGAGCACAATAAGCAAAATAAGGGCGTATGGGGAATGCCTAGGCTCTCAGAGGCGACGAAGGACGTGATAAGCTGCGAAAAGCTGCGGGGATTGGCACATACGAATTGATCCGCAGATATCCGAATGGGGCAACCCACTATGTTGAAGACATAGTACACCGATAGGTGAGCAAACCCGCTGAACTGAAACATCTAAGTAGGCGGAGGAGAAGAAAACAAAAGTGATTGCGTAAGTAGTGGCGAGCGAACGCGCAGAAGCCCAAACCAAAGTTGTTACGGCAATTTTGGGGTTGTAGGACCACGACATTTTAAGCTAAGCGAATTAGAATCATCTGGAAAGATGAACCGTAGAGGGTGATAGTCCCGTATAGGTAAGTGAAGTATTAGATAGTGGTATCCTGAGTAGGTCGGGGCACGTGAAACCTTGATTGAAACCGGCGGGACCATCCGCCAAGGCTAAATACTCCTGAGAGACCGATAGTGAACCAGTACCGTGAGGGAAAGGTGAAAAGAACCGTGAATAACGGAGTGAAATAGAACCTGAAACCATACGCCTACAAGCGGTCGGAGCCCATTCGTTGGGTGACGGCGTGCCTTTTGCATAATGAGCCTACGAGTTACCGTTGCTGGCAAGGTTAAGTAATTAAGTTACGCAGCCGAAGCGAAAGCGAGTCTGAATAGGGCGCTATAGTCAGTAGTGGTAGACGCGAAACCGTGTGATCTACCCATGGGCAGGTTGAAGTTTGGGTAACACCAAATGGAGGACCGAACCGGTTGACGTTGAAAAGTCTTCGGATGACCTGTGGGTAGGGGTGAAAGGCCAATCAAACTCGGAAATAGCTCGTACTCCCCGAAATGCATTTAGGTGCAGCGCTGATATAGTTTATTAGAGGTAGAGCTACTGATTGGATGCGGGGGCTTCACCGCCTACCAATTCCTGACAAACTCCGAATGCTAATAAATGATTTACAGCAGTGAGGGCATGGGTGCTAAGGTCCATGTCCGAGAGGGAAAGAACCCAGACCATCAGCTAAGGTCCCCAAATGTATGCTAAGTTGAAAAAACGCGGTTTGATTGCCCCGACAGCTAGGATGTTGGCTTGGAAGCAGCCATTCATTTAAAGAGTGCGTAACAGCTCACTAGTCGAGCGATCGAGCATGGATAATAATCGGGCATAAGTATACTACCGAAGCTATGGATTTGTATGTAAATACAAGTGGTAGGGGAGCATTCTAAACTGGGTAGAAGGTGATTTGTGAGAATTGCTGGACTGTTTAGAAAAGAAAATGTAGGCATAAGTAACGATAATGCGGGCGAGAAACCCGCACACCGTAAGACCAAGGTTTCCACAGCTATGCTAATCAGCTGTGGGTTAGTCGGGACCTAAGGCACACCCGAAGGGGGACGTCGATGGCCAACGGGTTAATATTCCCGTACTTGTAATAGTTGTGATGGAGTGACGCAGTGGTGAAAGTACCGCGAACTGACGGAATAGTTCGTTAAAGCACGTACCTATAGGTTTGATAGTAAAATGCGTCGAACTTGGAGAAATGCGATAGTACACGGAGCCTTCGGGCAAAGTGATAGTGTACCTAAAGGCTGTCAAGAAAAGCTTCTAAACTTAGATTATTACAACCCGTACCGCAAACCGACACAGGTGGTCGAGGAGAGTATCCTCAGGTGCTCGAGAGATTCATGGCTAAGGAATTAGGCAAAATAGACCTGTAACTTCGGGAGAAAGGTCGCCAGCAGCAATGCTGGCCGCAGTGAAAAGGTCCAGGCGACTGTTTATCAAAAACACAGGGCTCTGCCAAATCGTAAGATGAAGTATAGGGCCTGACACCTGCCCGGTGCTGGAAGGTTAAGAGGAGATGTTATCTTCGGAGAAGCATTGAATTGAAGCCCCAGTAAACGGCGGCCGTAACTATAACGGTCCTAAGGTAGCGAAATTCCTTGTCGGGTAAGTTCCGACCTGCACGAATGGTGTAACGATCTGGACACTGTCTCAGCCATGAGCTCGGTGAAATTGTAGTATCGGTGAAGATGCCGATTACCCGCAGTGGGACGAAAAGACCCTGTGCACCTTTACTATAGCTTAGTATTGTTCTTGGATAAGTGATGTGTAGGATAGGTGGGAGACTATGAAATGGCGTCGCTAGGCGTTGTGGAGTCATTGTTGAAATACCACCCTTTGCTTATCTGAGATCTAACTCGATACATGTTGAGGACATTGCTTGGTGGGTAGTTTGACTGGGGTGGTCGCCTCCAAAAGAGTAACGGAGGCTTCTAAAGGTTCCCTCAGCACGCTTGGTAACCGTGCGTAGAGTGCAATGGCAAAAGGGAGCTTGACTGCGAGACTAACAAGTCGATCAGGTACGAAAGTAGAGCATAGTGATCCGGTGGTTCCGCATGGAAGGGCCATCGCTCAAAGGATAAAAGGTACGCCGGGGATAACAGGCTGATCTCCCCCAAGAGCTCATATCGACGGGGGGTTTGGCACCTCGATGTCGGCTCGTCACATCCTGGGGCTGGAGAAGGTCCCAAGGGTTGGGCTGTTCGCCCATTAAAGTGGCACGCGAGCTGGGTTCAGAACGTCGTGAGACAGTTCGGTCTCTATCTACTGTGGGCGCAAGAAATTTGAGTGGATCTGATTCTAGTACGAGAGGACCGAATTGGACTAACCTCTGGTGTATCAGTTGTGCCGCCAGGTGCATCGCTGAGTAGCTACGTTGGGAAGGGATAAGCGCTGAAAGCATATAAGCGCGAAACCCACCACAAGATGAGATTTCTTTAAAGGGTCGTTGAAGATGACAACGTTGATAGGCTACAGATGTAAAGGCAGTAATGTCATAGTCAAGTAGTACTAATAGCCCGTAAGCTTATGTGCTCTAGGAATTGCTTTATAAAAATAGTATTGAGAATTTAGTATTAAGACTAAACTTAAAATAATCTACAAAAAGTATCGAAAATATGTTAACAAAATAGTTTGTTACAAGTGTAATAAACCAAAAGCTTAAGGTGGTTATAGCATCGGGGCTCACCTCTTCCCATTCCGAACAGAGAAGTTAAGCCCGATAGCGCAGATGGTACTGCATTTTAATGTGGGAGAGTATGTCGCCGCCTTTTTTTAGTAAAACCCCAATCTGAAAAGATTGGGGTTTTCTTTTTTTATAGGTGCGGCGTGTCCCTTTGGTCAAGTCATCGCCTTTTTTTAAATCCTCATCAGTAATGATGGGGATTTTTTGTTTTACCACAGATTCCAACAGATTTTTTTACAATCTGCTGCAATAGGGATGGAGCGTTTGTTGGAGCTATTTGTTTTTGCTAAAAAACAAAAGCGACTCGCGAGTGCCCTACCCGCAACGTAGTGGAGGGGATTGCCCAAATGAAAATGGTTTTAAAAAAGGATTTATATGATGTTTAGTATTGATCGTTTAAAGTTTTTATAAACGCAATTAAAGCACTTTGTTCGAGTTTAGTTAAATTGAGTTTATCTTGTGGTAATGTTTGGTTTGTAACAGGTAATTTAAAACCTAAACCACCTCCTTTATCATAAAAATCAATCACTTGTTCCAAGGTTTCAAAAACACCATTATGCATATAAGGAGCTGTTTTTTCTATATTACGAATGCTGACAGTTTTGAATGAATTTTTTAGCTGTTGTAAATCGGTGTTGTATAAATATCTGCCTAAATCCGTATCTAATTTTGTGATATTGATGTCTTTAGGTACACCCAAAACTTCTTGCTCAGAAGATGAAAATCTTGGAGGAACAGTTCCATTAAAGAGTGGGATGAAATGGCAAGTAGCACATTTTGCTTTTCCAACAAATACATTAAACCCTTTGGTCTCTAATTTTGATAACGCATTTTTATTTCCGCGCATATACTGATCAAACTTAGAAGAAAATGTGCTTAATGAACGTACATAACTTGCAAGAGCATTTTGAATATGCCATTCTTTAATTTCATTTGTTTTGTATATTTCTTTGAGTTTTTTGGCGTATAGTGAGTTTTTTTGGATTATTTTGATGATTTGTGACATATTTCCATGCATTTCATCTTTATTTTGTATTACAGTTGTTGTAAGCGACTCTATATTTGATTGGCGCATGTCCCAAAACTGACCATGATAAAAACCAGCATAATTTAAGGATGGTGTATTGCGAACCATTGGTTTGCCTTGCAAATTAGTAGCTACTTTTAAACCATCGGTAAAAGCTTTTTCTGGTTTATGACAACTAGCGCAACTTCTTGAATTATTTTTTGATAAATTTTTATCATAAAATAATTTTTCACCCAATTTTGTTTTAGCTTCATTTACATTTTCATCAACTGCCACAGCATTTACATCAAAAACATTTTCTGAAAATAACGACGAAGCGTTAGATTTTAACATACTAACTCGTTTAACAAAAGGAATATTGGCTTTAACTTGTAATTTGTGAAGGTTTTTGGAAATAGGATCTAAATAGTTTACTATATACGCCAAGTAATTAAAATTATTCTTATCTGTATTTTTAGAGATGCTTTTTTGTGCATTTTTTGTTAATTTAATTACCGTAAGATAGGAATTGATACCTTTAAATTCGGTTTTATATATTTCCAAAACTTCTTCAATACCTTTTAAAGCAGCTTGTGATTCAGGAAATAATAAATTACTTACAGGCGTATCAAAACCAGTTATACCTAAAGTTGTAATTTTAAAAACACCTAAACGCAACGCATCAAAAATTTGTTCTTTTGTTGGATTAATGGCTGTGATGTTTGTTTTACCAGCACGAACTAAATTGTCAATTATACGAATTTGTTTAATTATTTCGGTTTTTTGTTTGATATCGAATTCAGGGTACAACAATTCTTCTAAAACCTGAAAACCTTGCGCTTCTAAAAATTTATTTTCATCAAGATCTAAATGATCCAATGCAGGGCCATTTAAAAATTTTGATGATTGCGGTAGATAGTATTCTGTTGCCCATTCGGTATTTTTGTAAATCAATCTACATTTTAAGAATTGATTTTGTAATGTTTTGCTTGATGTGTTTGTTGTTACTAAATTTTCTAAATTTTGTAATTCTTTAGAAAGTTTATTTAAATTATTTACAATATGTTGTTGTACTTTAATTTCAGAATTTGTTTCATAGATGTTGTTTTTACATTGAATGAATAACAAACAAATACATATAATAGCTATTATTTTTTTCATTTTATAAAGAAAACACTGGCATAAGCCAGTGTTTATTTTTTAACGTTCTACATTTTTAATTAAAACAACTTGGCCACCTTCTTTATTACTTTGTGTACCAGAGCCATCGGCATTTAAAAATTCTTGTTTTTGCCAAGTATGAGGGTGAATGTTCACAGCAAAAGTACCTGGGATACCCACTAAATCAGAAACATCAACCATGGCACCATACTCCCAAGAACCAAATTTATCTAGCTTACCAGATTGATTAAACATGTTAAACCATTCTGTATTACCACGATTATGTTTCATATTTAGCCAAGGTTTGTATGATTTTTTTGTCATGCTATATTGCCAAATATAAGAGTCGTGGTTAGCACCAGCATAAAACGAATCTCCGTCTTCTTGTATATATACATAATTTTCGGTAACACAAAGATTATCAGGGTTAATTAAATCGTTTCCAGGGTTTGAATCACCTTCGGCAATAATTTCTAATTTACCTTTAAACATATTGTTTTTATCTAAAACCAGTTTGTAAACACGTCCCCACATTGTATATCCAGGAACAGGTTGTCCGCCACTTGCTTGTCCGGTTGCAGTAAAATAAATTTCATTTCCATTACCTTTACCTTTGCGATAATCAACATCTTCAACCCTAGAAAAACGCAACGCATTATTTGCAATATTTGCTGCATTAATTTCGGCACCTGTTAAATTTTTAGCATTCGGAATTTCAACAAATTCTACATTATACGATTGATTTTTAGACATTGAGCCTTCAGTAATTGTATTATCAACGCTCTTCAAAGCGTATAATTTTCCGTTGTCTAAATCACCACGAGTATTTGAATGATACATAATTAATTGACCAGCACTTTGATGATTAGTAGAGTAACTTTGATCTTCGCCAATTAGTACAAAAGTTCCGTTTCCAGAAACATCGGCAGGTAATGGAACAGCGTTTTCCATACTGGCTTTACCTAAAGCGGGTTTTACACGGTCTGTTCTAGAACGATCGTTAACAAATCCTAAAGGGTCAATAGCATGTACTAAACTTTCTTCACCCGATTCACCTGCAGTTAAAAATACGGGCCCAAACCCATGAATAGAAGGTTCAACAAGAGTAGCAGAACATAATCTTGTCATACCACCAACGGCATCAACAACATATTCACCACGAATTGGTTTAAAATTTTTATCTAAAAATACACGTGAAACAGATTGTAGAATTTCATGATTTGTAATCATCATAAAACCTTCACCACTTGGGTTTCTCATAAAGCCTGATCCGTCTGGTTGTGCACCAAAAACAAAATCAGGTGATTGTTCTAATTTATCAGAAGAAGAAATTAAAGTAAGAATTTCCAAATCTTCAAATCCAGGCATACCGTATACTAATGCAGGAATATTAGAATGATTTACTAAATTGATTGGGTTTTGAGGAACTTCTGTTTCTGGTTCATCAATTTTAGCAGTAATTGGATCATCTTGGCAAGAAGTTACTGCAAAGGAAGTTAAAGCTAAAAAAGCTATTTTTCCGACATAATTTTTTTTCATTGTTTTTTTTATTTTGTTCGATACAAACATAAAACCAGTTATGTAATCAAATCTTAAACCTAAAATTATGTTAGTGCTGTTATAATGTTAAAAATTTGTAATTATTGTAAAGTTTAGATTTATAATTTTAAGCCAAGTTTTAATTTAATACCAAAAAAATGTTCAAAAACTACATTTATGCTTGATAACATTATTCTGTTATAAAAAAAATAATAAAATATGTGAACAAACACAATTAATAATCACTTAAAGCGTTTCACTAGAATAGATATTTTAATATATTTGATATTTAAAAATAGTTGAAATGCGAAAACCTAACCATTTTATATACTTATCGTTTTTACTAAGCGGTTTAGCTGTACAAGCGCAACAATCACATAATTTTACAAATGAAAATAAAGATTTTTACGAAGCAGTAAATTTATATAACGAAAATCAGTTTGCTGTTGCACAGATTTTGTTTGATAAGTTAAAGGTTAAAAATACCACCGACGAAATTCAAGCAGAAAGTGCTTATTACAGTGCTAATTGTGCTTTGAAATTAGGACAAGCAGGTGCCGAACAAAAGATTAGTCAATTTATTTACGAATATCCTACAAGCAGAAAGCAAGTACAAGCTTATATGGATGTTGCAAATTATTATTTTCAACAAGGTGATTACGATCGTGTTTTAAATTATACCGAAAATATTAGCGAATCTATTTTAAGTTCAGAAGATAAAGATCGATTGAATTTTCAAAAGGGATATGCTTATTTTGTTAAAAATCAATATAATAAATCAAAAAATCATCTAGAAAAAGTACAACTTAATGGTTTATATGGTAATCAGGCTACCTATTATTTAGGTTATATTTCGTATGCAAATAACGATTATGAAAAGGCTAATACGTATTTTGAATCGGTAGAATCGATAGATAAATACAAAGAGCGCATGGGGTATTATCAAGCCGACATGCAATTTAAAAGTGGTAATTTTGAAAAAGCTATTGAAGAAGGTTTGGCTCAAATTCCAAAAGCAAATCCTACCGAAAAATCAGAATTGTCTAAAATAATTGGAGAAAGTTATTTTAATTTAAAACAATACGATAAAGCGTTGTCTTATTTGTTAGCTTACGAAGGTAAAAACGGTAAATTAACAAATGTTGATTTTTATCAATTAGGATATTGCTATTATCAACAAAAAAAGTTTGATAAAGCAGTTTCAGAGTTTAATAAAATTATTGGTGGTAACGATGCTGTTGCACAAAATGCGTATTATCATTTAGGGGAAAGTTATTTAAAGTTAAATCAACGTACGCAAGCATTAAATGCGTTTAAAAATGCTAGTGAAATGCAATTTTCTTCTAAAATTCAAGAAGATGCTTATGCTAATTATGCCAAATTAAGTTATGATATTGGAAACCCTTATAAAAGTGTACCCGAAGTTATCACTGACTTTTTGGTGCAATATCCACAGTCGCCGTATAAACAAGAGTTAAACGATTTATTGATAGATTCGTATATATCAACCAAAAATTATCAAGCAGCATTAACTGTTTTAGAGTCAAATAGAACACCTTTAAATAAAGCAGCTTACCAAAAAGTTACTTTTTACCGTGGCGTTGAATTTTTTAACGAAGGCAAGTTTAGCCAAGCAAATAGCATGTTTAACAAATCTATTGCTGAAAGGCAAGATATTTCTTTTGTTGCACGTGCAACTTATTGGCGAGGTGAAAGTGAATATGCTATGAATAAATTTAACGATGCTTACCAAACCTATTCTACATTTAAACAATTGCCACAGGCACAAAAAACACCCGAATTTAAAAGCGTTGAATATAATTTGGGTTATACAGCTTTTAAATTAAAAAATTACACTAACGCAAACGTACATTTTAAAAATTATTTAGCTGTTGTAAAAGACGATGCTAAAAAAACTGATGCTACATTACGCCTTGCCGATGGATATTTTGTTACTAAACAATATTGGCCAGCAATGGAAATGTACAATGCTATTTTAAACAGTAATTCGCAATATAAAGATTATGCTGCTTACCAAAAAGCGGTGTCGTATGGATTTGTTGATAAAACTCAAACAAAGATTGAGGAGTTACAAAAGTTTATATCAAATTACAAATCCTCTAATTTAATAGACGATGCTATTTATGAATTAGGTAGCACATATGCAAACAATAATCAAACCAATAAAGCAATTGAAACTTTTAATGATTTAATTAGTAATCATTCAAAATCAAATTTAATTTCAAAAGCAATTTTGCGTCAAGGTTTGGTGTATGTAAATGTAAATCAAGAAGATAAAGCTATTGAACGATTTAAAAAAGTAGTGGCCGATTATCCTGGATCGCAAGATGCAATTGAAGCGGTACAAAATGCTAGAATTGCTTATTTAGAAATAGGAAAATCAAATGAATTTGCAACTTGGGTAAATGGATTGGATTTTGTTGATATTTCTACTGCAGAATTAGAAAATGATGTGTTTAATTCGGCAGAAAACCAAATGGCTAATAATAAACCAAGCGCTGCATTACAAAGTTTTAAAGATTATGTATCAAATTATCCAAATGGGGTACATACCACTAAAGCGTATTTTCACATTGCCGAAATTTATTTTGCCGATAACAAAGTTAACGATGCAAAAACTAATTACGAAAACGTACTTAAGCGTGGAAAGTCTGAATATACTGAACAAGCATTGGTGCGTTTAGCAAATATGTATTTAACCGAAAACGATAAAACAAACGCCTTACGTGTTTTAAGTAGTTTAGAAGATAACGCAAGTAATAGTAGCAATAAACTTTTTGCACAAGCCAATTTAATGAAATTGAACTATACAAATGGCGATGTACAAGCTGCTTTAGATTATGCCGAAATATTATCAGTAAATAATAAAGTTGATAAACGAATTAAAGCAGATGCAATAGCTATTAACGCACGTGTAGCCATTAAAAATAACGATATTGTAAATGCACGCAAATGGTACGATCAATTAAATACCATAGGAACAGGCGATTTAAAAGCAGAAGCGTTGTATTACGATGCCTTTTTTAAAAATATCGATAAAAAATACGAAGCATCTAATAAAACAATCGAAAAATTAGTTAAGGAATTTTCGGCTAATAAATATTACAATGCTAAAGGATTGATACTATTAGCTAAAAACTTTTACCAATTAAAAGATAGTTACCAAGCAACTTATATCTTAGAAAGTGTTATAAACAATGCTACAGAATTTACAGAGGTTGTTAATGAGGCGCAAACAGAATTAAATAGAATTAAGTTAGAAGAATCGAAACGTAATTCATCGGTTAAATAAAATTTTATGAAAAAGTACGTATTAAGTATCACTATAGCAGCAACGTTTTTTGCATATAAAGCAAACGCACAAGACGATAAAAATAAAAAAAATAATACCGTAGGTACCGAAGTTGTAAATGTAACGTCGGAATATCAAGCAACTTTAAACGATGCTTTTAAAATTAACGATAACCCAATTATCGAAGATGAAGAAATTAACCAAAAAAAAGAAGTAAAATATACCATTTTTTCGGTTCCAGTGGCTTCAACTTTTTCTCCTGCAAAAGGCGAAGCGGCAAAAGTTGATACCGATTCATTAGCAAATTATTACAGCAACTATGCTCTTTTTGGTTATGGTACGTATAATACTTTAAGAGGCGAATTGGGTATTGTAGAAAAAGTTGGTTCTAAAAACATGTACGTTGGTGGTTTATTAAAACATATTTCATCGGGTGGTGGTATAGAAGGTGTACATCTTGATGACACATTCTCGAACACTAATTTGGATTTTACGTTAGGTCAACGAAACGATAACAATCAATGGAATACACAATTTGGAGCAATGGCTGCAAAATATAATTGGTACGGTACTCCAAATGATTTCAACTTAACTAATTTTAACTTTAATTTAGTTGACCCTCTTCAAAAATACAACGATTTACATTTGGGGGCAACCTTCGAAAGTTATGTTGGTGCTTTTGAAAAAGTAGATTTAAAATACAAATATTTTTGGGATGATTACGATAGTAAAGAAAGCAGATTTGTTTTAGCCCCTAAATTTAGTGTTGAATTACCTAACAATACCCTGTATTTAAATCTTGAAGCCGATTATGTAAACACACAATTTACCAACAATGGTATTGATAATGTGCAAGATAAATACAATTATTTAAACCTATCTGTTAATCCAAATATTAAATTTTTTGATGCTGATTATTCCTTAGAATTAGGTGCAGGTTTAACGTATATTTTAGGAAAACAGCTTGGGGTTGAAGATAACCAAGTAGTTATTTATCCGAATATAAAAGCTAATTTTAACTTAGTACCTAATATTTTACAAGCCTATGTAGGTGCAATTGGTGGTGTACAGCAAAATTCATATGCGCAAATTGTAGCTCAAAACCCTTTTGTTGCGCCAACAATGCAGCTTAAGCCTACAAAAACAGCTTATGATTTATATGCAGGTATGAAAGGAAAATTATATCACAATGTTTCATATAATGTTCGTGCAAATTATAAAACCGAAGACGATAAAGCACTTTTTACAATAAATACCTACGATATTAATCTAGCAAATAAAGAAGGCTTTGAATATGGAAATTCTTTTGGTTTAGTTTATGATAAGGTAGATACTTTTACATTATTTGGTGAATTAAATTTTGATTTTTCAAATAAGGCGCAAATAGGAATTTCGGGTGAGTTTAATAATTTTACATTAGAAAACTACAAAAATGCATTTCACATTCCTCAAGGAAAAATTAATTTAAACGCGTTGTATAACATAACCAATCAATGGTATGCAAATGCAAATGTTGCTTATGTAGGTCAACGATATGAATTGAACCATAACGCTACAATATTAATGGATGAATCGTTAAAATTAGGTGATTTTTATGATGTAAATTTAGAAATTGGTTACAAACCAACAGCACAGTGGACCATTTTTGCAAAAGGATCTAACTTAGCAAATCAAAATTATTATCGTTTTAATCAATACCAAGTACAAGGTTTACAAGTTTTAGCTGGTGCCATGTATAAATTTAATCTTTAATTATAAATAAAATAACTAATTAAAAGCTCTGTATTAGAGCTTTTTTTAATTTTATGGATAGAAAACAATTAAAACAAACGGTTTTAAATACCATACAAAATCAAATTAATAACATACAATTACAAATTACATCGTTAACACACGATGCACAAAACGATGCTAAAAGTTCGGCAGGCGATAAACACGAAACCGGTTTAGCTATGATGCATTTAGAACAAGAAAAGCTAAATACTAAATTGTTACAGTTATTAAACATACAACAAACCGCTTTAAAATTACCCGAAACTAAATTAACCAAAAAAGTTGCTATAGGTTCGGTAGTTAAAACAAACAAAGGCATATTTTATATAAGTGTACCTTTGCAAATGGTTCATTATCAAAGTTTAGCTGTGTTTTGTGTGTCGGTACATGCACCTCTAACACAACAATTATTAAACAAGCAAATTAAAGATAAAATTACATTTAATTCTATTTCGTATGAAATAATTGATATTTTTTAGTTTAATGCGTTTAAAGTGTTGATAACTTGAAAAGTATTAAAAGCGTTTAAAAGCTAAAAATTAAGTAAAATTTCGTATATTTGTAGTTCAGTTATTATTTAGTACACATATTATTATGAGTGAAGAAATAAAGAAAAATTCGTATTCTGCCGATAGTATTCAGGCGTTAGAAGGAATGGAACACGTGCGCATGCGCCCTTCAATGTACATTGGTGATGTTGGCGTTCGTGGTTTACACCATTTAGTTTACGAAGTTGTTGATAACTCTATCGATGAAGCTTTAGCAGGTTATTGCGATTCTATTCAAGTTATTATAAATCAAGATAATTCCATTTCAGTTCAAGATAACGGACGTGGTATCCCGGTTGATATGCACAAAAAAGAAGGTGTTTCAGCATTAGAAGTTGTAATGACTAAAATTGGTGCAGGTGGTAAATTTGATAAAGATTCATACAAAGTTTCGGGTGGTTTACACGGGGTAGGTGTTTCTTGTGTTAACGCTTTATCTGACCATTTACGCGCCGAAGTTCATCGCGATGGAAAAGTTTGGGAACAAGAGTATGAGCGCGGTAAAGCCATATATCCAGCTCGTCCAATTGGCGAAACCAACAAAACAGGTACTAAAGTTACATTTAAACCCGATGCAACTATTTTTACCCAAACCTTAGAATATTATTACGATACTTTAGCAGCACGTTTGCGCGAATTATCGTTTTTAAATAAAGGAATAACAATTACTTTAACCGATTTACGTAATGTAAACGATAAAGGTGAAGCACACAGCGAAACTTTTCATTCAAAAGAAGGGTTAAAAGAATACGTTCGTTTTTTAGATGGTAACCGAACGCCAATTATTGGGCACGTAATTAACATGGAAAACGAAAAAAGTGAAATCCCTGTTGAAGTAGCTTTAATTTATAACGATAGTTATTCAGAAAATATTTATTCGTACGTAAACAACATCAATACCCACGAAGGCGGTACCCATTTACAAGGATTTAGAATGGGGTTAACACGTACACTTAAAAAGTATGCTGACGCTTCTGGTTTGTTAGAAAAATTAAAATTTGAAATTTCAGGCGATGACTTCCGCGAAGGTTTAACAGCAATTGTTTCTGTTAAAGTAATGGAACCACAGTTTGAAGGGCAAACTAAAACTAAATTGGGAAACAGAGAGGTAGTTTCACCTGTATCTCAAGCTGTTTCTGATATGTTAGAAGCTTATCTAGAAGAAAACCCAGCAGATGCAAAAACCATTATTCAAAAAGTAATTTTAGCAGCACAGGCACGCCATGCAGCTAAAAAAGCACGCGAAATGGTTCAACGTAAAACCGTAATGAGCGGTGGTGGTTTACCAGGAAAATTAAGTGACTGCTCTGAGCAAGACCCTGAAAAATGTGAAATTTTCTTCGTAGAGGGAGATTCGGCAGGTGGAACTGCAAAACAAGGTCGCGATCGTAACTTTCAAGCAATTATGCCATTGCGTGGTAAAATTTTGAACGTTGAAAAAGCAATGGGACATAAAGTTTTTGAAAACGAAGAAATTAGAAATATTTTTACTGCTTTAGGTGTAACCATTGGTACCGAAGAAGACAGTAAAGCCCTAAATTTAACTAAATTACGTTACCATAAAGTTGTAATTATGTGTGATGCCGATGTTGATGGTAGCCACATTTCAACTTTAATTTTAACATTCTTTTTTAGATACATGCGTGAATTGATAGAGCGTGGTTACGTTTACATTGCAACACCACCTTTATATATGGTTAAAAAAGGAACTAAAAAACAATACGCTTGGAACGATGAAGAGCGTTTAGCTTTAATGGAACAAATGGGGCAAGGCTCATCGGTACAACGATACAAAGGTTTAGGTGAAATGAACGCAGAACAATTGTGGGAAACTACCATGAACCCTGAATTTAGAACTTTACGCCAAATAACAGTAGACAATTTAGCTGAAGCTGATCGTGTTTTTTCTATGTTAATGGGCGATGAAGTGCCTCCACGTAGAGAATTTATCGAAAAAAATGCAGTTTACGCAAAAATCGATGCTTAATTATACTAAAAGACCGACAATCGTCGGTTTTTTTTATCTTTAAACTGTTAATAACATCCTAATAATTAGCTTAAATAAACTAGATTTTTTATTGTTAAATCTTTTGTGAAGTTATATATTTGTCCGTTTTCAAATATTTTATCGTTTTATTAGGGTAAAAACAGTGAACAAAATCATTTAAAAACTATTAATTTTTTAAAAATGCAGAATAAAGGACTTGTTAAGTTTATTGCAATTATTTTTGCGTTGGTAAGTATTTACCAATTGTCCTTTACGTTTGTAACGAATCATTACGAAAGTAAAGCGAAAGATTTTTCTAAAGGTGATTTAACCAAAGAAGCACGCTATTTAGATTCAATTGCAGGCGAAAAGGTTTATTTAGGTCAAACATTTGCTGAAGTACGTTCAAAGCAAATTCAAAAAGGTTTAGATCTAGAAGGAGGTATCAATGTGATGCTTCAAATATCTGTTAAAGATATTTTAAAAGGATTGTCTAACAATTCTAAAAATGCTGTATTTAATCAAGCATTAGCAGAAGCTGAAAAAAACCGCGATGGAAATCAAAGTTATTTAGAAGCTTTTTACGATGCTTTTGAAAAAGTTTCAGCAGGATCTACAAAATTAGCTTCATCAGAAATTTTTGCAAACAGAAATTTACAAGAAGTAAATACTTCAATGACAGATGCGCAAGTTAAAACGGTAATTAATGCTAAAGTTAAAGAAGCAATTGAAAGTGCTTACCGTGTTTTTGGTGAACGTATTGATAAATTTGGTGTAGTTTCTCCAACAATTCAAATGGTAGGTGAAACAGGTAGAATTTTAGTTGAATTGCCTGGAGCAAAAGATATAGATCGTATTAAAAATTTATTACAATCAACGGCTCAGTTAGAATTTTGGGAAACTTTTAAAGGTGAACAGTTCGGTGACTTTATAATGGCTGCAAATGCTGTACTTAAAGAAAAAGCTTCAACTAAAACTACAACAGTTGCAAAAGATTCTACAGCTAAACCTAAAACCGATGTTGATAAATTATTAACAGGTGCATCAAAAGATAGTACGGCTACTTCAAAACAAGACATTGGCCCACTTATTTCATTAGTAAAAGCTCCAGGTTACCAAGGTTCGCCTATTATTGCATTTTTTGCAACTAATGATACCGTACAAGTAAATGCATATTTAAAAGATCCACAAGTACGTGGTTTATTATCAGGTGAATTACGCAATGTAAAATTTGCTTGGGGTAAACCTAAAAAAGATGCAAATATTGTAGAATTATATGCTTTAAAAGGTAATTTACAAAATGCAGCTCCATTATCAGGATCAGTAGTAACTGAAGCGCGTGATGATTACGACCAAGTTACTGGTAAGCCAGTAGTTTCAATGCAAATGAATGCAAACGGAGCTAAAATTTGGGAAGATTTAACAGGTAAAGCATACACACAGCAATCAAATATTGCAATTGTTTTAGATAACGTAGTATATTCTGCACCAGGTGTAACTTCAGGCCCAATTGCTGGTGGAAGTTCAAGTATTTCGGGAGATTTTACTGTTCAAGAAACTAAAGATTTAGCTAATATTTTAAAGGCAGGAAAATTACCGGCTTCGGTTGATATTGTTTCATCAGAAATTGTTGGTCCATCTTTAGGTCAAGCAGCTATCGATGCAGGTATTAACTCATCATTAGTAGGTTTGTTTATCATTGCAGCTTGGATGGTGTTTTTCTATGGTAAAGCAGGTTGGTTTGCAAATATTGCATTAGCAGTAAACGTTTTGTTTATTTTTGCTGTTTTTACAGGTTTTGGTTTTGTATTAACATTACCAGGTATTGCAGGTATTGTTTTAACAATTGGTACTGCAGTGGATACAAATATTTTGATATATGAACGTGCAAAAGAATCACTCCGAGAAGGTTTTCCTTCAAAAGATGCTATAAAACATGCATTTTCATGGAGTGGAGCAATGTCTGCAATTGTAGATGCTAACGTAACAACTGCATTAACAGGTATTGTATTGGTAATCTTTGGTTCAGGACCAATTAAAGGTTTCGCAGTTACCTTATTAATTGGTATTGTTACATCTTTATTTACCGCAATTGTAATTACAAGAATTTTAGTTGATACTGCTGCTGCAAAAGACGCAAAACTGGCTTTTAGTACAAAACTTACTAGAAATTGGTTTACTAATATGAACTTTGATTTCTTAGGTAAAAAGAAGATAGCTTATGTTGTTACTTCTATAACTATGCTACTATGTATTGGTACTTTAGTATTGAATGGATTAAATTATGGTATTGATTTTACAGGTGGTAGAACATTCCAAGTACAATTTGATAAAAACATTAATGCATCTGAAGTTTCAAGTAAATTATCAAAAGTTTTTGATAGTAATGTAGAAGCTAAAGTTTTTGGTAAAGATTCAAAACTTAAAATTACGACCAAATATAAAGTTGACGAAGAAAGTGCTCAAGTTGATAAAGAAGTAAACACAATTCTTTACAATAATTTAAAACCTTACTTTACAACAAATTTAAGTTATGAACAATTTACAACCGCTTCAAATAATGGTTTAGGAATTGTACAAGCATCTAAAGTAGGTCCAACAGTAGCGAAAGACGTGAAAACCGATGCTTATTGGGCAGTAGGTGGTGCATTGTTAGTAGTGTTTATTTACTTAGCAATTTCATTCCGTAGATGGCAATATTCATTAGGAGCTGTTGCTGCAGTTGCACACGATGTTATTTTTGTTTTAGGTGTTTATTCATTCTTCTATAAATTTGCACCGTTTAATATGGAAGTAGACCAATCATTAGTTGCTGCATTACTTACTGTTATTGGTTATTCTTTAAACGATACTGTAATTGTTTTTGACCGTGTACGCGATTTCATAAAAGGTGATTCTGAGGGAACTTTTGAAGAAGTTGTAAACAAATCAATTAATACAACATTATCAAGAACTTTCAATACATCTGCAACAGTTATTGTAGTATTATTAATCATGTTTATTTTTGGTGGTGAATCAATCCGTGGATTTGTATTTGCAATGTTATTAGGTATTGGTGTAGGTACTTATTCATCATTATTTATATCAACACCAATATTAGTTGATACCATTAAAAGTTCTGCAGAGCGTGAACGTGCAGAAGCTTTAAAAGCAAAAGAAGAAGCAGAAGCTGAAAATATTGATGAATAGATAAAGCTTTTCAATATAAAATTAAAATAGCCATCTAAAATTTAGGTGGCTATTTTTTTATTATTAATACAATAAAACAAACAAATTAAAGCGTTAAATTTATTAAAAATTAGTTTTTTAGCGATTGATTACTTAATTTCGTAAATTAATTAATTTTGTTTCAAACAGTTTCTATATAATTATGAGTCAGCAGGCAACTACGAAAGAAGCTTTAACTTTTGAAGATTTTAAAAAAGAAGTTTTAAACGATTACAAAACAGCACGCACCTCACGTGAATGCAGTTTATTAGGCCGTAAAGAAGTTTTAACCGGTAAAGCTAAATTTGGAATTTTTGGCGATGGAAAAGAAGTACCACAATTAGCAATGGCAAAAGCCTTTAAAAATGGCGATTTTCGTTCTGGGTACTACCGCGATCAAACCTTTATGATGGCTATTGGAGCTTTAAACATTCAACAATTTTTTGCTGGTTTATATGGTCATGCCGATGTAACACACGATCCAATGTCTGGTGGTAGACAAATGGGAGGGCACTTTGCAACCCACAGTTTAGATAACAATGGCGATTGGAAAAACCTTACACAACAAAAAAACTCAAGTTCAGATATTTCACCAACAGCAGGGCAAATGCCTCGTTTGTTAGGTTTGGCGCAAGCATCAAAAATTTACCGTGAATTTCCGAATGCCGATAAAAACCAACAATTTTCTGTAGCAGGTAACGAAGTTGCTTGGGGAACAATTGGTAATGCATCAACATCGGAAGGACTGTTTTTTGAAACCATTAACGCAGCTGGTGTCTTACAAGTACCAATGGTTATGAGTGTTTGGGACGATATGTACGGAATATCGGTTCATGCACGTCATCAAACAACAAAAGAAAGCATTTCCGAAATCTTAAAAGGTTTTCAAAAAGATGAAGATACCAATGGGTACGAAGTTTTAACGGTAATGGGTTGGGATTATCCTGCTTTAGTTGATACTTATGCAAAAGCATCACACATTGCGCGTACAAATCACGTACCTGTTTTGATACATGTTAAAGAGCTTACCCAGCCTCAAGGACATTCAACTTCGGGTTCACATGAACGTTATAAATCTGCAGACCGTTTACAATGGGAAAGTGAATTTGACTGTATAGTTAAGATGCGTTCATGGATGATTGAAAATAATATAGCAACTGCAGAAGAGTTAGATGTTATTGATGAAACACTTAAAAAGGAAGTTTTAGCTGGTAAAAAAGCAGCTTGGGAAGCATATTTAAATCCAATTAAAAACGATAGATCGTTGTTGATTGATGTGTTAACTAATGTAGCTACACAATCAGCGAATAAAGTTTTTATTGAAAAAGCAATTAGTGATTTAAATGCTACAAAAGAACCTATTCGCAAAGATTTGTTAACAACGGCACGTAAAATTTTACGTATGATTATTGGCGAAAATGGTCAACAATTGTTAGCGCAATGGATTCAGAATTACATTGATCAAATTCAACCAAGTTTTAGTTCACACTTATTTTCACAATCTAACAAAAAGGCTGAAAATATTGACGAAGTTTTACCAACATATGATGAAAACAGTACCGATGTAGATGCACGTTTAATCATTAGAAATAATTTTGATAAGATATTTGAAACCTATCCAGAAACTTTAATTTTTGGCGAAGATTCAGGTAATATCGGCGACGTTAACCAAGGTTTAGAAGGTTTACAAGAAAAGTATGGCGAAATGCGTGTTGCAGACGCAGGTATCCGCGAAGCAACCATTTTGGGTCAAGGTATAGGTATGGCAATGCGTGGTTTAAGACCAATTGCCGAAATTCAATACTTAGATTATTTGTTGTACGCAATACAAATTATGAGCGATGATTTAGCTACCGTTCAATACAGAACAGCTGGTAAACAAAAAGCGCCACTAATTGTTCGTACACGTGGGCACCGTTTAGAAGGTATTTGGCATTCTGGTTCGCCAATGGGTATGATTATTAATGCAGTTCGTGGTATTCATGTTTTAGTACCAAGAAACATGACAAAAGCTGCTGGTTTTTACAATACATTATTACAAGCCGATGAACCTGCTTTAGTAATTGAATGTTTAAATGGATACCGTTTAAAAGAAAAAATGCCTACCAATATTGGTGAATTTAAAACACCAATTGGTGTGGTTGAAACCATTAAACAAGGTGCCGACTTAACAATTGTATCTTATGGATCTACCTTAAGAATTGTAGAACAAGCTGCAAAAGAATTGTTAGAAATAGGTATTGATGTTGAAATTATTGATGCGCAGTCATTATTACCGTTTGATAACGCTAACAATTGTGCAAAATCTGTACAAAAAACAAATCGTTTATTAGTAGTTGATGAAGACGTGCCAGGTGGAGCATCTGCTTATTTATTACAACAAATTGTTGATAAACAAGAAGCTTATAAATTTTTAGATAGTAAACCAGAAACATTATCGGCTAAAGCACACAGACCAGCTTATGGTACCGATGGTGATTATTTTTCTAAACCTTCGGCAGAAGATGTTTTTGAAAAAGTTTACGCTATTATGCACGAAGCAAATCCAACAAAATATCCAAGTTTATATTAATACAAAAAAGAGCCGAAAGGCTCTTTTTTTATTGATTTTTAATTTTTACGAATAAAATAAGTATAAAACCAAGTAAGTGTAAAAGTTGGTATAAAATCAACACCTGGTAAAATTTCTTCAATAAACGAAATGGTTCCTGCAATTGTTCCAACTTTATCTTTATACATTGTTTTAATAAGTATAACCGAAATGGGGGCCCATATTACATCGGTAAATTCTCCTAAAAAGGGTATTGAAAATGATAAAGTACCAATTGCATCAAACAGTAAACCTAACAATAAATTGCGGTATTTTTGGTTGTTTATTGTTTTGTTTTTAAGAGCAATATTTTGCATGTATTTAATTTTAAATATACTTTTTAATACAAAGTATATGCCAATTTATTTTGTAACATACTCTTGAAAAAACTTTTCAAACTTTTTAATTTTAGGAGCAACCACCATAGCACAATAACTGTTTTGTGGGTTATTATTAAAATAATTTTGATGGTAATTTTCAGCAAAATAAAAAGTGGTAGCTTTTGATACCTTAGTAACCACCGAAGTTTCAAAAATACGTTGATCATTTAAAATTTTAACAAATAAATTTGCTTGCTCTTTCTGTGCATCAGTAGTATAAAAAATTTCGCTTCGGTATTGTGTGCCAATATCGTTTCCTTGCTTATTTAACGAAGTAGGATCGTGTGTGGCAAAAAACACCTCTAATAATTCTTGATAACTAATTAAATTACTATCAAATTCAATTTTAATAGCTTCAGCATGGTTTGTTAAACCTGTACAAACTTCTTCGTAGGTTGGGTTTTCAGTAGTGCCACCAATATATCCAGGTAAAACACTAAGTACACCTACAATTTTCTGAAAAATAGCTTCAGAACACCAAAAACAGCCGTTTGCAAAAATTGCAGTTTCTTCTTTTTTCATAGACATAAATTAAGTAAATTTTCTTTTCAGAATAAATTTACAATTAAAAAAACGGTATTTAATATTATTTAACTAAAAGTTTACTTAATTTCGTTTGTAAATTTTTGTTTATGATTAAAGCTAATAATATTAGTAAACAATACAATGGTTTACAAGTTTTAAAAAATGTATCTTTAGAAATTAATAAAGGCGAAGTAGTTGCTATTGTTGGTGCATCGGGTGCTGGTAAAACTACATTGTTGCAAATTTTGGGTGTTTTAGATTTTCCTGATAAAAAAAACGAATCGCAGTTATTTATAAATGATACTAACGTTTTAAGCTTAAACGATAAACAATTGGCAGCTTTTAGAAACAAAAACATAGGATTCATATTTCAGTTTCATCAGCTTTTGCCTGAATTTACTGCATTAGAAAATGTTTGCATTCCAGCTTTTGTGGCAGGTGTAAGTAAAAACGAGGCTGAAACTGAGGCGAAAAAAATATTAGAGTATTTAAAGTTAGGGCATAGAATTAACCATTTTCCATCGGAATTATCAGGTGGTGAGCAACAACGTGTTGCAGTTGCTAGAGCTTTGATAAACAAACCAGCTGTAATTTTTGCCGATGAGCCTTCTGGAAATTTAGACACAAATTCTGCCGAAAAATTGCACGAATTGTTTTTTAATTTACGAGATTCTTTAAACCAAACTTTTGTAATTGTTACTCATAACGAAGATTTAGCCAATTTAGCTGATAGAAAATTAGTTATGAGCGATGGTAAATTTTTAATTTAAAATAAACACAGTGATTCATACTTTTATAGAACAAATTATAAACAATAATAAGGTTTTTATTATTGAATTTAAAGACGAATTAGCAATTTCACAATCGTTATTGTTTAAAAATCATGAAAATGAACCCGTACCTGTGGTTTGTTTTTGGCAAAATTTGTCATTAGCAACTGCTTGCTGTGTTGATGTTTGGAAAGATTATAAACCTCAAGAAATTTGCTTAGCTACTTTTATTGAAGATTACTTGGTAAATATTTACAATGAAAGTTTTATTGTAGGTATTGATTTTAATGATAAAATGGAAGGAATTGAAGCCGATCCATTAGATATTATTTTAGAAATTATAGCTCAGTTAAAAAAAGATAAAATTCAATTAGATTTTGAATATTTTAAAAATGTAAACGATTTAGAAAATCAAATTAAAAAATTAATAAACTAAACCTAAAAAGTATAAATAAATTTATATGAAAAAAATTACCTTTTTCGCTTTTATGCTTGCAAGTTTTATAACGCAGGCTCAAAATAATTTAACAATAGAAGAAGCAACTTTACCTTCACAAAAAGGCTTTGGTACACAATCAATTTACGGTGCTCAATGGCGTTCAAATGCAGAATTATCTTTTATTGATGCTTCTTTCAAAGCGCTTTCTGTTAAAACTATAAAAAATACCACGGTTGATAATTTTGTTACAACAACCGATTTAGAAACAGCACTTTCTAAAATCATTAACGATAAAGTTAGTTTACGTATGTTCCCGTTTGATTATCATTGGGAAAATCAAAACCAACTTTCGTTCACTTACCACGGTAAAAGTGATAAATATTTTATTATTTATAATGTATCTACTAAAACAATAGATAAACATATTAAATTTAGCGCATCTGCAAACGAAGAAGTAATTGCGCCAAACAAAAATTACATTGTTTATTTAAATGATAATAATTTAGAATTGGTTTATGATAATGGTACGGTTGTAAAAATTACGAATGATGAAAAACATATAGTAAACGGCAGCAGCAATACGCACCGCAACGAATTTGGTATTGACAGAGGTATGTGGATTAGCCCTAATGGAAAAAAAATTATGTTCTATAAGAAAGATGAACGTATGGTTAAAAATTATCCGTTAATTGATTTTGGAGCTAGAATTGCCGAAGAAACTCCTATTAAATATCCAATGGCTGGTATGAAATCGGAAGAAGTTTCTTTACACATTTATGATATCGATTCAAAAACTACTACTCCATTAAAAATTGAAGGCGATAAAGAACAGTTTTTAACCATGCCTTCTTGGGCACCTTCAAGCGATTTGGTTTATGTTGGCGTTTTAAATCGCGGGCAAAATCACTTAAAATTACAGCGTTTTAATGCAAATTCGGGTAATTTTGATAGAACTTTATTTGAAGAAAAAAGCAAAACTTATGTAGAGCCAAATACACCGCTTAAATTTTTAAATGATAAAGAGTTTATCTATATTTCTGAAAAAGATGGCTATCGCCAAATGTATAAATACAACACTAATGGTAAACAATTGAACAGTTATTTATACAAAGATGTCCTTTTTAAAGAATTTGTAAGCGTGTCTCCAAAAGAAATTTATTACATGGGTACTGCTAATAAAGGTATGGATAAATTATTGTACAAAGTTGATTTAAAATCGGGTAAAACTAAACCAGTCACAACAAATTCAGCTACTTATAATATTGAAATGAATGCAGATAAAACATGGTTTTATTCGCAATACACAAATTTCACAACACCAAATAGCATATCGATAAATCCTATAAATGGTAAAAAAGGTATTACGCTTTTAGAAGCAAAAAATCCGTACGAAGGAAAAACAGTTTTACCTACAATAGAAACTGTTACGATTAAGGCTGCCGATGGCAAAACAAATTTAAACGGTAGAATTATTTACCCTGCAAATTTTAATGAAAACACTAAGTATCCAGTAATGGTTTATGTTTATGGCGGCCCTCATGCACAGTTAGTTTCAAACCGTTTTGGTGCAGGAGCAGGTGGTTTTGATTATTACATGGCACAGCAAGGTTTTGTGGTTTTTACTTTAGATAACAGAGGAAGTGAAAACCGTGGCCGTGATTTTGAGCATGTAATTCACAGACAATTAGGTCAAAACGAAATGGCCGATCAAATGCAAGGTGTTGCCTTTTTAAAAACAAAGAAATTTGTTGATACTGAAAAAATTGGAGTTTACGGCTGGTCATTCGGTGGTTTTATGGCAACAAGTTTAATGTTAAATTACCCTGATACTTTTAAAGTTGGTGTTGCTGGTGGCCCTGTTATTGATTGGAAATGGTATGAAGTAATGTATGGGGAAAGATATATGGATACACCTGAAGAAAACCCAGAAGGTTATGAAAAAACATCTACCTTAAATAAAGTAAAAAATCTTAAAGGGCATTTGTTAATGATTCATGGTGCACAAGATCCAGTGGTTGTTCAACAACACAGTATGCAGTTTATTGAAAAATGTATTAAGGAAGGTAAGCAAGTAGATTACTTTTTATACCCAACACATGAACATAATGTATCCGGCAAAGATAGAGTGCATTTAAATGCAAAAATTGCCGACTATTTTATTACACATTTAAAAAAATAACTAAAAATGCATCAATTTTTGATGCATTTTTTAATTTAGTATACTATGAATTCAATTTATCAATTTAACGCAAAAACGCTTCAAGGTTCAGAAATTGATTTTTCAATCTATAAAAACAAAACTCTTTTAATAGTAAATACGGCTAGTAAATGTGGATTCACCCCTCAATATGCTGGTTTAGAAGAATTACATCAAAAATACAAAGATCAAAATCTAGAAATTTTAGCTTTTCCTTGTAATCAGTTCAATAACCAAGAGCCAGGAAATTCAGTATCAATTCAAAATAACTGTTTGCTAAATTATGGTGTTTCGTTTACAGTTTTTGAAAAAGTTTTAGTGAATGGTAAGAATGCACATCCCTTATTCAAATATTTAAAAAAGGCTTTACCTGGTTGTATTGTAAATGCAATTAAGTGGAATTTCACAAAATTTTTAATAGATGCTAGTGGCAAACCCATTAAACGATTTTCACCTTTTACAACACCAGATAAAATTAACAATTATTTAGTTAAAAATAATTTAGTAAATGAAAAGTAATATAATTTTATAGCATATATTTGTTACACAAAATAATTACACTTACTTTTTTTACCATAATAGTTTTACAAACATTATACTTTAAAAACCACATAACAATATTAATATGTTAGTTTTATACCCCGGTGAAACTTTTGTCAATTTAGACTTAGGTGTAGAAAAAAAGTTGCGTTACGGCATTTCAAATTTTGGTCGATTAATTAGTTATAAAGAAACTTTTCAAGACGGAAATTTGTTAAAACCCAACGTTACAAACAATCTTCGAATATTTAGATTCAAAGTTAGAAAAGATGATGGTAAATACGCACATAAACACATAATGCTTTCAAGGGCGGTTGCCGAAGCTTTTGTTAATAAACCCTCTGATGATCATAATTTTGTAATTCATTTAGATTTTGATAATGTTAACGATCATTACACCAACTTAAAGTGGGTAACCGAGGCTGAAAAATATGCGCATCAACGTATTAATCCTAATGTAAAAGAAGGGCATATTAAACGTATCGAAACCAAAAAAATGGCTCAAAAAGGAATGAAACTTGATACTACACAAGTTATGCGTATTAAACAATTAATTTTTAATCCAAATCGAAAAACACGAATGCGTATTATTGCGAAACAATTTGGTATTAGTGAAATGCAATTATATCGTATAAAAACGGGTGAAAATTGGTCAAGTGTGCCAACACCTACTTTTAAAAATACAAAATAAGCAACTTTTTAAGTTGCTTATTTTATTTTGTTTTTTAGTAAAACATTTAATTTATGAATGTTTGTGTAGTTTTTGTTCTCTTTTTTATTGTAAGATGTAAGTGCAAATGCTACATTTTTTTTAGTTTGTTCTATAGCTGTAATTCCTGTATAATTTTCAGTTTCACTAATTTTTTCAGTATACAATAATTTCATTTTTTTTAAATCTATTGCCCCAAAATAAGTTCCAATGTTTTCATTATTTGCACATGCAACAAAAAATAAAGTATTGTTAATTACTGTAGCATCGGTAAAACCTGTTTGTAAATTGTTTATTTTAGGTAAATCAAATTCAAAATAAAAAATATTGTATTCGTCAATAAAATTTTTGCCTTGAACTACAAAAATGTAATTTTCATTACCATTAATATTTGCTTTGTTTAAAAAAAGCCAATCGTTGTTGTATGTTACTGTAGCATTTATATTAAAATTTTGGTCATTTATTTCTGAAAAACTTTTCATTTCTGAATATAATTCAGTAATGTTTATTGATGATGTATATTTGGAAAAAGCATTCATTATAATTGCATTGCTGCTTAAAGAATCTTTTCCAGATCCAAACAAATAATAAGAATTATCTACTTTAAAAAGAGTTTGTAAATTATAGTTTTGAGATGATTTAAGGTCGTCTGAAATAGAATCATTTAAAACATAATTTGTAATAGAATCATTTTTTATAAAATATTCGTACAATACATTTTGTGATTCAGTTGCTAAAATAAGTTTATCGTTTTCATAACCAACGCCAGTAACTGCAACAATTCCTGTAAGTTTTAGCCAAGTGTTTAAAAAATATTTTTTCATTTCTTTAAAATATTTATCTAATTTAGACAAAAACTATCAATATGAAACGAAAAGATTTTAAAGTTCCTGAAAATTTTAACTTAAGTGAAATTGCAACTGCTTACGCAACTGATTTACCTAAAAGTGAAATAAAACTTCAACTTAAAAAGTATCGAAAAAAGATAGCAGAAATTCAAGATAAAATGTATGCCGATAATCGTTATTCGGTTTTAATTTCTTTTCAAGGAATGGACACAGCGGGTAAAGATAGTATGATACGTGAAGTCTTTAAAGGATTTAACGCGCGTGGAGTAGTGGTTGAAAGTTTTAAAACACCTTCGTACAAAGAATTACAGCACGATTTTATGTGGCGACATTATGTAAAGTTACCTGAAAAGGGAAAATTTACCATTTTTAATCGAACGCAATATGAAAATGTTTTGGTAACAAGGGTTCATCCAGAATATTTGTTAAATGAACGAAATCCTTTCATTGATATAAACAATTTAACAGATGATTTTTGGAACGAACGAATGAACAAAATGGTTGAATTTGAAGAATTTTGGTTTAACAATGGAACTATTATTTTAAAATTCTTTTTACATTTAAGTAAAACCGAGCAAAAAAACAGATTACTTAAAAGATTAGAAGAGCCTAAACACCAATGGAAATTTTCACCAGGCGATTTAAAAGAACGTGATTTTTGGGATAATTATCAATTTTGTTATGAACAAGTTTTAAAAAAAAGCAACCATAAACGTGCGCCATGGTATATTGTTCCAAGTGATGATAAAGACATAAGCAGGTTAATTGTTGCTAAAATTATTTATAAAACTTTAAAGAAAATTACCGAGATTGATTACCCTAAACCCGAACCTGAAATATTAGAGAAAATATCAGAGTATAAAACGGCTTTAAGTAGCGATAAATAAAAAAAACTGGATTTTTTAAAATCCAGTTTATTTTTTCTTCTTTTTCTCGGCGCGTTTACGTTCCACAGCACGGTTACGGGGTGCCGATTTTCGTGGAGTTCGTTTACCCGGACCACCTAAGTTTACTTTTTTGTTTTTATCTTTTTTCTCATGAAATGCCTCACCGCGCTCTGTATCAATTTTGCGTTTGTTGGTTTTCATTTTAACTTTGTCTTTTTCAAATTCCAAACGTTGTTCTGCAATTTTTACATGTGAAGGAATTTCATTTAATGGAATTTCATAATCCATTAGTTCTTCTATATCTAACTGCGTTTCTTCTTCTTTTGGACTAATAAAGCTAATTGCTACTCCGTCTTTATCTGCACGTCCTGTTCTACCAATTCGGTGAATATATTGTTCAGGAATTTCTGGTAATTGCAAATTAAAAACATGCGTAATATCTGTAATATCTAAACCACGCGCCATAACATCGGTTGTAACCAATCCTCTTAAAGTTCCATTTTGAAACAATTCCATGGTGTTTAATCGGTAATTTTGCGTTTTATTGGAATGGATTACTCCAAATTCATTAGGAAACTCTTCTTCTAAATGTTCTAGTACAAAATCGGCTAAACGTTTATTGTTAACAAAAAGTAAAACACGCGTTGTGGTATCGTCGTTTGTTAATAAATCTTTTAAAATATTTAATTTAGTTAAAAAATTAGGAACTAAATACGCAGCTTGTTTAATTTTCTCTAATGGTGTTCCTGAAGGGGCTAAAGAAATTTCATCGGGAAAATTAAAATATTCATCTAAGATTTCATCAACTTCTTCGGTCATGGTTGCCGAAAACAAAATATTTTGTTTTTTATTTTTCATCATTGATAAAATAGATGTAAGCTGTGTGCGAAATCCTAAGTTTAAAATTTCATCAAATTCATCAATTACCAATTTTTGTAGTGCATCAAAACGCAAAATATTATCTAAAGCCAAATCCATGGTTCTACCTGGTGTACCAACTAAAATATCGATACCGTTATAAACCGATGTTTTTTGAGTATTAATATTTACACCACCATAAATACCTAAAACACGTATAGACATGTATTTAGTAAGTTTTTCAATTTCTTCAACAACTTGAACAACCAATTCACGTGTAGGTACTAAAATTACAACACGAGGTGATTCGGTTGGTTGAAATTTCCATTGTTTTAGAATAGGGAGTAAGTAGGCAAAAGTTTTACCTGTTCCGGTTTGAGCAATTCCCATTACATCTTTTCCTGATAAAATGGCACTAAATGATTTTTCTTGAATAGGTGTTGGGTTTACAAAGCCTAAATCATCGATTGCTTTTTGTAAAGATTTGGGTAAATTAAACTGCTCAAATGTTGCCATAAATAAATTAAATTTTGGCAAAGATAAGCATTCTATTACGAAATGCCTTGTTAAATGATTTTCTTAATTACTCTAAGTTTATGAGTATGGCGACCAGTATCTATATTTAAAATTCCTAAATGATCTAAACGATCAATGCGAACTTTACCATGCGCATGAATAATGTAGTTGTTTTCCATAATAATTCCCACATGAATTATATGACCATCTTCGTTATCAAAAAAAGCCAAATCACCAACTTCACTTTCTTCAATAAAGCTTAAAGGTTCACCAATTTTAGCTTGTTGCGATGCGTCTCTGGGAATATAATACCCATTTAGGCGGTACACCATTTGTGTAAATCCTGAACAATCAATACCAAAAGGTGTTTTACCACCCCATAAATACGGTGCGTTTAAATATAAAAATGCAGTTTTAAGTAAATTTGTTTTTTCATTTGTACCCGAAATTAAAGTACCATCAAATGTTAATTCTTGATTATTAATATCGGTAAAACTTAGAAAAGTTAAGTCGCTGCCTAAAACAATAGGCAATAAAGCATTGGCACCAGTAATATAATCAATTAAATCGGCACAATACATTTTTGCAGTATTTTGTAAAATAGTATATTGTTCTTGGGTGATAGGTGTAAATTGTTTGTTATCGATCCAACCTTCGTACAAATCAGTCGTTAAACGTATTTTAGACCATTTTTCTTGTTTTTCTAAAATAATAAAAGTTTCTCCAAAAAGAACTTGTGAAACCAATTCACTTTTATCTGAAGGTTCAAAACGCAAAGGAACAATAGCTAAATTACAAAGTGCAAACATATTTAAATTTAAAAAATAAGATGAGAAGGTTTTTATAATACCTTCTCATCACTATTATGTAAAAAATGAATTAAATTTTTTCAACTACAATGGCAGATGCACCACCGCCGCCGTTACAAATAGCAGCAGCACCTATTTTACCGTTGTTTTGTTGTAAAACGCTTAATAATGTTACAACAATACGTGCACCTGAGCATCCTAGCGGATGACCTAATGATACAGCACCACCGTTAACGTTTACTTTATTAGCATCTAAATTTAAAATATTTGTATTTGCGATACCTACTACAGAAAAAGCTTCGTTAAATTCAAAATAATCAACATCGTTTATCGAAACACCAGCTTTGTCTAAAGCTTTAGGTAAAGCTTTAGCAGGTGCAGTTGTAAACCATTTAGGTTCTTGTGCAGCATCAGCAAAACCTTTGATATATGCTAAAGGTTTTAAGCCTAATTCGTTAGCTTTTTCTTCGCTCATTAAAACAACTGCAGCAGCACCATCATTAATGGTAGAGGCATTTGCAGCTGTAACAGTTCCTTCTTTTGTAAAAGCTGGATTTAAAGCAGGGATTTTATCTAATTTAACATTAGTAAACTCTTCATCTTTAGTAACCATAATAGGTTCGCCTTTACGTTGTGGTACAGCTACAGGAACAACTTCGGCATCAAATTTACCAGCTTCCCATGCAGCAGCCGATTTTTTGTAAGAATTAACTGCAAATTCATCTTGTTGCTCTCTTGTAATGTTATATTCAGCTGCAGTAGCATCGGCATAAACACCCATTGCTTGGTTTTCATAAGCATCCGTTAAACCATCTTTTTGCATACCATCAACAAAAGCAGCTCCACCAAATTTTACTCCGTTACGTAAATTAGCATAATGTGGAATCATACTCATGTTTTCCATACCACCGGCTACAATAATATCAGCATCACCGTTTGCAATAGCTTGTGCACCTTGCATTATTGCTTTCATTCCTGAAGCACATACTTTATTAATGGTAGTACACGGAACAGTGTTTGATAAACCAGCAAATAAGGCAGCTTGGCGTGCAGGAGCTTGACCTACACCAGCTTGCACTACATTACCCATTAATACCTCTTCAACTTTATTTGGATCTAAATTGATTTTATCTAAAGCACCTTTAATTGCAGCAGCACCTAATTTAGTTGCCGGAACTGTTGATAACGCGCCCATAAAACTACCTATTGGTGTTCTAGCAGCCGAAACAATTACTACTTTTTTACTCATAAATTAATAACATTTTGTTTAGTGCGAATGTACTAATTATAATGTTTTTGTACAACATTTTTTTATTATTGAAAAATTACACCTTTACTTAAAACTATTTTTTTAAAAAATTATACAACTTTATTTTGCTGATTATTAATAGTATGATGTAGAAATTTAAATTGTTTTAGAAAAAAAAGCAATAAATACTTGCAAAGTCTTAAATCTCGTTATACATTTGCAACCGCTTAACCGATATAAATTATTAGTTAATGCAGGAGAGGTGCCGGAGTGGTAACGGAGCAGATTGCTAATCTGTCATCGGGTAACCGATGCCAGGGTTCGAATCCCTGTCTCTCCGCGGTTAGTAACCATTTTTTCGGGGTGTAGCGTAGCCCGGTCATCGCGCCTGGTTTGGGACCAGGAGGTCGCAGGTTCGAATCCTGCCACCCCGACAATTTAAACAGTTGTTTGTTTAAGGTTGGGTCCAATAGCTCAGCTGGATAGAGCAACTGCCTTCTAAGCAGTAGGTCTCAGGTTCGAATCCTGATTGGATCACAAAGCAAAAAATAATTTGATTCTTTATGAATCATTTGACTCGATAGCTCAGTTGGTAGAGCACAACACTTTTAATGTTGGGGTCCTGGGTTCGAGCCCCAGTCGGGTCACAAGTTTAGTTTACAGGCCGTTTGGAGGAATTGGTAGACTCGCCATCTTGAGGGGGTGGTGTCAAAATGACGTGTCAGTTCGAATCTGATAACGGTCACTCTCAAAAAAAATTATTGACTCGATAGCTCAGTTGGTAGAGCACAACACTTTTAATGTTGGGGTCCTGGGTTCGAGCCCCAGTCGGGTCACTAAATATATTATTAAAAAGTTTTTAGAACTTTACGTTCAACGACTCGATAGCTCAGTTGGTAGAGCACAACACTTTTAATGTTGGGGTCCTGGGTTCGAGCCCCAGTCGGGTCACAAATTTTAATGGAATAAGTTACGAACTTTACAAAGTTCAACGACTCGATAGCTCAGTTGGTAGAGCACAACACTTTTAATGTTGGGGTCCTGGGTTCGAGCCCCAGTCGGGTCACAAAATCTTTGTTTTGGATTTTAGGAGAGGTGCCGGAGTGGTAACGGAGCAGATTGCTAATCTGTCATCGGGTAACCGATGCCAGGGTTCGAATCCCTGTCTCTCCGCAATTAGTAACTTTTCGGGGTGTAGCGTAGCCCGGTCATCGCGCCTGGTTTGGGACCAGGAGGTCGCAGGTTCGAATCCTGCCACCCCGACATTTACCTTTAAGGTTGGGTCCAATAGCTCAGCTGGATAGAGCAACTGCCTTCTAAGCAGTAGGTCTCAGGTTCGAATCCTGATTGGATCACATAACGGAGCTAAGTTTTACTTTTGTTCCGTTTTTTTATACCTATTCTTTTGGGTTTAATTTTTTAATACAATCATTTAAATTATAGAAAAATAATAAAATAAATAATCATTGTTTTGGTAAAGAAAAAGCCCTTTAAAACTAATTTTAAAGGGCTTTTTTTATTAATTTTTATTGGTTGCAATTACAAATTTTAAGTTGTTTTTTACACCAATTTGTAAAACATTTACTAAGTCTTGAACTTGTAAGTTATAGGGTATGCGTACTACAACCGTTTGTGTTTTATCGCCACCTAATTTAGCTAATAAATGCGCTTCTAAATCTTGCGGGTTTACGGGTTCTTTATCAATAAAAAACTCCTTATTTTCATTTACCGATAGTGTAATTAACTGTTTGTTTGTTTTTTCTGTTGATTCTGCCTTAGGTAATGTCATTTTAATAACATTGGGATTTGCTAAAGTAGAAATAATTATAAAGAAAAGTAGTAGAAAAAACATAATGTCGCTTAGTGATGACGTTGCAACTTCTGCATGGAATCGTCTATTTCTCTTTATGGCCATTTGGTCTTTGTATAATGTTAATAAATTTTAAAATATTTTTCTGAGCCTGAAGTGCAAAATTATCTATTTTTCCGTTTAATAAATGGTAAGCTGCATAAGCTATAATACCAACAATTAAACCAGCACCACTACTAATCATTTTTTCGTATAAACCGCCCGATATATTTGCAATACTAATATTTTCGGTAATTGATATGTTATAAAATATTTTAATTACCCCCGAAATTGTTCCAACAAAACCAAGCGTAGGTGCTATACCTGCAATGGTTCCTAAATGGTTTAATTTTTTTTCCATTTGGGCAATTTCAATATTGGTTACTTTTTCCATGTTCGATTCAATTTCCGAAATTGGTCTTCCAATAGTCAGTAAACCTTCGTGTAATACTTTTGCTTCAGAAGTTTCTTCACGTTGTACCGATGCAATTGCTAAATCTAAATTACCCGAATTTAATTGAGTATTTAACGATTCCATTAAACCAGCATTGGTTTTTTTTGCCATTTTTTTTATAAAAAAGTACCTTTCAAATGTTAAATAAATAGTGTAAATAAACAAAATAACTATAGGTATTAAAAATACGCCCCCTTTTAAAACAAACTCAAATAATGTAAGTTCTTTGGTTTGGGCAACGTTTTCAACAATAGCTTGTGTTGTTTGTGTTAAACTGTCGGGTGCAGTTTGTAAAAAAAATGTCATCATAAAGTTTTATTTAACGCTTAAAAAATTGAATTTTGTAGCTTACTATGTTTTAAAAATTATTTGTGCTAAATAATGAAAAAAATATCAGAAAATTAAATTAATACGATACAATTTTTGCTTTTTATGGATAACTATATACAAACGGTAGAGTGGATGTTTGCCCAGTTACCAATGTTTCAACGCATAGGGACAGCTGCTTTTGAAAAAGATTTAACAAAAACATTAAAGTTTGCCAATTATTTACATAACCCTGAAACTAAATTTAAATCTATACATGTAGGTGGTACTAATGGTAAAGGTTCAACTTCATCATTAATCGCATCGGTTTTGCAACAATCGGGTTTAAAAGTTGGTTTGTACACTTCACCGCATTTAGTTGATTTTCGTGAACGTATTCGAATAAATGGTCAAGAAATTTCAAAAGATTTTGTAGTAGACTTCATAAATCAAAACAAAAATTTTCTAGAAGAAAATAAACTTAGTTTTTTTGAAATGACAGTAGGTATGGCTTTTGAATACTTCGCTCAAGAAAAAGTTGATGTTGCGGTTATTGAAGTTGGTTTAGGTGGACGTTTAGATTCTACCAATATAATTACTCCATTAATTAGTGTGATAACCAACATTGGTTGGGATCATATGAATGTTTTAGGAAATACTTTACAAGAAATTGCTGCCGAAAAAGCGGGTATTATTAAGAATAACGTACCTGTGGTAGTTGGTGAGTTTACAAATGATACAAAAACGGTTTTTATAGAAACAGCACAGCAACAAAATGCACCTATTTATTTTGCATCCTCATGTGATGATATTCCTGATCTTTCTTCCGATTTAAAAGGGAACTACCAAATACACAACAAAAAAACGGCTTTCAAGACGTTACAATTGTTGAAAAATTATTTTAATATAACAAATACACATATTTCAGTAGGTTTTAAAAATGTAACTAAAAATACAGGTTTAAAAGGCAGATGGACAATTTTATCTGAAAATCCATTGATTGTAGCCGATACAGCCCATAATAAAAACGGATTAGAACTTGTAATGCAACAAGTACAGCAACAAAAATTCGATAAATTACATATTGTTTTCGGTGTTGTTAATGATAAAGATATAGACGGAATTTTACCCTATTTGCCCAAGAATGCACAATATTATGTAGCCAAACCAAACGTTCCTCGCGGACTAGATGCTAATATCTTACAAGATATTTTAATAAAAAACGGTTTTATAGCAAACAGTTTCTCAACAATTCCGGTTGCACTACAATACGCAAAACAACAAGCAAAACCAACCGATATGATATACGTTGGCGGTAGCACTTTTGTAGTAGCCGAAGTCGTTTAAAAGTAAGTAACTATTCATACCCCGTCAATCACTTGGCGGGATTTTTCTTTTTGGGCGTTCCCCTCACAAACCGCCTTAGCACTAAATACAAGTAAAAACACTCAAACAGTACAATAAAGCATAGCGGTAAATAGGCGGGTCGGGCTGTATGCTCATAGCTTTTATCGGCGCTTCGAGTGCCTCAGCCGCCAATAAAAGGCTATCCGCTGCCATCCCTAACGCAGGCTTGCAGTTTTTAAAGTTGTTTAAGACTTAATATTCCTTTTTGTGAAAAAATCATGCATTTCAATTTTTTTACAACTTCAACGATTTCAAAGGAAGAAACGGGTTGAGCTATCGATGAACGAACCGCGCAAAGCGCTGAATTAGATGATGCTACGCAAATGTATTATTACGGCGCACGTTATGGAGTTTATGCTGAGCCCGACGAAGTAACCCAAGAATCAGTATATTTGTTAGTGTAGATCCGCTGGCGGAGAAAACAATGACGCCTTATCAGTATGTAACTAATAATCCTATTATGTTTACTGATCCTACAGGGATGGAGCAGGAAGGTGGAATAAAAGACTGGTGGAACAAAGTATCATCATTTTTGGGTTCTTCTACACAAGCTGTTCCAAGTGAAGATGAAGTAACGGAATTAGATGAAGTAGTTGTTTTTGCAAATAGAAAGCGTTCGTTTTGGAAGAGAATAGGATTTTCTAAAGATGAATTTTCTCGCGATTGGGAGAATAATAAGGAGAAGTCTGGTTGGAATCATTTTGCAAATTACAAAGATGCAGTTGGAGGAACAGGTGGATATAAGATTTGGGGAGCTGGTAGTGAAGATAGAGGAAATTTTAAATCTGAAGACAAGCCAAAATCGATCAATGCGAGTGATATGGGAAATATCGGAGCAGGAGGAGCAAATTTGGGTGCGAAGTTATTATTTTTCCGTGTTGCTGATGGAATCCAAATGTTTAATTCTGCTTATTCTGGTAGAGTATCAATAAAAGATGACGAAAATGTGAAAAGAGGTGTAGAAACTATTAAAAGAACTTTGTATAATGGAGTTAATGATTCACTTCTAATAAATTTAAATCCTAAACAAAATAATATACTGCAACAACAATCACCAGAAGGAGAAAAATTCAGAGATTCATTGCGGAAAAAATATAATTTCAATACCTATAAATAATGACTACAAAGAGAAAGATTAAAATAATATTAACACTCACGATTTGTATTTTCTTTTTAAAATGTAATAGTAAAGATAATAGTACACAAATTTTTGAAATTGATAAAAAGTATAAATTTGAGAATAAAAATGCATATGAATTTAGTAAAGACTCAATGTTTACACGTGTAGAATTGTTTTATAATCGAAGTTTAGAAGATTCTGTTTATACTGTTGGAATTAAACAGGAAGAAGGGTATTTAATTAGAGCACGTGGTTGGGGATTTAAAGAAAGGAGAATAGGTGATTGGTATTATGAAAAAGTTTATGATAATCAAAGAGTTGTTATAGATAGTATTATAAATTATGTTTCGTTTTGTAATAAAAATCCACGAAATACTATAAAAAAATTCAAAAGTAATAAACTTAACAGATCGAAAGGGTATTTTTATGAGATTGATATGAACAAAAATGTTACTGTTGGAGATACCTTAAACATAAGATTAGATTTTTTATATGATACATTAATATATAAAAATGTAGGTAGAGAACTATACATTTTTATTCCGTCAGATTTTCATAATTTATGTGATGCTACTCAAAATGTGGTAGATAGTTTTCCTGTAATTGGTAATACTGCAAATATGAGATTACTAATTAGCGAAAAAGATCGGGGTAAAAATCGTTATTTAGGATATTATTACTTAATTCCTAAAAAACAAAAGAATTCGTTTACAGCTACGCAAATTTTTACAGAGATTAATTTTGAAGTAAAATAACGGTAGAGTATCAAATGGGTAGTGTAGGTAGTGTACCCAGCTGCGCAAAGTCTCCCGACTTTGAGCAACAATAAAACAACCAGCAGCCTCTATACACACGTATGAAGGCTGTTTTACTATAAAACACTTTACTGTAAATATAAAATCCGTGCCAATGAGTGTAATCTGTGGTAAAAAAATAAAAATTTTCAATACCAAAAGACCAGCTGCGCAAAGTCTCCCGACTTTGAGCAACAATAAAAACCAACAGTCTCTTAACACATGTATTGAGGCTGTTTTACTATAAAACACTTTACTTTAAATATAAAATCCGTGCCAATGAGTGTAAACTGTTGTAAAAAAATAAAAATTTTTAATACCAAAAGCCCCGAGCGAAGCGAACAGGCAAAGTAATATTACATATAGTAAGTATGTTTTATTTAGTAAAAACACCCCAACAACAATCGTAATTCAAAATTCATAATTCGTAAATTACTACAATTAAGTAGGTTATAAAAAAACTAAAAAAACATTTGCAAAAAGCTTGCAAAAGCCAAAAAAAGGGTGGTATATTTGCACCCGCTTAGCAGCACAGCAAGCAACACGTTCCTAGAAAAAAAAAGTAAAAAATAAATTTGGATGGTATTACAAAAGGTTGTTATCTTTGCAGTCCGTTCAAAAAACAAAATAGGGGCGATTAGCTCAGCTGGTTCAGAGCACCTCGTTTACACCGAGGGGGTCAGGGGTTCGAATCCCTTATCGCCCACAAAAAAAACTAAAAAAAGTTTTGGTAGATTAGAAAAAGTTACTACTTTTGCAACCACTTTAAGAAACAAAGCGACAGAAGAAGAGACAAGTTCATAGACATATTGGATTAACAGAAAAAAAAGAGTAAGAGCGTAAGAGATTACGTTTTTAAACGACACATCAAAAAATATAAAAAACATACGATGAAGAGTTTGATCCTGGCTCAGGATGAACGCTAGCGGCAGGCCTAACACATGCAAGTCGAGGGGTAGAGGAAGCTTGCTTCCTTGAGACCGGCGCACGGGTGCGTAACGCGTATGCAATCTACCTTATACTAAGGGATAGCCCAGAGAAATTTGGATTAATACCTTATAGGATATAGGAATGGCATCATTCAGATATTAAAGATTTATTGGTATAAGATGAGCATGCGTCCCATTAGTTAGTTGGTGTGGTAACGGCACACCAAGACGATGATGGGTAGGGGTCCTGAGAGGGAGATCCCCCACACTGGTACTGAGACACGGACCAGACTCCTACGGGAGGCAGCAGTGAGGAATATTGGTCAATGGACGCAAGTCTGAACCAGCCATGCCGCGTGCAGGAAGACGGTCCTATGGATTGTAAACTGCTTTTGTACAGGAAGAAACACTCCCTTGCGAGGGAACTTGACGGTACTGTAAGAATAAGGATCGGCTAACTCCGTGCCAGCAGCCGCGGTAATACGGAGGATCCAAGCGTTATCCGGAATCATTGGGTTTAAAGGGTCCGTAGGCGGCCTTATAAGTCAGCGGTGAAAGTTTTTGGCTTAACCAAAAAATTGCCATTGATACTGTAGGGCTTGAATTTTGGTGAAGTAACTAGAATATGTAGTGTAGCGGTGAAATGCTTAGATATTACATGGAATACCAATTGCGAAGGCAGGTTACTAACCAACGATTGACGCTGATGGACGAAAGCGTGGGTAGCGAACAGGATTAGATACCCTGGTAGTCCACGCCGTAAACGATGGATACTAGCTGTTTGGTTTTCGGACTGAGTGGCTAAGCGAAAGTGATAAGTATCCCACCTGGGGAGTACGGGCGCAAGCCTGAAACTCAAAGGAATTGACGGGGGCCCGCACAAGCGGTGGAGCATGTGGTTTAATTCGATGATACGCGAGGAACCTTACCAGGGCTTAAATGTAGATTGACGTATTTGGAAACAGATATTTCTTCGGACAATTTACAAGGTGCTGCATGGTTGTCGTCAGCTCGTGCCGTGAGGTGTCAGGTTAAGTCCTATAACGAGCGCAACCCCTGTTGTTAGTTGCCAGCGAGTAATGTCGGGAACTCTAGCAAGACTGCCAGTGTAAACTGTGAGGAAGGTGGGGATGACGTCAAATCATCACGGCCCTTACGTCCTGGGCCACACACGTGCTACAATGGCCGGTACAGAGAGCAGCCACCTAGCGATAGGGAGCGAATCTATAAAGCCGGTCACAGTTCGGATCGGAGTCTGCAACTCGACTCCGTGAAGCTGGAATCGCTAGTAATCGGATATCAGCCATGATCCGGTGAATACGTTCCCGGGCCTTGTACACACCGCCCGTCAAGCCATGGAAGCTGGGGGTACCTGAAGTCGGTGACCGCAAGGAGCTGCCTAGGGTAAAACTGGTAACTAGGGCTAAGTCGTAACAAGGTAGCCGTACCGGAAGGTGCGGCTGGAACACCTCCTTTCTAGAGATGGTTTAAAAATCTCTTACTCTTAACTGTTAGTTCAAAAAAAAGGTAAAAAATTACAGAGTCTCGTAGCTCAGCTGGTTAGAGTACTACACTGATAATGTAGGGGTCGGCAGTTCGAGTCTGCCCGGGACTACTTTTAATTACGAAATAGAAAATTACGAATTAAAAAGCTGTGAAAAATACCATAAAAGGAAATTTTAGAAGTTGAGTTATCAACAATCCGCTGAAAGCTAACGGCTGATAACTGAAAGCTAAAAGAATGGGGGATTAGCTCAGCTGGCTAGAGCGCCTGCCTTGCACGCAGGAGGTCATCGGTTCGACTCCGATATTCTCCACAATTCGCATCAAGCGAAAAAAGTTCATTGACATATTGAGATACATTTAAAAAGTAGAATAATATTAGAAATAATATAAAGCACATTTAATCTTTAGGGATTAAAGTAGAGCACAATAAGCAAAATAAGGGCGTATGGGGAATGCCTAGGCTCTCAGAGGCGACGAAGGACGTGATAAGCTGCGAAAAGCTGCGGGGATTGGCACATACGAATTGATCCGCAGATATCCGAATGGGGCAACCCACTATGTTGAAGACATAGTACACCGATAGGTGAGCAAACCCGCTGAACTGAAACATCTAAGTAGGCGGAGGAGAAGAAAACAAAAGTGATTGCGTAAGTAGTGGCGAGCGAACGCGCAGAAGCCCAAACCAAAGTTGTTACGGCAATTTTGGGGTTGTAGGACCACGACATTTTAAGCTAAGCGAATTAGAATCATCTGGAAAGATGAACCGTAGAGGGTGATAGTCCCGTATAGGTAAGTGAAGTATTAGATAGTGGTATCCTGAGTAGGTCGGGGCACGTGAAACCTTGATTGAAACCGGCGGGACCATCCGCCAAGGCTAAATACTCCTGAGAGACCGATAGTGAACCAGTACCGTGAGGGAAAGGTGAAAAGAACCGTGAATAACGGAGTGAAATAGAACCTGAAACCATACGCCTACAAGCGGTCGGAGCCCATTCGTTGGGTGACGGCGTGCCTTTTGCATAATGAGCCTACGAGTTACCGTTGCTGGCAAGGTTAAGTAATTAAGTTACGCAGCCGAAGCGAAAGCGAGTCTGAATAGGGCGCTATAGTCAGTAGTGGTAGACGCGAAACCGTGTGATCTACCCATGGGCAGGTTGAAGTTTGGGTAACACCAAATGGAGGACCGAACCGGTTGACGTTGAAAAGTCTTCGGATGACCTGTGGGTAGGGGTGAAAGGCCAATCAAACTCGGAAATAGCTCGTACTCCCCGAAATGCATTTAGGTGCAGCGCTGATATAGTTTATTAGAGGTAGAGCTACTGATTGGATGCGGGGGCTTCACCGCCTACCAATTCCTGACAAACTCCGAATGCTAATAAATGATTTACAGCAGTGAGGGCATGGGTGCTAAGGTCCATGTCCGAGAGGGAAAGAACCCAGACCATCAGCTAAGGTCCCCAAATGTATGCTAAGTTGAAAAAACGCGGTTTGATTGCCCCGACAGCTAGGATGTTGGCTTGGAAGCAGCCATTCATTTAAAGAGTGCGTAACAGCTCACTAGTCGAGCGATCGAGCATGGATAATAATCGGGCATAAGTATACTACCGAAGCTATGGATTTGTATGTAAATACAAGTGGTAGGGGAGCATTCTAAACTGGGTAGAAGGTGATTTGTGAGAATTGCTGGACTGTTTAGAAAAGAAAATGTAGGCATAAGTAACGATAATGCGGGCGAGAAACCCGCACACCGTAAGACCAAGGTTTCCACAGCTATGCTAATCAGCTGTGGGTTAGTCGGGACCTAAGGCACACCCGAAGGGGGACGTCGATGGCCAACGGGTTAATATTCCCGTACTTGTAATAGTTGTGATGGAGTGACGCAGTGGTGAAAGTACCGCGAACTGACGGAATAGTTCGTTAAAGCACGTACCTATAGGTTTGATAGTAAAATGCGTCGAACTTGGAGAAATGCGATAGTACACGGAGCCTTCGGGCAAAGTGATAGTGTACCTAAAGGCTGTCAAGAAAAGCTTCTAAACTTAGATTATTACAACCCGTACCGCAAACCGACACAGGTGGTCGAGGAGAGTATCCTCAGGTGCTCGAGAGATTCATGGCTAAGGAATTAGGCAAAATAGACCTGTAACTTCGGGAGAAAGGTCGCCAGCAGCAATGCTGGCCGCAGTGAAAAGGTCCAGGCGACTGTTTATCAAAAACACAGGGCTCTGCCAAATCGTAAGATGAAGTATAGGGCCTGACACCTGCCCGGTGCTGGAAGGTTAAGAGGAGATGTTATCTTCGGAGAAGCATTGAATTGAAGCCCCAGTAAACGGCGGCCGTAACTATAACGGTCCTAAGGTAGCGAAATTCCTTGTCGGGTAAGTTCCGACCTGCACGAATGGTGTAACGATCTGGACACTGTCTCAGCCATGAGCTCGGTGAAATTGTAGTATCGGTGAAGATGCCGATTACCCGCAGTGGGACGAAAAGACCCTGTGCACCTTTACTATAGCTTAGTATTGTTCTTGGATAAGTGATGTGTAGGATAGGTGGGAGACTATGAAATGGCGTCGCTAGGCGTTGTGGAGTCATTGTTGAAATACCACCCTTTGCTTATCTGAGATCTAACTCGATACATGTTGAGGACATTGCTTGGTGGGTAGTTTGACTGGGGTGGTCGCCTCCAAAAGAGTAACGGAGGCTTCTAAAGGTTCCCTCAGCACGCTTGGTAACCGTGCGTAGAGTGCAATGGCAAAAGGGAGCTTGACTGCGAGACTAACAAGTCGATCAGGTACGAAAGTAGAGCATAGTGATCCGGTGGTTCCGCATGGAAGGGCCATCGCTCAAAGGATAAAAGGTACGCCGGGGATAACAGGCTGATCTCCCCCAAGAGCTCATATCGACGGGGGGGTTTGGCACCTCGATGTCGGCTCGTCACATCCTGGGGCTGGAGAAGGTCCCAAGGGTTGGGCTGTTCGCCCATTAAAGTGGCACGCGAGCTGGGTTCAGAACGTCGTGAGACAGTTCGGTCTCTATCTACTGTGGGCGCAAGAAATTTGAGTGGATCTGATTCTAGTACGAGAGGACCGAATTGGACTAACCTCTGGTGTATCAGTTGTGCCGCCAGGTGCATCGCTGAGTAGCTACGTTGGGAAGGGATAAGCGCTGAAAGCATATAAGCGCGAAACCCACCACAAGATGAGATTTCTTTAAAGGGTCGTTGAAGATGACAACGTTGATAGGCTACAGATGTAAAGGCAGTAATGTCATAGTCAAGTAGTACTAATAGCCCGTAAGCTTATGTGCTCTAGGAATTGCTTTATAAAAATAGTATTGAGAATTTAGTATTAAGACTAAACTTGAAATAATCTACAAAAAGTATCGAAAATATGTTAACAAAATAGTTTGTTACAAGTGTAATAAACCAAAAGCTTAAGGTGGTTATAGCATCGGGGCTCACCTCTTCCCATTCCGAACAGAGAAGTTAAGCCCGATAGCGCAGATGGTACTGCATTTTAATGTGGGAGAGTATGTCGCCGCCTTTTTTTAGTAAAACCCCAATCTGAAAAGATTGGGGTTTTCTTTTTTTATAGGTGCGGCGTGTCCCTTTGGTCAAGTCATCGCCTTTTTTTAAATCCTCATCAGTAATGATGGAGATTTTTTGTTTTACCACTGATTGCACTAATTATAACTGTTTTTTTTACAATCTACACAATGCAATATTATCAGGCTAAAGCCGTGTTTTATTTTAATTACTTTACATCGGGTTAAAACCCGACGCAATTGATGGTTTTTCTGCACTTTAAACCTTAAACTTTTTAACCACAGATTGCACTAATTACCACTTATTTTTTTACAATCTGCTGCAATAGGGATGGAGCGTTTGTTGGAGCTATTTGTTTTTGCTAAAAAACAAAAGCGACTCGCGAGAGCCCGACCCGCAACGTAGTGGAGGGGATTGCCCAAATGAGAATGGTTTTAAGATGTTAAATCTTTTAAGAAATTATAAATTAAATTGGTTTCGTAGCCTTTGCGAATTAGGAAACTTGTCCATTTTTGTTTTTTGGCGTTTAAGGACGTTTCTGATATGCTATGCCACTTCTTTTCGGCTAAAGTGTAAAAGTTGCTTAAATAGTCGGTTTCTATTTCTTTTAAGGCTGTTTTAATATTGTACGCGGAAATGTCTTTAAATTTTAGTTCTTGTTCAATTCGATACTTCCCCCAGCCTTTTATGCGATGTTTACCACGTGCGAAGCTTTTTGCATAACGTTCTTCGTTTAAATAGTTATTAGCAACTAGGTGATCTAATATATGATTAATTGCGGTTTGGTACATGCCAAGTGATTGCAACTTGCTTATAACGTCTTTATAACAACGGTCTTGGTAGGCACAGTAATATTCTAATTTTTTAATGGCTTGATCTACAGAAAGGGCATTGTTATTCATTTTTTTTACAAATGTATTGTTTGTTGTAGGTTTTGTAAAAGGAAAAAATCCTCGGGATTGAGGATTTTTTGAGTTTATTTATCTTTAGAATCGATTTCTTCGTTTAAATCATCATCTTCAAAATCTTCGAAATCAGCTTCAGAAGTTTTGAACTCGTTCATAATTGCATCTAATTCTTCATCGGTCAATTCTTCGTCTATTTCAATATCTTCTAGTAACATTTCAAAACGCGATGTGTTTTTTTTCATTCGTTTTGCTATTTTTTCAAAATTACCAAATAGCTTTTCATACTGTTTAAGCATGGCTTGCTGTTTACTAAGTAATTTGCTTTGCTTTTTTAGCTGCTTTTTTAATTCTTCTTTTTTCATGATGATACGATTTTTAACTTTAAAGATACCAAATTTTTTTTAATTAATTGAAAGACTATTTATGTAGTTTGATATTATATATAATGAATGATTTACATTTTTAAAAAGGCAAATGTGCTAATTTGAGTATTTTTATTCTGTCTTATATTTTAATCTATGAGCAGTTTATTTTCGATAGTTTCAGTTTCATTATCGATTTGTGGTAATAACATTTCTAATTTTGAGTACTGTTTAATCATTTTTACTGTGATAATTGCTAATGGAATGCCCATAACATTTGCAATCATTCCAATAATTGTTGCAGTTGTTAATTCGTTTAATGTTTCGGCTTTTAACGAATATCTAAAAAAGAATTGCCCTATAAAGTTATTTAAAAGCCACAATCCCCACCATACTTTTACAATGTTTTTTGATAGATTTATGTTTTTGTTTGTATTGTTTTTTATGAGTAATACGTTTGTTTTGGTAAACATTTCTTCCATAATTTGAAAAGGTCTGAACAAGTTTAAGATTGGTATAAACCAACAGTATACAGGCCAATTTTCTGAACTTGACAAATTATCTACTTTTAAATGTAGATTTGAATATGCACGTTGAAACCATTTTATAAAAGTTACGGCCGAAATTAAAAAGGCAATTATATATATAAAACCAATTAATTGTTCGCGTTTATCGTTTGCGTTTGCACTTTCAGGTGTTATTTCTATACCGTTTGAAACTGATTCTAATAAATTATATTGCATAGAACCCGATATTAGGGAAATGATTTCTATTAAAAGCATTACCCATATTAATACAATTGCATATTTTGCATTTTGTGTATTTGGTTTTAGATTTTTCATTTTTATTATTTTTCAATTGTGTTTACTTAATATTTATTTATTTTAAAACATGATGTGCTAAAACTTTTTGTACATCGTACACATTTACCGATTTGTTAAATTGTTTTCTAATACTTGGAATTTGCTCGCTTGAAATCCAAATTTTTAATTCGGCGTCAAGGTCAAAAGTTCCAGAGCTTTCAATACTAAAGCGGGAAATACTTTTATAACTTACCGAAGTGTATTCGGTTTTACTACCCGTTAAACCTTGAACATCAATAAGTATTAATCTTTTGTTGGTAAAAATAAGGGTGTCTCTTATTAATTTAAAGCCCATTTCAATAACTTCTTCGTTGGTAAGTAATTGATTGTATTTTTTTTGTAATTCGTCTTGGCTAACTGCGCCTGCGTTTCCAAGTAAAGCTGAAAAAATTCCCATGTGTTTAATTTTATATGATAGTATTAATTCCATTTCCAATTTAAATCAACATCATAATTACTATTTAAATGCCTTGTAAGTTGTTTAAGGTTGTTTTGAATATTAGCTGCATTCGACATTTTATTTTTTGGGTGTTTTAATTGATTTAAAAATGAAGTACAGCAAAGGAATAAAAACAATTGCTAACGAAACAGGTAAAAACCAACTACCTAAGCCTATAGTTTCGCCAGTTGCATGTTGTATGGTTTTATAATCGATTATAAAAAATATAAATACCACACCTAATTTTAAATACCGGATAAGTTTGGTTGCATTGGTATATTGTTCTAATGCGTTTTGGTTTGTAATGGGTGTTAAGTAATTAAAAGCATGCGGAAATTTATTAAGTATAGTTAATACTACAAAAAGCAATGTTGCTATAATAGGCAATCCAAAAATAGATGTTTTAGAGCCATAACCATCGGCTACACCTGCTGCATTGTAATGCGTTGGTATGGTTTGCGGTAAATTTGCATAATTTGTTAGGGTAATAAACCAAAGGGCTATTAAGGTAAACCAACCTATGGCTTCAACAAGATTATCGGTAGGTGTGTTTTTAATTTTTAGTTTTGGTCTTGATTCCATTTTAAAAATTTAGAGCAGTTGAATGTAGTTTTATTTTTGAATAAAAACGTATGATACCAAATATACAAAAAAGCCATTCACAATTAATTGTAAACGGCTTCTACTTTAATTGTTTAAAAACTTAGCAAGTTTTATAAATGTTAGTTTTTATATGTATGCTATTTTTTTCTTATTTGGTTTACATTTTTATTCATTTGATGACGTACAATGTTTTTAAAAATCCATTGTTTAAACAAATTCAACTTTTGTTGATGTTTTTTATAAAATTCATCGGGGGTATTAAAAACTCCAAAATCTTGGTTAATACCTTTATCTTGAATGTATGTATTGTTTAAGTTCCAATCGATATTAGGTTTATCAAAATTGTCTGTATAAACTCCGTAACCGCAAAAAGTAGTTTGGCAATCAGAAAATTTATCTTGTAAAGCAGATAAATAATCTTTATCAAGTATAACGCCTTCTAAATTATACCACTTATCATTTATTTTTACTTCTACCCAACTATGAAGAATATTCTTAGGAGATAGTTTATACCAAATACCGCTTAAAGCACCTTTTTGCAACGCTTTATCAATGGTAAAGCCGTGTATTCTATTTTCTATACCGGTTGCTCTTAACAAAGCCATTAATAATGTTGACTTAGTATTGCATTGACCATACCCATCTTCTAAAACTTTTGAAGCAGGAATAGCATCACTTGTGTTATAGCCAAATTTAATTTCGTCTCTAACAAAGTTGTAAATAAATTTAACTTTATCAACATCGTTTAATTGCCTCCAATTTTGTTTTTCTACCAACTTTTGTATTAACGTATTTGAATAGTTTAAAAGTGGCGTTTCTTTTAAGTAACTGCTCATATCATTATGGAATGGTTGTTGAAACTTTATAAGATTGTTGTTGTTTTTAAATTTTTATTTAAAAGCAAACTAATTTAGTACCCCGTTTACTGATTTTATAGCTGGTGGTAGATTTGTTTCGTTCAACATTTCTCGTAAATCAATTTCAATAGTTCGACAAATAGACATCATAGGAACATCGTTCATTAGTCCTTGAAATGGATTTTCGGAATAATCACCAATAACTTCCATCATAATATAAACCCAACCAATTAAAGCGGTTAAAGGAACCGAAAGCCAAATGCCCCAAGCAGCAACATTTGCTAATTCAGGAACCATGCTAAAAGGTAATAACAAAATAAAAATAGCAACAAAATAATGACTCATTGCCGAATATTGCCTTGGTAACGGAAATTTTTTAATGCGTTCATTCTGCCCTTGCAACGTGTAAAAGCTTCTTAAAACATTCTCTAATTCCATGTGTCTAAAATCGTCAATTAAGTCGTGTTTTCGTAATTCTCTTAAATCTCTAGATTGTTCATTAATTATTTGTGTAGCCGTATTAGCGTAATTAATTAACCTTTCAAACTCGTTTTCTGGTAAAAACTTTCGTAGTTCATCTTGAGTAATGTTATCATCTAACAAACCAACGCCAAAGTTTTTGTAAAAATACCTTGCAGATCTTTGGGTGTCACCCGTTTGGCTTAATCGTTCCCATTCTGTAGGAACCAATAATTGGTTTCGGTGCGTGTAAACCCAAGCAATATGGCGGTGAATAAGCCGTTTTTTTATTTCATGTATTTCTATATCGCTTTTATTTATTTCTGTAAACTGGTTACTTATATAACCATCAACCATCATGCCCCAAGTTCTGCTTTCGTTTATAATTCCTCCCCAAATTTTACGAGCTTCCCATAAGCGGTCGTAGGCATTATTGTTTTTAAAACCAACATAAAACGCAACTGCCGTACCAATTACAGATACAGGAAGCCAAGGGATGTTAATGTTTAAAATTTTAAAATAATACAAAAACGCTACTACTGCGTTAAATAAAATAAGCCAAAAAAGATATTTCCCCGACCATTTTATTAAATTTAAAATACTTATACCTTTAGTTGTTATTATTTGTGTGTTTTTTATTTTGTTTGTTAACAGGTTTATAAGCAAATATATATTTATTTAAGTAGAAATGCGTGTTTTTTAGGAAAGTTTAAAACAACCTATATTTGAACCATAAAAAAAAGCAGTAATCATAAAATTACTGCTGGTATATTTTAAAGCTACACTTCGAAAACTCCATACTACATGAAAAGCTCACTACGGTTCCGTTCAACGGGCTTTACTTCACTTGTTTATTATTTGTTTTGGTGTTCAGTGATTTTTAATTCATCTCGTGCCCTCCGGGCAAGACGACCCGAGGGCTCTGCCAGAACTGAGCGAAGCTAAAGCTTAGTTATTAGCCGTTCGTTTTTATTAGTTCTAGTTTTATACAATTAGTATTAATTTTCTCTAAAGCATTTAAGAATTCAGAAGTATCTAAGAAATAACTTGGATAAGCTTTTTTCAAATCCTTAAAAGATGTTGCAGACACTAAAACAACTGCACTTTTTGAGTCATCAATTTTTCTTTCTATTTCTAAATATTTTTGTGTTGCTAATTCATATTTGGATTTACTGAATACGTTGATTGTTACTCCTTTTTTTTCAGTATTAATATGTATTAGATAATAATCACCTGGAAATTTTTGTTTTTCAAGATGCTCAGTTGTTACTCTTAATGCTTTTAATGTATCAATCACATTTAATTTAACACATAAATTATAACATTCTACCATTAGTTCTTGCATTGTATTATCTTTATGCTCATCTAATACAGGTAGATTCTCTTTAATTGCAAATAATGAGCTAACAACTCTAAAAAAAATTAACCATTCATCTGGACCTTGACTTGACTTTAATGAGGTTTTGGTTATAATTCCAGCGGTTTCGACAGCAGTTGCCCAATTATGTTGAAGTTTTGTTCTTATTTGTAACTCAACTTTTAGTTGATCATATTCTGGAACTTTGGAAGAATATTTATATATGTAATGAATACTTCTATATCCAGATGGTTTTGGATTTTCTACATAATCATTACATTTTTCAAATCGATTATAATAATTTGTATTTTCCAAAATAGCTTTAAGCTTATATAAATCTTTTACATCTTTTAAAACTGCTCGATAACCACCCACATCTTGCATACCACCTAAGCCCATTTGAGGGTTTAAATCTAATTTATACACTATAGATGTTAGACGTTTTAATCTTTGAGAAATAAGAATTGGTGATATTTTACTTTTTTCTAGTAATTTCACTAATCTTCTCTTCATTACCTTAAGCGGTTGTAAATGATTAGTTCTCCAATCATTTATTAGATTTAACGCATCATTAATTTCTTCTTCAGATTTAGAAGTTAATAATATGTTTCCTGCTTTAGTTATTTTTTTACGAGAGTATTTCATAAAATGACGGCTAACGAAAAGGTATTGGCTGAAGTGCGGGCTAAATTGGACTGAAAAGTTCAATTTCGACCAAGCGAAGCCGATATTTTTTCGGTGAGACTAAATTAGTTAAAAAAGTTGAACTGAAAAATAGCGGCGACTAAAAAAGTAGAGTAGCAAACCTAGACTTTAACCCCGCATTTCGCCAATACAATGTTGGTGGCAGGCAAAATTTATTGTAGTTTGTCTATTCATTATTGTCAGTAATGTCAAGTTTGTACAACCAATATCGTTTTCCAAGTCGTTGGTCAATTTCTTTTAAAATCTTAAAACCCAAACTCTCATAAATATGTCTTGCAGTATCCATCATTTCCGAAGTATGAAGTGCAATTATTTTTTCGTTGTCCTGTCTTGCTTTGTCAATACATATGTTTGTAAGCTTTCGTCCAATTCCTTGTCCTCCATAGTTTGGGTCAACAGTTACAAATCTTATATAGCACCATTCTTTGTCATAAATTTCAGTAGGATTTCCTTTTGGAACAAGAAATGCCATTCCTATAATTTCGTCTGTGTCATTTGTTGCGACAATACTGTGTGATTTGTCAAGTAGCTCTTTATACGTTTTGTCGTCTGTCAAACTGTTTTGCAACTTTTGCCAATTTTCAACTGTCAAATTTGGTTGAAATTGTCCCCAAGATTTAATAGCTAGATTTTTTAAGTCTTTCAAATCGTTATATGTCGCTTGTCTTATTGTTATGTCCATTCGTCAATGTCTATTAGGTGTGTTTGGATTGCTTGCCACCAACGGGGCGGCGGCTTTGCGAAGTTCTTTTTCCGAGCTTGCTCGGAGAAAGGATTTAGCAAAATCGCATGATGTGCGAAGTTCGCGAAGCGACAAGCTCCACATCGTTTCGGAGCTTTCCGTTCGGGCGGGAAATCGAAGCTCAAAAGCCGATATTATTACTAAAGTTTAATTGAAAAGCTACTGTTGAATGAAGCACTTCAGCCCCGCTTTTGGCAATACCTTGTTGGCTGCTGCGCTTATTTTTTTATATCTTTTAACTTCCAAAACCAGTATATTCCAGCTATTGGAATTCCAATTGTAACTACAGAATTTAAGTATCCAGTATTTTGTAATCCAAGTCCTAAAAATGTAAATTGAAAAATTTTAAAACCGAATCCACTGACTACATTATAAATTAAAGTTGGAAAATTAAAAATTACAACAGCGATATATTTTAACCACTTTCTTGAAAGGTTACTTTTTCTAATTTTATTGATAACGTAAATATTGAATATTGGTATGATTAGTGAAATGAAACCAATAATATAAAGTAAACTTGTATTAGGAATAGGCTCTTTAATATCTAATACATTAATATTAAGTAATTTCTTAGAATTATCATCATATAACATTTCTACTACTCCAAAATTAGTTTCGTTTTCAAATTGCAAAGTTACAACGGTAGTATTTTTAGGATTGCTATTTTTAGCAACTGTAGAGAATTGTTTATTGGCAGCGATAAATTCATATTCAAGGTCTGCACCGAATTGATTTAAAATAGTAGTACGAAATTCTTCTAAACCATTTTTCATCTGGTTAATATCTACATTTTTTGCAGCTTCAGATTCTAAAGCAAAATAAGGTAAAGATTTATCTACATTTTGTTTTAAAATGGTATTCATAAATTCCTTTGAAGAATCATTATACTCAATTGTATTGTTTATAAAGTTGCAAGAGGATAAAAGAAAAATAGTTAATAAAGGAAGAATAAATTTTAATTTCATATATAATTTCTGATTAGTTTTCTTTAGCATTACCGCTAACGAAAAAGTATTGGCTGAAGTGCGTGCTAAATTGGACTGCAAAGTTCAATTTCGACCAAACGAAGCTGATATTTTTTCCGTGAGACTAAGTTAGTTAAAAAAGTTGAACTGAAAAATAGCGGCGACTAAAAATGCAGAGTAGAACAACCAAGACTTACACCCCGCATTTCGCCAATACTATGTTAGCGGAAGTTTTTATTTATTACCAAATTCTTCAAATAATTTTGGGCATATTTTTTTCATACTGTCCGGATTTTCCTCTTGCCAAGTAAATTCAAATTGAGGATAATTTCCTTCTTTAGTAGTAAAATTTTCTTCATCGATATAATCATAGAGTTCTTTTCCTGTCATTTTCTCAAATGCTTCTAAAGCAACATACCAAAATAATTCAAATTCATAAAAGTCTTCTTCACCAAAATCTTTTTGAGAAATTAATGTGTCGGGATTTTCTTTGGCTTTATAATAGACTTCTTTTCCTCTTGAAATTACCCAATTTCTGAAATATTCAAATCCGTCGTCAGAACTTCCTCCATTCATTAGATAACTTGCACACCACATTTCAGAATTATAAGTATCATATAGAAATTTGTCTGTTCGTAAACGAAAACCAATCATTTGTTTTGGTGTTAATTTACTAATTTCAGATATTAAAAATTTTTCTTGACCGTCTTGATTTTTTGAATTTCTTAATGAATTGTCAATGATTTTCCAATATAAATCTTCATCTAGCATTTCAGCTGTTTTTTCAATTTTTAAAGAGTCAGAATTAGGTTTTGAAATGTGTTCCGACTGTTCTTTTTTTCCAAAAAGTTTATCAAAAAATCCCATATTATTTTTATTAGAGTTGTTACAAGATAAAATTGTTGAGTAAATTATTATTAGGACCGCTGTTTTCATAAAATCTCTGCTAACGGTTTGGGGCTTGGCGAAGTGGGGGAAATCGAAGCACAAATGTTCAATTTAGCACCTAAGTTCATTAGAAGTACAATGTTCAAATTTAGTACTTCAGCCCCACTTTTGGCAAACCCATGTTAGTGGCTGGCTTTATTTAGTCTTATTGTACATTCTTTATAATATTTCTCTTCTTCAATATTTTTTTCTTTCTTCCAAAATTGTTCTAAATCCTTAAATCGCTTTGAATAGTCAAACTCAATTGCATATTTCAATTTCTCTAATGCTCTTGGTGATAAGTCAAATTTTCCTTGATACAATTCTTCTATGCTTTTATGAAAGTTCAATACACATTTATAGTCTTTCACATTTGAAATTGAAAACATATTTACAATTTGTTTAGAAACCGCTTTGCGAATGTTGTATTTAGTCTCTTGTCCATAGTCAATAAGTCTAAATGTAGAAACTAAACCAACACCATCTTTTAATTCTGAAAGACCAAAAAGGTAATTGTATTTAGGATTATAAATGTCGTGTTCAGTTATACCTAAAACAGCAACTGCATCTTTAGGTTTATTATTTTTCATAAGAGCTTCAATAAATGAACTTGCATGAATTTGTTCCGTCAAAGTCGGTGTTCCCCCTTTCATTTTTGAGTAATAGTCAAAGTCAGAGCTAGGAACCATTCGTGTTTGAATAGAACTGATTTTCTTAATACTATCATAAGATACTCTATCTAAAACTTTAACTTCTAACTGAAGAAACGCTTTTAAATATTCAACTTCTTCCTTTATAATCTTTTCAACTTCTGGTTTCATATTTCCAAATGGAAGAATATAAACTACTTTTCGGTTAGAGTCAACTTTATTCGGATTTGAGTTTATATAGTCAGTTAAATTTTTATCATAGTCTTTCATTGTTAACCTTTCGTGCAGGTCGTCAATTGGTTTTAATGAATATCCTACTGTGTCAACTGTAATTTTATTTTCAGTTTTATTCACTTCGTCAGGATTTGTCATTTTCGATTTGTCCGAATTACAGCTCCAAATTAGAAATGTTATTATTGCGATTAAAAATGTATGTTTCATATTTCTATGCCGGTCTTTAAGCTTGCCGCTAACGAAAAAGTATTGGCTGAAGTGCGGGATAAATTGGACTGAAAAGTTCAATTTCGACCAAACGAAGCCGATATTTTTTCGGTGAAACTAAATTAGTTAAAAAAGTTGAAACGGAAAATAGCGGCGACTAAAAAAGTAGAGTAGAACAACAAAGACTTTCGCCCCGCATTGCGCCAAACCCATGTTAGGCACGGTGCTTTTATTTCTTCTTGTTCTGTTCATTAGATTTTTTCCAATAGTCTTGATAGAATTTGATTTGCTCTTCAAGTTTTATGTCCTTACCTGTCAAATAACGATGATAGCTGTAAAGAATAATTCCCGACATATCGTCTGGGTGATAAATTCCTAAGTCATTGAAATATTTGGACAATCTTGAGCCGCCCCAAAGTTGCCAATTATTTCTCATCCACATTCCAAAGCCGTGATGTGCTCTACCGCTAAACTCGTCTTCTGTCCACTGTTTAACTTTAACTTTTGTTGAGTCGTCCCAAAAACCGTCAATTTGTTTAAAACAATCTTCAAGGTCTTTAGGAATATAAACTCCACGCAAACTGTCGGTTGTGAAGCGAACACTATCTTCTCTTGCCCACTTATTTTCTATGGTTTGATATGGATGAAGTATTTCATTTTCATTATAGCTCTCTCCAAGCAATGTCTTTTTAAAGGCAATTAGTATAACTGTTTGTTGGTGCTGATTTGATGAGACACCCTTGTCGATTAAATACTTTTTAATCTTTGATTTTTTGTTATCACTTTCAGTCCATTCAAAAATGGTTTTATAGTCTCCGTCCCAAGGATAGCATAAATTAATCAGACTGTCATTTCCCGTCTTTTTGATTATAGCTTTTAAACTGTCTGGGAGTCTGTTTGTAAAATGGTTATTGCTTCAGCAAAGTCCTTGGGAGCTTTCTTTTTCTGTCCATGCGATAAATGAACAGTTAAAAGAAAAAATGTCAGTATTATTACTCGTGTCTTCATAGCATTGTGCCTAACGAAAAAGTATTGGCTGAAGTGCGGGCTAAATTGGACTAAAAAGTTCAATTTCGACCAAACTAAACCGATATTTTTTCAGTGAGACTAAATTAGTTAAAAAAGTTGAAACGAAAAATAGAGGCGACTAAAAAAGTAGAGTAGAACAACCAAGACTTTCGCCCCGCATTTCGCCAATACAATGTTAGGCGATGTATTATTTCTATTCGGTTTCATTATTCCCCCAAATTATAATGTTTGATAAGTTTCTAGTTTTAAATTTGTCTGATAAAGCGTTAATCTTTACAGAATATTCCGTCAAGTCTAATTTCTTCTTTGGTTGTAAATGGGTCAAATGTCTCAAATTCGTCTTTACAATAAATGACAATTTCATTTCCACTTTTTGTTATTAATGGAGAAGGGTGCCCTTCTGTTAGATAAAATTCACTAAAGTCTTCATTTAGTATTTTTTTCCAAAGTTGTATTTCTTCTAAAAGCCCACAACATTGTGGATAAAGTTCAATATTGCCATTTTTAGAAATTGCATAGCCTCCAAAAAGAGAAATTGAATCATTTATATCTGTATCACCAATGTGAAGATTAATAACTCTTTCGATGTCTTCTATGGAAATGTCAAAAAGTTTGTATTGATAATTCCCTTTTAAAATAGGTTCAGGAAAACTCAAATAATTCTTATCAATTTCCCTTTTCTGGTAACTATCCCACTCATTTGTATTACTCAAATAATTTCCACTCGGAATGATTTCACTTTCCTTGTCGCTGGTTCAATAAGAGGAATAAATTCTATTTTGTTCATCTTTTACGGTGCGTCTGTAAATATATCGCCTAACGGGGCGGCGGCTTTGCGAAGTTCTTTTTCCGAGCAAGCTCGGAGAAAGGATTTAGCAAAATCGCATGATGTGCGAAGTTCGCGAAGCGACAAGCGCATCGTGCGGTGAAGGCGCCGCCCCGATGTGGCGAAAGGAGCGTAAGCGGATTTCGCCACATCGTTTTGCTAGTAGGCGCAAGTTGGGATTAAATATGCGAGTTTTTTCCATTAAACACAAATTTGCCAAATACAAAACCAACTTTCCATAAGCACTAAAACCCAACTTGCGCTTACTAGCTGTTAGCTGCAGTATTTTTAATTTTCTATATATTTTACAATTTTAGCTGGATTACCAACAACGACAGCATTGTCGGGAATATCTTTTGTAACAACTGCGCCTGAACCTATTACTACATTATCTCCAATATTAACTCCCATTAAGATTACCACACTTCCACCAATCCAAACATTATCGCCTATGTTCACAGGCTTTCCAATTCCTAAATATTTTTTTCGTCCTTCCGCTTCCATTGGATGCCCAACGGCATATATACCAACTTTAGGTCCCATCCATACATTGTTTCCAATAGTAACTGTGCCAATATCAAGGATGGTAACATCAAAATTGGTGAGGAAATTATCTCCGATATGTATGTTTTTTCCAATATCACACTTAAAACCTGGTTTGATACTCGCGTTTTTACCCAACGTTCCAAATAGGTCTTTCAACAATTCATTCTTTTCATTTATTTGTGAAAAAGAAAGTTTATCTATTTTTTCACATAGTTCAATAGCTCTATTCTGTATTTTTAAAATTTCTGGGTCTTCCATTTTATAGTATTCCCCGTTTCTCATTTTTTCTAATTCTGTCATATTCACGTTTTGTTTATATTGCAGCTAACGAAAAAGTATTGGCTGAAGTGCGGGCTAAATTGGACTGAAAAGTTCAATTTCGACCAAGCGAAGCCGATATTTTTTCGGTGAAACTAAGTTAATTAAAAAAGTTGAACTGAAAAATAGCGGCGACTAAAAAAGTAGAATAGTGCAACCAAGACTTTCACCCCGCATTTCGCCAATACAATGTTGTGCGACGTTTTTTTTTAATCCCACCAAAGAAAAAATGATTTGGAATCTTTAAGAGCTTCAATAAGTTTGTCTAAATCTCCAACTCCTTGGTCAACAATATCTGGACAAAAGTCATACATTTCGGTAGAAAAAGATCTTAAGTCATCGGGAAGTTTTTTAAAATCACCTGACAAATAATCAAAACCAACCCCATTTAATTCAATTCCGTAAAGTTTATCCCAAACTTTAAGTTTTTCTATTAATTGAGGTGTATTCATATCATAATTTACTGCATTTGTTCCTTCAAAATAAAGTGGTTCATATTTATTTTCGGATTTTAAGATAGTTATTACATCATCTTTTTGGTTATAATTTTCTTCAGATTTGTAAATTATTAGACCTTTTTCGATTAGTTTTTGCTTAAAGTCTTTTACAATTTTAGTTGCAATATCTTCCTTTGAATTAATTTTGATAGCTTTAGGTAGTTTTTTTGAATAATTTTTTAGTTCTGGAATATCATCATACAAATTTTCGCGGTCTTCAAATCCTTTTGCAAGTTCAAAATTTCCATTCGTTAGACTTTTTATTTCTTGTGCAGTTTCTTTGTCAAGTTTTAATTCGCCAATTAGTTTGATTTCAGAATCGTTTAAATTATTTTTTTGTCCATTACAAGAATTTAATCCAAGCAAACAAAAAATCGAGAATATTATTTTCTTCATAGCGTTTTATTAAATGTTGCACAACGTCCCGCGGCTTTGCGAAGGAGCGGATTAGAAAGACCGAACTTTCAATTTTGCACAAACGTAGCAAAACCATTTTTTATTTTTGCTAAATTACAAAAAAGAGCAAAAAGAAAATGGTTTTTGCAGATAAAAGCACAAATGTTGAATTTTACACTTAACCCGCTCTTTTGCAAAACCGATGTTAGTGGCTGCCGTTATTTTTTCATAGTTTAGTGATTTAATTTTCCGTAAGTAACTCATAGAATTTTTTTACGGCTTTCTTTTCATAAGCATTTTTCAGGGAAATAATCATTGCGGTTCGGCTCATATTTTTTCCTTTAATCAGAATGGTAGATAAACCTTTATCGTTTACACTTGCTCCACTCATAAAAGTATGCCAATTTCCTGTTTTTACTAATTCAAAAATTGTCGGAACGTCATTTATTTCTATGCGGATATTGGGTTTTAAATTGTTTTTTCTAAATGCTTCGTTCATAAATTGAATAGTGCTGTATCCGCTTGCAGGAATTGCCAAAGGCAATTCTGCAATTTCTTTCAGCGTAATGGAAGTTTTATTCGCTAAAATTGATTTTTTTGATGTTACCAAAGTCATTGGTGAACTGAAAAGCGTTTGATATTTAAAATCTTGTTCTTTGGTCGTTTCATTAAATGTCAAAACAAAATCCAATTGAAAATGGTTGAGTTTTTCGATAAGTTCGTTGGACGTGCCGAAAAAAATCTGAACATTGATTTTAGGAAATTGTTCAGCGAATTGTATCAATGCTTTCGTTAGTAAATTTCGCAATCCGTAAGTTGCACCAATCGAAATTTTGCCTGTATGGAGATTGTTTAAATCTTTCAGTAAAAGAAATCCGTCATTGGCTCGGTTTACACTTTGCAAAGCGTATTCCGCAAACAGTTCTCCTGCTTCAGTTAATGTTATTCGTTTGCCAATTCGATTGAATAACAAAACGTCTAACTCATCTTCTAACTGTTTAATTTGTTGCGACAAAGTGCTTTGACTGATGTGCAAATTGTTTGCCGCTTCCGTAAAATTTAGAAATTCCTTTGCTTTCAGAAAGTATTTAAGTTGTCTTAATTCCATTTTATAAATCGGTTTTAACGATTGATGTTATCGAAAAATAACGTTTTACAAATATAGGAATTGTTTGGAAATTTGCGGTGTGAAAATAGAATTAGCGAGTATGAGTTTAAAAGTTCCGCAACTTCCGATTACAAAAAATATTGCTTTGGCTGTTGCTCAAATCGTTTTATGGGGTGGTTCGTTTTTTATTTTATCGGTTTTGGCTGACCCGATAATGAAAGAAACCGGTTGGTCGCACCAAATGGTTTATGGGGTTTTGTCGCTGTCTTTATTGGTTAGTGGATTAGTTTCTTCAAAAATCGGTAAAACCATCAACGAAAGAGAAAAAGACTATATCCTATTGTATTCAGGTGTTGTAATGGCGTTGGGATTGACCATTATCGGATTGGCACAACAATTTTGGATATTCATTTTAGGTTGGATAATCATTGGTATTTCAATGGCAATGGGTTTGTATGACGCTTTGTTTGCGTTACTCGGAAAAAGATACGGCAGAGAAGCCAATAAATCAATCATTCAAATTACTTTGATTTCGGGTTTTGCACCTACGGTTTCGTGGTTTTTCGTGTCACATTTATTGCATTATGTCGATTGGCGAACAGCTTGTTTTATTTATACGTTTGTATTGCTGATTTCGGTATTCCCACTTCATCGTTTTGCTTTTCAGGCAACTGAAAATGTAACGAATAAAACAAGTGAAAAAGTTGTAACCGAAAGCGTTTCAACGGATTTGTTTCGTTCTAAAATTTTTCGTTTGCTTCTCGCATACTTTACAATAGGTTCGATGTTGATGACAGGAATTGTAGTTCATTTAATTGATATTTTGTTGAGCAATGAAATGCATTTGGCAACGGCTGTAAGTATAGCGGCTTTGCTTGGTCCAAGTCAAGTTGGTGTTCGTGTTTTAGATTTAGTATTGCCAAAAAAAACCGCCGAAACAACGGCTGTGATTTCAGCTATTGCTATTTTTACCGGACTTGTTTTATTGTTGATTAGTCCTAAAATTGCATTTCTTGGGGTTATTGTTTTTGGATTGGGAAACGGAATGCGTTCTATTCTAAAAGGAACATTACCTTTAGCTATTTTCGGACAAAAAGGCTATGCCGTTATTTTAGGAAAATTGGCAGGTTTACCACTGATAGCACAAGCTGTAACACCGTTTATAGGTGGTTTTGTAATACAACAATTTAATTCTTCCGTATATATCTGCCTACTTGCTGTTTTGGCTCTTGTCAATATCATTTTAGTTGTATTAGTCAAAAAGTTAACAAAGTCTAATAATCATTAGTTGTTGGGTTGTCTGTTGGTTGTTGGGTTGTACGGTTGCCACTAACGGGGCGGCGGCTTTGCGAAGTTCTTTTTCCGAGCTTGCTCGGAGAAAGGATTTAGCAAAATCGCATGATGTGCGAAGTTCGCGAAGCGACAAGCGCATCGTGCGTTGTAGGCGCCGCCCCGATGTGGCGAAAGGAGCGTAAGCGGATTTCGCCACATCGTTTTGGCGCTTGGCGAAGAAGCGGATTTCGAAGCACTAAACTGTCAACCCAGCACAAAAGTTGATACGAGGTAGAATGTTCAATTAACCACTGAACCCGCTTTTTTGCCAAACGCCTGTTATGGGCTGCCTTTTCTGTCATCTTATACTAATGTTATAAGGTGTTTTAAGTCCACCAAAAGTTTTTTTGTCAAAGAGATTTTTAATTGTCTCAATACTATTCGCTGTAAGAGTGTCCTTTCTAGTAACAATTTTTATTTGGTCAAAAGGAATATCGTTGTCAATTTCCGCAATTGCAGAACCGACTTTTATTTGTTCGTTTGGAGCTAATTCATAAACGTCAAATCCGTCAGTAGTTGTCAGAGACTTTTGCTTTTCGGTTCTGAAGTTTATTGTTTCTTTTACTAATATTTGAGCTGTGTCACTAGTGATATTTGTAACAGTTATTGAATAATAAGGGTCACAGCCTGTTAGCAAGGTTGTAAAGAGTCCGAATGTCAAAATTGTTACTATCTGTTTAGTCATTGTCTGTCGTCTAAGGTTGCCCATAACGGTTTCGGGCTTTGCGATGGTGGGCTTTTGAAACCGAAAACTGTCTACCAGCACCAACGTTTATTAATTGCTCAAATGTTTCTATTCCCACTGTCCGCCCACTAATGCAAAAACCGTGTTACCAGCAGGGCTTTTGTGGGTCAAGTTGTTAAACGCTATCATTCATTTCTTCAAAACCGAAAAATTTAGCTATCTCGGCTAAACGATTTATGTAATTCTCAAATTCATTTAAATGAACAATTTTATAGTTCACATTTCCTGAAAATGGTTCTACGATATCAAAATGATATTTGCTTTTACTATATTCTTCATTATCTATGATATAGATCATTTTAATATCATTGGCTAAACATTTTTTGAGTTTTATGTGATCACGATTTTTATTTTTTTCAAATAATTGATCTGTCCATTTTTTTCCTTTTCCTGCAAAATCAATTGGTACAAAATGCTGTTTGCCCTGACACTCAATAGCAATTTTATAATCGATAAGGTAAAAGTCTAATGACTGTTGGCCTTTACCATTTTTTAAAAATAAAGGTTTATATTCTCTTTCATATTTTATATTTAGTTTATTTAAAATTGATGAAGTTTCGTTTTCTAATTTACTTTGTTTACAAGCTGGGCAGCCATTACCACTCAAGTGGTATTGAGCTACTTGCCAAAAATCTCCGTGTTCAAAGCAAGTAATAGATACTTTAGTGTCACATTTTTTATAATCAACTTTAGAATAGTTATATTTTTCTCCGTGTATTTGTTTGGCTTCTAAAATCCACTCCTCTGTGGTTTTATTTTTACCAACACATTTAGAACAACCTTTTCCTCTTAAATGATTATTTGGAGTGCAAAAGAATTCACCATGTTTTTCGCAGATTATACAAACATTAGTTTTAGCATTTAGATATTCCACTTTTTCATAACAATAAGTGTCATTATGTATGATTTTAGATTCTGCAATGAATTCGTCCTTTGTTTTGGTATTGTTTACGTTTCTCACTTCATCAGCACATTTTGGACATTTGTTTCCTGACAAATGTTTTGATGGTAGTTGATAAAATTCTCCGTGTTTAGGACAAGATATACAAACTTTGGTTTTTGCATTTACATATACCAATTTGGAGTAATCATATTTATCACTATGTACTTTTTTAGCTTTTTCTATAAATATATGATTTGTGCTTGTTAATTTTTGGCCTCTCTTTTCATAAGAACATTTCAAACATTCTTTGCCAGACAAATGATTACTGGGTGTCTGCCAAAACTCTCCATGTTCTGAGCATTTTATACATACTTTTATATTATTTCCAACATAGACAACCTTATTATAGCAATATTTATTACCGTGAATTTTTATTGCTTCTTGAATCCATTGTTCATTACTTTTCATTGTTCCCATATATTGTCGAAATGTCGGACTGTATATTCTTATAGCCTTGCTGGTAACGTTCCGGCGCTTGGCGAGGTTGCGAACTTCGGAACTGATTATTTTCTGTTAAAGATAAAATTTCTTGCGAAACGTAAACGTGAATTTACTACAAAATTCGCAATCTTGCCAAACGCCTGTTACCAGCAGTTATTTTTGTTTAGCTCTTCTTTTCTCTTTGATTATTTTTTTTCTTTCACTTGCTGATTTTGACTCAAAAATTGGTTTCCATTCAATATTAGCATCGCTTTTTAACCATTCGTTGTATTTAGCTTGAAATTTTTCTACTCCGTCACGCTTTATAAAGTCTATATAATATTCTATGAAGTTCATATTCTTTTCGCAAAATGTGCCTAAACAATTTTGTATTCCAGTGATTTGTGCATAAGGCATTCCTTCAATTCTGTCGGCTAGAATTATTGCTATTTCTCCTTTAGTTAAATTTCGGCCAACACATTCCGACTTCATATTAGTTTCGGTTTTATCAGTAAAAAATTCAGATAATTTCGGCAATAATTTCCAACCATAATCAAAAATTTTTTTTCCTTCGTTCGTATTTATAATTTCTTTCGAGTTTTCGGTTTTAGCAATTTCGTTCAGCAATGAATCAATTTCAACTTTGTTTTGAGATAAACCAAAGTTGAAAGTAAAAATTAATATTATTAGATGTAGTTTTTTCATAATTGCTGGTAACGGAAAAAGTATTGGCTGAAGTGCGGGCTAAATTGGACTGAAAGTTCAATTTCGACCAAACGGAAGCCGATATTTTTTCGGTGAGACTAAATTAGTTAAAAAAGTTGAACTGAAAAATAGCGGCGACTAAAAAGGTAGAGTAGTTCAACGATGACTTTCACCCCGCATTTCGCCAATACAATGTTAGCCGTAGTTATAGTTATTTTACTCGTTTCCAATCTCTATCATAAAGAGTTTTCAATTTATCTTTTAGGTCATTTTGAAAAACTTCTTTCAGTTTTTCATTCTTATCCAAAACAATTTCAAAAGTCGATATTTCATCTTTATCATCAAAAGAATTATTTTTATTGCTGTCTTTGTATGCAGTTAAAATAATTTTATTGTTTGTTTGTATATATTTCCAAGTATTCACACTATAATTTTTTGGAGATAATTGTCTGAAATTTTTTCCGAATTTGTCTGATACAAATAGATAAGTAGGATCAATTTCATTCAATAATTTATATTTATTGTAATCCAGTGTTCTCGCGCTGTAAAAAATATGATTTGTTTTCTTTGATACACTCATTCCTTCTTCATTTCCATATTTGTAGTTATAATCAAGAATCAGAATTTTGCCTTCGGTCAACAAATTGTATTCATTAGTATTACTATTCAAGAACAAGACATTCCAATATCCATTACTTGGCATTTCTTTATATGAATAGCTTCCATCTTCTCTTTTATTTTCACCCATTTCTAACGGAAACATCAAAATTCCGGTAGAATCAATTTCAATAAAATTTTTAGTTTGAATATTTAAATTTTCAATTGGATTTTGCGTCGATTCAATGTTGCTTTCAAGTCTTGAATTTCCTCCATTTTTTGAACAAGAAATTAAAAAAAATGCAATTAAAAAACTTGACAAAATATGTTTCATACAGAGTGTTTTAAAATAATTACGGCTAACGAAAAGGTATTGGCTGAAGTGCGGGCTAAATTGGACTGAAAAGTTCTATTTCGACCAAGCGAAGCCGATATTTTTTCGGTGAGACTAAATTAGATAAATAAGTTGAACTGAAAAATAGCGGCGACTAAAAAGGTAGAGTAGTTCAACGATGACTTTCACCCCGCATTTCGCCAATACTATGTTGGCTACAGTATTTTTTTTTCATTCCAACCTCTCTTTTCTATAATTCTAACATTCTTTTCATTCTTTAGTGATTTTAGATAAATTGCAAGTGTTTTTAATTCATTATCAGTTGAGTCACCAGTAAATTCTTTCGGGTAAATTGCATTTCCATAGTTTTTTTTTGATTTATTTGGTGTGTCATCAATTATTAAAATTCTTTCTAAATCAAAACCTTTTTTCTTAACTTTTTTTAGAGGTTTTGTGTGGTTAAAGTGCTGAATGTAGTAATCAGAATAGTTGCCGTATTCATCAAAGAGTGATTCGTTTGTCGTAGTGCAACGACTTCGTCCCCATATAAATTCTAATTTGTAATCTTGTGGAAAAATCTTTTCAACAATTTTTTCAACATAGTCATCCGACGCAGAAGACCAAACTGCTACCAAGAAATCTTCTTTTATTTCATTTAGAAATTCAAATAAGAATGGTCTTTCATAAATGCAATAATCAAAAATTACGAAATCAGGCTCACGGTCTAATTTTTTTTCTGAAGCGTGAATTAAAGTTTCGTCAATATCTAAAATTAACAGAATTTTATTTTCTTCGTTCAATGGGACGTTTTATTGTTTTATATTGTAGCCAACGGAAAAAGGCTTGGCTGCAGTGCGGGCTTTCGAAGAACTTTAGTTCAAGAAAGACGAAACGAAGCCGATATTTTTTCGGTTAAGCACTGACTTCAAAGATACAAAACCAACTTTAAATTAAGCACAAAAACCGCAATAGCGCAAAACCTGTGTTAGCGGATGTTTTTTTGTCCAATCCAAATTTTTCCAAATTCACGGAAGTATATTTTTCCGTATTTACCTTCTTCAACTTTCTTGCATTTTGGCAATACTCTTTTATAAAAACGTTTGTCTTTATAATACTCTTTTACATCATCATAATTTTCTTTTGGGAAATTATAATCAACATTATCATATCTTTTAAAATTTGTAACGCTTGACCAATTGAAATCTTGAAAGTCATTTTTTAATTTTCCAAATTGATTTAAATTCAATTCTAAATCTTTATAAGGTTCATTAAAATATTTATTTTCATAAAATTCAATTCTCTCACCAATTCCACATACAATTTGAGAATGCATTAATTCGGATTCATCTATCCAAATTGCTAAATAATATGGTTTTTCATGTTTTTCTAATTCAATTTTCCAATTATCATAAATTTTAAGTAAAACTTTGAAAACACTTTGTCTTATTCGACCTTGAATTGTAGAATTTTGAAACTCACCAAAATACTCTTCTAATTGAAAATATAAATATTTTTCTGATTTTAAACTTTCAATATCAAATTCCTCCTTAAATAAAGAAAAGTTCTCTAATTTTTTTAATAGTATTCTGTGTTTCCTCATTTTTTTTTTCAAAATATCCTCTAACGTTCCCAGGCTTTGCGATGTTGCGGACTAAAGAAGCCGAAACTTTCAGTTTTGCACTGACTCCGAAGATACAAAACAAACTTTAAATTTAGACCAAAACCCGCAATAGCGTAAAACCTGTGTTGGCAGTAGTAATTATTTAAATGTGATTTCGTGATATTTTTTAATCTTTTTGTTGTCTTTTGTAAATAGAATTACTTCTTTTAACTTTTTGTAATCATCGTATTCAATTTCTATTATCGTTTTATTTTCAGAATTTACAATTCCAAATTTGTTATTTTTCTTAACAACGAATTGTTTTGAAAGGTAAATATTTTCTATAAATTCATATTCGTTTGGAATTACGATTTTGTTTGATGAATTTATTACTCCAAATTTATCTTCGTTTTTGAATATTTGATTTTCACTTATAGATAATTCTTGAACGTCTTTATATTTTACGAATTTGTTTATTGAAAGTTCTTTCTCAGTAAATTTTTCTCCTTCCAAATAGATTACAAATTGTTTGTTATTTTTCTCTCCAAATATTGAGTTTTTAAAAATATTATAAAACACATAATCTTCATTTAAAACTCTTTTTCCGTTTTGAGTGAATAAACCACTTTTATTCTCATTATTTTGAACTACATAATAGTTGTCAAATAAAGTCCTAATGCTTTTATAGTTAATAGGTATTATTTCATCTAAACTATTTGGATTGATTACGCCAAATAATTCATCTTTTTTAACGATGTAATTATCTCCAAGATTATTGTCACCAAAACCTACTGCATCATCGAAATAACTAAAATATATTTCTTCATAAATGAAAGGTTTAACTATTGAATCTGTTGATGAAATAAAGCCGTTTTTTTTATTGCTTTTAGCGATAAAAAATGAATTTACTTGTTTGATTTCATCATATTTACATTTAATAATAAATTCATTTTTTGAATTTATTATTCCTTCTTTTGCAGTTAAATTATTTTTTATTAAATATAAATCGTCGTTAAAAACTCTTTCAAAACTATGGTTTCTTATAGAATTTAAAATAATGTTTCCATTATTATCTATAATTAAATTTGATTTATTTGGAAACTCAATAATTGCTTTGTTATTTCTAAATTCTGAAATTTGAGTAAATTGTAAATCACTTATTTGTTTTCCGGTTAGATTATAAAGTGAGTTTATTCCTTTATTTTCAGCAATTATTAAATTATTGTCAAGTGAAATGTAATCAAACTTTATTGGTAGAATTACGTTATTTAAAGTATCAATAATTCCAATTTTATTTTCCTTTAAAACTCGTATTAATCCACTGTCAATATAAAAAACATCGTCATAAACAATTGGAATTTTAATATTTCCTTTTAAATCAATAAATCCACGTTTAAATTTTTTATTTAAATTGTTTCCAACTTCAAATAGATTTTTTAGTTCTTTTTTGTTGTTTATGTATGAATATATTGGTTTTATAATTACATTTTCCGTGCTATCAATTACACCCATTTTATTGTCAAAAGTTCTAAAAACCGCAAAATTATTCTCAAAAGCATATACATACTCATATTTTTTATTTTGCTCTAATTTCTTTCTTATACTTTCAAATTTATTTTGACTATGAGAGAGTAATGGTAATAACAGTAAAATGATTTTAAAAATCTTCATAAAGTCTTGTTTTCAGGTATTTTCGGAGATTATTACTGCCAACGTTTCTGGGCTTGCCGAAGGCGGGGATATTTCGCTCAAAAGTTCAATAGAATTACTAATGTTGAACCTTGCACAAATGTTTCATAGAAGCACTTCAGCCGCCATATTGCCAAACCGATGTTAGCGGTTCGGTTTTCTTTATTCATAGTTCCAATTGTCCCAAATCAAAAGTCCACCAATGTTGTTAATATTTAATTTTTCGTCTTCGTTTATTTTATTTAGTCGCTGTTCAAATGCTTGAAGTTCTGTCTTAGCTTTTTCGACAGCTATTTTTAGTTGAAGTCGGTCGATTGTGAGAAATAATTCTGTTGGTGTCGGTTGAAATGGTTCGTCAAATTCGTCCACCGAAAAATCGAATACTAAATTGTTACCTTTAAATTCTATTTGGGGTGTTGGATGTTCTTCGTGATACGAGTTTTTACCATTTGAAATGTTTTCCCAATATTTAATATCACTTAATTCTCCACAACATTGGGGAAAATATTTGTCCTGTCCGTCAACACGCAAAACATAGCCACCAAAAAATGCACAAGTGTCCTGCGGTCTTTTATATTTTCCGTCTCTCATTTCTTGTGTATGGTCAATTGTTAATTTAGTTAAATTATTGTCCGTAATGTCCGATAGTTTGTAAAATGAAGAGCCTTTTAAATATGGGGTCAGTTTGTCTTTAAAACCAGCTTTCTGATAACATTCTTCGTGATAGTCGTCCCAAATTTCAGAATTATCCCAATATGGATATTTGTCAGGAGCTGTCACACCCTGATTGTTGTATCCGATTTCAATTACTGGTATTAATTCAATTGTCATAGTTTGTATGTTGGAGTCGTCTCTTAAACTGACCGCTAACGGTTTGCGTATATGTGTCAGGAGCGGATTTGGAAGCCGAAACTTCCAATTTTGCACTGACGTAAGCAAAACCATTTTTTATTTGCTAATTTACATTTTTTATACAAATAAAAAATGGTTTTTGCGACATTGAAAATCGAAACTTCGATTTAGCTCTTAGCCCGCTCTTGCACATATACGATGTTGCGCGTCATTTTAAGAACCGACACCATTGAACAGAACGACAGACATAAAAACAATAAATTCAGTTGGACAAATTCCGACACTTGACACAATTCGTTCAACTCCACGTGAACGGACAATAAAACTTGTGTTTGAAAAAGAAGTTCAAAGTCAAAGAGAAGCAATAGGACAAAATCTAAAAACTGAACTTGTAGGCTTTCAAGTTGGAATACATACAAGTGATCCTGAAATAAACATTGCTAAACTAATTACGGACAAAGAAATTGAAGACAATCAGGACTTTTTTGAGCAATGTGCAAAGGATTACAGACAATTAGGAGAAGAATTGTTATTTAAGTTGGTTGACAAACTTAATTTGAACTTAAATAGAGAATTTCCAATGCAGACTTTTAACGAACTTAAAAGAGACGCAAGGTCTAATGGAAAAGTTGAGGGATGGAATTATTATGTTCACGGTTTCCATTGTGGCTTTGTAAACATTAAAACTAAACAAGAAATAGAAGTTCCACTTGTATTTGGTGAAGAATTTGGAGATTTAGACCCTTACTTTTTCTCAAAGTTCATTAAATCGACACCGAAATATAAACCTTTACCAGTTGAAATTTTTGAAGATTATGCAGACGGAGTAAGAATAAACGAGACAATGCTTAAACTTGGAAAATTTGAAAAAATAAGCTCAAATGTTGGCAATCATTATGGAATAGTAGTTACCGACAGACAAAAAGTAGAAATAAAATCATATTTGGACTTGGAAAAAATGTACCAAGAACAAAACAAGCAAACTGAAAAACCTAAATTTAACTTTTGGAAATTTATGGGACTTAGAAAATAAAAACGAACGCACAACATCGGTTTGGCAATATGGCGGCTGAAGTGCTTCTATGAAACATTTGTGCAAGATTCAACGGCAGTAATTCTATTGAAATTTTGTGCTAAAATTCCACCACATCGCCAAGCCGAAAACCGTTAGCGGCTGTGATTTTCATTCCAGTCCACTTTTGTTATTTTATTATCTTCTATTATCAAAACAGAAATTTCTCTATAAAGTCCTGTTCCATAATGGTCCAAATTCATTAAAATGTAATTTCCATATTGTTTTGTAATTGGGTGGTGTGTGTATATATCACTAAAAAATAAAGGATTTACAATCTCAATTTCGTTCCCTTTAATTTCTGCAAGAAAAGTTAAGTCAGAAAGATGAACTACAAATAACTCTTTATTTTGGTATTTGAAAGATGAGAATATTTGAACTCCATAAAAATCAATCTTTTTCTTGTAAGCGTTCGATTTATCAACATACCCTAAAGCCTCTCCATTTACAGTTTTTCTGATTTCATTTGGTTTTGCTAAAGTGAGTTTTCTTGGGTTAGCTATAGTTTTAATTTCAGTAGAACCACCACCGTGTCCCAAATGAGCTAACACATTATATCCATTTTTGTCTTTAATAACTGAATTAGCGCAAGTAGATTCGGTGAAAAATGATTTTGAAGATTTTTTTTCGTAGAAATAAACTGTTCCACCCCATTCTCCGTAACAATCTCCATAAACAATGAATTCATGATCTTCAAAAAGTTTAGGTTGATTTTTTAAAGGAAAATAGTCTTTATGTTTTATCCATTTATTTCCGTTCCATTTATAAATTGAATTACCGGATAATGCTCCTAATTGTTTGTCGATTATCCAATGATATTTGAACTTTTTAGTATTTAGTTTATCCTCAAGTTTTGTGTCTCTTTCAAAATTGTCAAGTTTAAAACAAGCAAACTTGCCATTCTCGAATAGGGAAATCAGTGAATTTTCATAGATAACTGAAAATGATTTTGGGAAATTTTTAACGTAATCTTTATCTTCTTCAGCTTCCTCATATTTCATTGCGAAATATGGATTTTTAATGACAATGTGAGTTGTATCGAATTTTATAAAATTTTTGCTGACAGAAACATTGAATTTTTCTTTAAATGGACTTGTGTAGAGACTATCGCGAGTAATTGTAATTTCATCCCAACTTTGCTTCTGAAAATAATTCACGAGCTGTTTTTCAAAATTCAGTTGCATGTTTTGAGCTGAAACCGAAAATCCTAAAATCAATAATATGTACAAGTGTTTCTTCATCATTGCCGCTAACGGTTTGGGGCTTTGCGTTCGGGCGGGATTACAAAGCACAAAAGCCGATATTATTACTAATGTTCAATTGAAAAACTGCCGTTGAATTTTGCACGTCAGCCCGCCTGACGCAAAACCCATGTTGTGTGCAGTTATTTAAAATCAATCAATTCTTTCATTTCTTCTATAATATTTTCTTTGTTCAAATGCTCTGGTTCGCCAAACTTGAATTTTATACTAAATTGTTTTTCGATATTGTCAATAAGTGTACTTGATGTTTTTAGTTCACCCTCAAACCAATTTGTCCAGGCAAAAAGAATTGTCTCAACATTATTGTCTAATTGATAAAGGTCAAAGTCAATTCCTTTGTCAAAGAGTTTGGTAGAATACTCAAGAGAAACTTTCCACCCAGTTTTTGTCAAATACTTAATAATTGAGTAAAAAAGTTCTGTGTCAATACCTGTTGCAATTTTTGTTTCCATTTACTTGTCTTGCCATTGCATTATTTGTACTGCCAGAATGTTAGAGTCAAACTTATTGCTAAAAAGTCCAAATGTTACACATAACTCACTTTCAATAATTCGACTTATTTTTTCGACATTTCTTTCTTTGAGCAAAGCGTTAAGCAGTTTTTTTGAAAAGTCGTCAAGTTTTGATTTTGAAGCAACATTGATTAGATTCCAATTGTAAATTAGTTTTGATAGCTCTTTTATTTTTCCTTCAAATTCAGTCATACAAAGATTTTCTACTTGTCGGTTTGTTGTCAGGGATGATGTGGTGTTTAATTGCACACAACGGGGCGGCGGCTTTGCGAAGTTCTTTTTCCGAGCAAGCTCGGAGAAAGGATTTAGCAAAATCGCATGATGTGCGAAGTTCGCGAAGCGACAAGCGCATCGTGCGGTGTAGGCGCCGCCCCGATGTGGCGAAAGGAGCGTAAGCGGATTTCGCCACATCGGTTCGGGTATTTATGAAGGGCGGAAAATCAAGGCACAAATGTTGAGTTTTGCACTTCAGCCCGCCTTTCATAAATACCTTGTTAGCGGTAGGCGTTTTTATTTTAGTTTATTAAAAGTCTCATCTAATTTTTCAAACTTCAGTTTGTCAAATTCTTTACTTGGAACTTGAATCCCATTCAAGTCGCTAAAAAGTATAGAATAATCATTAGTACCAAGTTCATCTTTCATTATTCTATCTGCTGTTTCTTTTGTAACTGTAACAGTTTTTTTATACTCTTCATAATATTTGCTTCTGTCTTCTAAATCTATCGGAATTGAAGTAATTGTAATTTTTTCAGTTGGTGTTTGTGCAAATGTTTGAAAAGCTACATAAATAATATCTCTTTTTACAATTTCGTTTATAACCTTGTCAAGGTCTCCTTTTACTATGGGTTTTGAAACTTGAATATGAAGCTTTTCTGAATTTTCGTCAATTATTTTTAAAGTTCCATTTTCGGTACTAAAATCTCCAGCTTCAGTCAGCATATCCTTAACAGAATTAAATTTCTGTAAATTCTCAGTTGTAACTTCTTTTGTTTCTATCGGTTTGTCAGCTTTTTTGTTGTCGTTCCCACAACAGTTCAAAAGTGAAATAATGATAATGCTAAAAAATAAATTCTTCATACTTTTTTGACTTTAAAGTTAATGTTTTGTGACGGGGTTTTGATACGCTTACCGCTAACACCCAAATATACGAAAGTTTTTTGTTTTTGAATAAATTAGTTTAAAATTATATAAAACATTGATAATTAAAAATATAAGCGACATTAAACACTTACAATCGACTATAAATGTTTATTAACCGAATAATATTTGTAACTTAAACCAACTTTGTACCAATCAATTTTTAAACTATAAAATTTACAAGCCATGAGTACATTACGTAACAGTGTTCGCTTAATCGGTAGAGTAGGCAACAACCCAGAAACAAAAACATTTGATAACGGTACCAAAGTATCTTTATCTTTAGCTACAAGCGATTTTTACTATAACGATAAAAACGAAAAAATAGAAAATACCCAATGGCACAATATTGTTGCTTGGGGCAAAACTGCCGAGTTAATTCAGAAATATGTTGAAAAAGGTAAAGAAATTGCCGTAGAAGGCAAACTTACGTACCGATCGTACGAAGATAAAGAAGGTATTAAACGCAGTATTACCGAAATTGTGGTGAGCGAAATTGTGTTTTTTTAAAATAGAATCCCGATTTTTTCGGGATTTTTTTTATTTTTAAATCATGGAAGCTATTCAATTTGTACATCTTATTTTATATGTTGATAACCAACAAATAAGCACCGATTTTTATACTAAATTGTTACAAACACAACCTGTACTTAACGTACCTGGTATGACCGAGTTTTGTTTGGCCGCCAACCTAAAGCTTGGGTTAATGCCTAATAACGGCATAGCTACAATTTTAAAGAACAAAACGCCCCACCCAAACACGGGTACCGGAATTCCAAGGTGCGAATTGTATTTGTATGTGCAAAACTTAGAACAATGGTGTACTAACGCTAAAAATATTGGTGCTGTTTTAATTTCCGATATCGAAAAGCGCAATTGGGGCGATACCGCTTGTTACTTTGCCGATAAAGACGGCCATATTATTGCCTTTGCAACTAAATAAATAATAGTACACTTAAAAAAAGATAGTTTGTGCAGCTTTAAAAGTGTGTACGTGGGCTTGCAAAATGGTTCGCAATTGAGGCGAATACCCACCACCCATGCTGCATTGTACTGGTATTTGGTAATTTTTTGCCAATGTAAAAACCAATTCATCACGTTGTTTGCAACCATCAATGGTACAATTTAATTTACCTAATTTATCGGTTTCTAAAATATCAACGCCTGCTTGGTAAAAAATAAAGTCGGGTTTTTGAGTTATAATTATAGGTTCTAAATGCTGAGTTAAAAGCTGTAAATAGTCAACATCGGTAGTGTGGTTTTCTAAAGCAATATCTAAACTTGATTGTTCTTTTTTAAACGGATAATTGGTTTTACCATGCATTGAAAACGTAAAAACGTGTGGGTTGTTTTTAAAAATTTCGGCTGTACCGTTCCCCTGATGCACATCTAAATCAATAATTAAAACTTTAGAAACCAGTTGGTTTTTTAATAAATATGCAACAGCAATGGCTTGGTCGTTCAACATACAAAAGCCTTCGCCGTAATTTGTAAACGCATGGTGGGTACCGCCTGCTATGTTAAATGCAATGCTATTGGTTTGGTACGCTTTTAAAGCGCCTGTTAAAGTGCCTTGTGCAATAATGCGTTCGCGGCGTACTAATTGTTCACTGTGTATAAATCCGGTTTTTCGTACCTCTTTTGCGGTAAGTTGTAAGTTTACGTATCGGTTTACATAATCGGCATCGTGTACCAAACAAGCTGTTTCAAGGGCAATTTCGTTGGGTTTAAAAAAACATTCTTCATTTACAATTCCTTCTAAAAGCAGTTGTTTAGGTAATAACTCGTACTTTTCCATAGGAAAACGATGGTTTTCAGGTACAGGATGTTTGTATATAGGGTGATATGCTATGGGAAACATTTTGTTTTTTTAAATGGATAAATAAATTAAAACTGAACTAAAAACATGGATTATTCATTTAATATTTCCTGAAACAAATCAAAAAATCTGCCCATATCAATGCCATCAACCAAGCCGTGATGTGCAAATAAAGCAACGTTAAAAAACTTTTTTCCTTTTTTATCAATCATTTTTCCAATAGATACTTTGGGCGAGCTATCGGTATATTTAAAACTACGTGCATGTGTTAAAGCGGTAAAATTTACCCACGGAATTGCCGAAAAATGAATAATGTTGTCGCCATAATCGTCTTTTGTAAGCAACGTATCGGTTTGTTGTACACGATTTATTTCTTTTTGTACCGATTTTTTAAAGATTTCGATATCATTGTGATAAATGATGTGCGAAAAACCAAAGGTTTCGTTTTCTTTTAAAATGGTTGATGATGCGTCGATACGATCGTGCTGAAAAACTTTTCCATTATCAATTCGCAACTTAAAAGCAGGCAGTTGATTCATGGTTTTTAACGTGGCGTATAAATAATAAATGAAAAACGATGTGTTTAATTCTTTAGCTTTTTTGTAGGCTTTGGTAACATCTACTTCAACGGTTAAGCCATAAAAAGGTTCGTCCATTGCCATGAAAAACTCAAAATGACTTTTTCTTTTCCAAGTATCTAAATTAATTTCGGTTTTCATAAATTTAATAAGCTTAAAATTTCGCTGACTTTTTCAACTGTAAAAAAGTTTTTGTGAATAATTTCGTGGTCAATGCGTTCGTGTGCCCATGTGGTGTGAAAAGGTACATGTATAGCACTTCCACCAATGTTTAAAACCGGTAACACATCAGACTTTAACGAATTGCCAATCATTAAAAAGTTTTCAGGTTCAATTTCTAAGCGTTTTAAAAGTTTTTCGTAATCAAGTTCTTCCTTTTCAACCATCACTTCAATGTGATGAAAATAAGCACCTAAGCCCGATAAATGCAATTTGCGGTGTTGATCTTTTAAATCGCCTTTTGTAGCTACCACCAATTTATAGTTGCCGTGAAGTTTTTGTAGGGTTTCTTCAATTCCATCTAACAAAACAATAGGTTTGGTAAGTAAATCTTTACCAATTTCAATAATTTTTTCCATTACTTTGGTTGATACGGTGTGGTTAGAAACCGAATAAGCTGTTTGAATCATTGATAAAACATAGCCTTTTATGCCGTAACCATACAAGGGTAAATTGCTAATTTGATTTTTAAATAAGGCTTGTGCTAAGCTTTGCTTTGATAAATAATCGCTCATTAAAGCACAAAATTTTTCTTCGGCTTCATCAAAATAAGGTTCGTTAATAAACAAAGTATCGTCTGCATCAAAAGCAATAACCTGAATGTTTTTAATCATTTTAAACAAAATTTGTATAGAATTGATGAGTTAAAATTACCACTAAAAATTAAAAATAAGGTTTTTAAAGTATAAGTTTTTTTAAAGAATTCACGTAGCTAACAGGTTTTTATTGATTTTTTAAAATATTGGCTTATTTTAGCAATTAAAATAGACTAAAACTTTAAAAATTGGAACAAACTACAAACGACAACTCTTTAAAAAGAGGCTTGTCTAATCGTCATATACAATTAATTGCATTAGGTGGCGCCATAGGAACAGGGCTTTTTTTAGGCATTGGTCCGGCAGCAGTATTGGCAGGTCCATCGGTTATTTTAGGATACGCATTTGCAGGTATTATTGCATTTTTTATTATGCGCCAATTAGGTGAAATGGTGGTAGAAGAACCCGTTTCAGGTTCGTTTTCGCATTTTGCATACAAATATTGGGGTACATTTGCGGGCTATGCATCGGGTTGGAACTATTGGATTTTGTACATATTGGTTTCAATGGCCGAACTAACAGCCATAGGTAAATACGTACAATTTTGGTGGCCCGATATTCCGTTGTGGGTTTCTAGTTTATTCTTTTTTGTTACCATTACGGCTTTAAATTTAGGTACGGTAAAATTATTTGGCGAGGCCGAATTTTGGTTTTCAATTATAAAAGTGGTTGCTATTTTAGCAATGATTGGTTTTGGAACTTATTTGCTGATTTCCGGAACGGGTGGCGAACAAGCAAGTATATCAAACCTTACAAATAATGGGGGATTTTTCCCTAAAGGATGGTTTGAAAAAACAGCAGAAGGCTATCAAGGATTATTGTCGGTAATGGCCATTATTATGTTTTCGTTTGGGGGCTTAGAGTTAATTGGAATTACCGCTGCCGAAGCCGAAAACCCTGAAAAAAACATACCAAAAGCTACCAATCAGGTTATTTACCGTATTTTAATTTTTTACGTTGGTGCATTAATTATTTTATTTGCCCTTTCGCCTTGGGCAACTATTACAACCGAAACCAGTCCGTTTGTTACTGTTTTTGATAATTTAAAAGGCTTGCATTTTAATATTTTTGGCACCGATGTTTCGGGTACTAATTTAATTGCCAATGTTTTAAATTTAATAGTGTTAACAGCGGCTTTGTCGGTTTATAACTCATCGGTTTACAGCAACAGTCGTATGTTATATGGTTTGGCAGAACAGGGCAATGCGCCTAAATTTGTTATGCATTTAAACAAAAGTTCGGTGCCAACACGTGCTATAATTGTATCAAGTTGTTTTGCGGGCTTGTGTATCATCATCAATAAATTTATGCCCGATGAAGCTTTTAAAATACTAATGTCGTTAGTGGTTTCGTGTTTAATCATTAACTGGATAATGATATCGTTTACACATTTAAAATTCCGAAAGTTTAAAGACGCAGCATCTGTTCAAACCAAATTTCCATCGTTTTTATATCCCATTTCTAACTATGTATGTATGGCATTCTTGTTGGCAATTTTAGCCATAATGACTATTACAGGTATGCATGTTTCGGTAATTTTAATTCCGGTTTGGCTTATTTTATTGTACATCTCCTTTAAAATTGTTCAAAAAAACAAACAGCAATTGTAAATGTATTTTGTAAATTTAGCTTAAATAAAACGATTTTTTTATGGAAATTAAACATAAACAAGACGATAACAAAGGTGCTTTTATTGCAGAAGAAAATGGTGCCAAAGCCGGCGAAATGACATACAGTAAAGCAGGAGCCGATAAAATTATTATTGACCATACCGAAGTTAATCCTGAATTTAACGGCAAGGGTGTAGGTAAACAAATGGTGTTAGCAGCAGTTGATTACGCACGCGCAACAGGTATTAAAATTTTGCCTTTATGTCCGTTTGCAAAGGCAACTTTTGATAAAAATAAAGACATTCAAGACGTTTTGGTTTAACTATTCACTGTGACAAAGTTCTAAACTTTGTCATATTTTTTTAATTATATAATCTAAATGAAAAAACTTTTCTCTACTTTACTTATAAGTGCTTTTTTAATGATTTCATGCAAAAAAGAAACATTAAAAGCAACCATTCAGCCCGAGCAAAATCAGCCTAAATTAAAATTAGAATTAGCCGAAGCGCAAAAGATCATTGCATTACCGTTGCATTGTTTAAAGGTTGAATATCCGAATAAATTGGGACAGGTTTTAAAATCATCAGACGAATTGAAATCTCCAAAACAGTTGCGTCCCATTTTTTATGGTTGTTTCGATTGGCATTCGTCGGCACACGGATATTGGTCGGTTGTGAAGTTGGTAAAGCAGTTTCCTGAATTAGATCAAGATAAAAAAATAGATGAATTGCTAACCAATGTTTTTACAGATGAAAACGTAGCTATAGAAAAATCTTTTTTTGATCAACCGCATAACAAAACATTCGAAAGAACCTATGGTTGGGCGTGGTTTTTTAAATTGCAAGAAGAATTGTACACTTGGAAAACAAACCCTAAAGCGCAACAGTGGTACAAAACGTTACAACCGTTAGAAAATGTTTTTGTAGAACGATATTTAGAATACCTTCCAAAATTAAATTACCCAATCAGAACCGGAACGCACGACAACACTGCATTTGGTATGGCTTTAAGTTTAGAATATGCACAAACGGTAGGTAATACCCAGCTTAAAACTGCAATTGAAGCCAAGGCTAAATATTTGTTTATGAACGATACCAATTGCCCTATTGCTTACGAACCAAGTGGACACGATTTTTTATCACCTTGTTTGCAAGAAGCGTGGTTAATGAGCAAAGTGTTACCAAAAAACGCTTATAAAGTTTGGTTGCAAAAATTTTTACCCCAATTATTTGATAAAAATTTTAATTTAGAAGTAGGTAAGGTTTCTGATAGAACCGATGGCCATTTGGTGCATTTAGATGGATTGAATTTTAGTAGAGCAACTTGTTTGTTTGAAATTGCAAAGGTTTTACCTGAACTAAACCATTTAAAACCATTGGCTGAAAAACATTTTAATGCTGCTTTTCCAAACATATCAAACGATGATTATATGGGTAGCCACTGGTTGGGTAGTTTTGCGTTGCAAGCGTTAGATGCGCAGTAGATTGATTTAAAGTTGGATTTATGAAAAATAAATTGAATCAGTATCTATTGTTGTTTCTTAATATCCTTTTTATTTGTTTCATATTATACAGTCTATTCCGATTGTATAATGAAAAAGATTATAGTAATGATTCAAATCTAATTGTATATTCTGTTGTTTCTTATAAAGAAAATTCTGGTGGTAAAGGGAATCATTATGATATGAATATTTTGTATGATGGAGTAAAAACAACACTTTCTATTACAAGTAAAGAATATAGTGGAATTAAGGAAGGAGTCTATCCAAAAGTATATAGATACAATGATGAACTAACAACAGATTGGACTTATGAACAGAAGAAAAGATATATTTATGTCTTTCTTATTTTAATGATATTTACGAATTTTGCTTTTTATTTGAATAGAAGGATGGAATTACAAAAAAAAGGTCATTTTTAGACATTCTGTGCTTTACACGGAATTTTACAATGATATTACATTAAATGTGACTCTGAATCAAGTTAAGAGAGACACAACAAAAAACGCAAACCATTCGGTTTGCGTTTTTTGTTTATAAAATAGTGGAATTATCCTATTGTTGCTCCGTTATAAACGCCAGCTTCATCAGGGTTTACAAAAACCAATTTACCTTCTTTGGTTTCGGTAAGTAAAAGCATTCCTTCACTGTTCACGCCACGTAAAGCACGTGGTGCTAAGTTTACCAAAACTGTTACTTGCTTGCCAATTATTTCTTCGGGCGTAAAATGTTCTGCAATTCCAGATACAATAGTACGCACGTCGATACCTGTATCAACCTTTAAAACCAATAATTTATTTGCTTTTGGCATTTTTTCGGCTTCAATAATGGTTCCTACACGTAAATCAATTTTTGCAAAATCTTCAAACTGAGTGATTTCTTTTTGTGGTTCGGCTGTTTTTGCTTCGGCTGCATTTGCCAGTTTCGTTGCTTCCAATTTGTCTATTTGTTTTTGTATTTCGTTGTCTTCTATTTTTGCAAACAATAATTCTGCCTGACCAATTTGGTGACCTGCTGGAATTAAATCAGTGGTTTCGGCTACTTTGTTCCAAGTAATAGGTTCGGCAATATTCAACATGTTTTTTAGTTTTGCTGCCGAAAAAGGTAAAAACGGTTCTGCTAAAGTAGATAAGGCTGCGGCAATTTGTAAGGCTACATACATTTGCGTTTTTACGCGTTCTTCATCGGTTTTAATTAATTTCCAAGGCTCTTCATCTGCTAAATATTTGTTTCCTAAACGCGCTACATTCATTAATTCGCCTAATGCTTCGCGGAAACGGTAACGTTCAATAGAACTTTCAATAACCGCTGGGTAGGCTTTTAATTCCGTTAATACTTGTTCGTCAATTTCGTTAAATGCATTAGGTGTAGGTATAACGCCGTTGTAGTATTTATTAGTTAAAACTACTACGCGGTTAATAAAATTACCAAAAATAGCAACCAATTCGTTGTTGTTTCGTGCTTGGAAATCTTTCCATGTAAAGTCGTTGTCTTTTGTTTCAGGCGCATTTGCCGTTAATGTATAACGCAACACATCTTGTTTTTCAGGGAAATCAACCAAATATTCATTCAACCAAACGGCCCAGTTTTTAGAAGTTGATAATTTATTTCCTTCTAAATTCAAAAACTCGTTAGCTGGTACGTTGTCAGGTAAAATATAACTACCTTCTGCTTTTAACATCGCCGGGAAAATAATACAGTGAAACACGATATTATCTTTTCCTATAAAATGGACCAGCTTTGTATCTTGATCTTTCCAATAAGGCTCCCAGTCTTTTCCTTCGCGAGCTGCCCATTCTTTGGTCGATGAAATGTAACCAATAGGTGCATCAAACCAAACGTATAGTTTTTTGCCTTCGGCACCATCAACAGGTACATCAATTCCCCAATCTAAATCACGAGTTACCGCGCGCGGCTTTAAACCGTCGTCTAACCATGATTTCACTTGTCCGTAAACATTTGGTTTCCAGTCATTTTTGTGTCCTTCAATAATCCATTCGCGTAAAAAAGCATCGTACTGATCTAAAGGTAAAAACCAGTGTTTGGTTTCTCTTAAAACTGGCGTTGAACCCGTTATGGTTGATTTTGGATTGATTAAATCAGTAGCGTTTAACGATGTTCCGCATTTTTCACATTGATCGCCATAAGCACTATCGTTACTACATTTAGGGCATGTGCCCGTAACAAAACGATCGGCTAAAAACTGATCTGCTTCGGCATCGTATAATTGTTCTGTAACTTCTTCAATAAATTTGCCTTCATCGTACAATTTTCTAAAGAAATCAGAAGCGGTATCGTGATGTATTTTAGCTGAGGTACGCGAATAATTATCGAACGAAATGCCAAATTCTTGAAAAGAATCCGCAATGATTTTGTTGTATTTATCAATCACTTCTTGCGGAGTAATGCCTTCTTTTTTAGCTTTCATAGAAATGGCAACGCCGTGTTCATCGCTTCCGCAAATAAAAGCAACATCTTTATTTTGCTGGCGTAAAAAACGTGCGTAAATATCGGCAGGAACGTAAACGCCCGCCAAATGCCCAATATGTATTGGCCCGTTGGTGTACGGCAAAGCTGCCGTTATGGTATATCGTTTTGGATTTTGTAACATACGAATGAAAAATTTACTGCAAAAATAATTTATTCGCTACGAATAAGCGAATTTTTGAGCTGATTTTAATTATATTTGGTTAAATAATAAAAATATAGAAAAATGGAAAATGTAAAATTTAATCCTGTTGGTTGGTTCGAAATTTATGTTGAAAATATGGATCGTGCAGCAAAATTTTATGAAGATGTTTTAGGTTATAAAGTAGAGCAATTACCAATGCCCGATGCTCATGAATTAGAAATGCGTGCTTTTCCAAGTGATATGATGAACCCTGGAGCAGCAGGTGCATTAGTAAAAATGGAAGGTATGAAAGGCGGTTCAGGCGGTACGTTGATTTATTTTGGAACCGAAGATTGCGGTGTTGCCGAAGCTAAGGTTGAAGCTGCTGGAGGAAAGGTTTGTCAACCTAAAATGTCGATTGGCGATTATGGTTTCTGCTCAATTGTTAGTGATACTGAAGGAAATACAATAGGTTTGCATTCAATGATATAGTTGAAAAAGCTATAAATAAAAAAATCCGTTTTTGTTTACCAGAAACGGATTTTTTTATTGTACTATTTATGGTAATGGTTGCCCAACAGCAATATCGCAACGGTGACCTGGTTGTCCGTGTGCAGGGTTAGGTTTTCCTTGCATACCTGGTGCTGTTTGTTGTGCAGGCATTGCTTGTTGTTGAGGTGCAGCTTGCTGTGGTGCTGCTTGTGTGTTACCACTGCCTAAAAAACCACCACCGTTTGTTTTAGGTGCTGTTGATTGCGTTGCTTGTTGTTGCGCTCCTTGTCCTGGAGGCGAGTTTAATGGCGCTCCTACTGGAATGTCGCAACGGTGACCTGGTTGTCCGTGTGGTGGGTTCATGCCTGCTGCTGTATTTGCAGTTGTAGCTTGTGTAGCTGTATTCGTAGCAGGTGCATCGTGATCGTGACCTTCGCCTGGTGCATGGTTGTGTCCCGCATGTGGATCAACCGGAGTTGTTTCTGTTGTTGGTGTTTCTGTTGTAGTTGTTGCTTCAGCTTTTTTATCGTTACAAGAAATCATTCCTAAAGCAGCAAAAAATGCAATAATTGTTATTTTTTTCATGATTAAATTTCTAATTAAGAAACAAATATAAACAAATAGTTTAAAAAAACGCACGCAATTGTATACTTCCTGTGTGTATGGTTTTTGATGTTTCGCTGGTTCTACCTTGATAATTTATATTGGCATCTAAATACTTGGTTAAGTTGCGCTGAAACAATAAGCGCCAAGTAAGGTTTTTGCCTGGTTGCAAGCCTTCTAACATTTGATACGCTACCGCCGATAACGGATTACCTACAAATTTGTTGTTGTATAACGAAAATTCGCCATTAATAGTGAATTTTTGGTTTGCATTGTAGTTAAAGGTTGTACCTATGCGCTGTTGCTTTAAGGTTTCAAAATCACCTTGGATATTTTTTTTATTTTGCCATTGATAAAAAAGTTCTAAACGAGCGTTTTGCGAAAAAATATAACTTATGGTTGGTTGAACGCTTAAGTTGTGTAAAAGATAGTTTTTTGAACCGTAATTTTCTGACGTACTTTCAATATCATCTGTTTTAGTGGTAAATTGTGCCAACCACCATTTGTTTAATAAGTGCTGAAATTGTAATTGATGGGTGTTTATTTTGGTATCTAAACTACCAAAATTCATTAAATTTTTTGCCCTATTGTTTATAACCGAATATATGGTGGTGTATTTTTGTTTTCCTCGGTTGAAATAGATTGAATTGCGAATGTTTGAATTTTCTGCAACTAATTCATCTGCGGAAGATCCAAACGGATTCCATGCAATTTTGTTTCCATCTCTCAATATGCTTCGATCAATCATAAAAGAAGACTGTACATGAAACTTACTGGCGTATTTTTTAAAACCGTTGTTGTTTTGCCAAATACTAAAATTCAAATTTAAAACTTGTGTTAATTTGGTTTGATGCGTTTTTACAAAAGTTTGATTAGGTAAAAACATACGTACGTATTCTGCTAAATCGGGGTAAGGCGCTACTTCAAATTCTTCTAATTCTTGTATGCCGTTGTTGTTGTAATCGTTCCACATATGCGTACCTAAGCCTGCATCAACTTTAATATACGTAAATTCTTGCTGTGCAACTGTACCAGCAGCTGTTTCGTAAATAGTGTTTGTTTGCAATAAATTTTTTAAAAAACGATCGTTATAAACAATACGCGAATTTAAAGTGGGCTCAACCAAATTGTTTTCTGTGTATTTTAAATTGCGGTAGTTGGCATAAATGTTTAAATCGCTGGTTTGGGTTTTAAAAAGTTGCGATTTAGCGTAAATGGTATGTGCGTTTGATACGTTGCGCAATAAGTTATTTTGTAACGAATCGTTTACTCTAAATTTATAACCAACTTCAATATACGTTTTTAAAGTATCACCTTTGCCAACAAAAGCATCTATTTGGGCATATTTTTGAGATAAGGTTTGAAATAGCTGTGTGGCTACATCTTTTACTTGATAATTTTCTAAATCTAAACGCGCACCTGCCCATTTTTTGTTTTTAGAATAAACTGCTTGGGTTTTGCTTCGTGTAAAATGGGTGTTGTAAACCGAACCTTTTGCCGATAAAAAACTGGTGTTGGTGTTTAAATTGAAATTTTTGTAATTGTAATTACCTATTAACGATTGTTTTTGCCCTATGTAGCTGTTGCTGTATTCTAAGCGGCTGTATTGATAGGTTATAGTGCTGTTTTCATTGGGTGCTATTTTAGAACCTATTGTTATAAGCGATTGATTTCCGAACGTATTTGCAACATTCCAGTCTCTATCAAATTCTATTGTGTACAAACGCTCAACGGTTTTGAAATTTTTAGAAACAACTTGTAGGTTACCAAATACATCTACCGTCCATTTTTTATTTAAAATACGATGTGTACCGTTTACTTGTGCTGCAAAACCTTTGTTGTCCTCATCGTTAATAGGCGAAAACAAGTTTTGGTCGTTGTTGCTTAAGCCAATTTCGGCATCAATTTGGGTAAAGTCTTTTGGTTTGTACTGTGCCAGCATTGTTGCTATAGTTAGCCGTGTAGGAGCAATTAACTGAATTAATGGTTCGTAATCGCCTTGTTTTATAGCGTTGATGGGTTCTGTAAATTCATAAATTTTACCAATACTTGCTGTGTTTGCCAAACGGTAATTGCCATTGCCTGCGCCTACATAACTAAAAGTTACCATGTACAAAGTATCGGTTGGTGTATTTGAATATTGATAGAATTCATATCCGTTTTGACTTACTTTTTTATACAAAGTTTTGTTTTCAGAGTATGAATCAATATAAGCAGATGGCGCTTTCATTAATGATAAACTATCACCCGCTTGTTTTAAAATAGCTACTTGTTCGGTATTTAAATTTTGTTGTAAAGGCTGATTTTTAATATCTGTTTCAGTGTAAACGTATCCGGCAATATTCCATTTTTTTTGTTGATGCTTTATACCTCCGTAGCCTAAAAATCGAGCGTAATTTCTATCGGTGTACTGGTATTCTACTACAATACGCATTTCTGCAGTTATGGGGAACAACGTTGTAAACCTAATTTCGCCCGAATTGTAATCTATTACATAATCGTTTTGTTCGCCACGCATTAATTTTCGTCCGTTTACATAAACCGTTTCCGAACCCGAAATAATTAATATATACAATTGGTTGTTACTGCCTTTTAATTTGTAAGGCCCCTGGTTGCCTTCTTGTCCTGTAAATTCGCTTTTTGCATATTGGCCACGTACCAACGCAGCAGCGGTTTCTATAGTAGTTTGTTGGTTTTTACCTAATTTTATATTGGTAGATATACCTTGTACCTTTTTATTGAAATTTAAAAACTTTGATGTTCTGTTTTCTAAAAATAAATCACCTGCTTTAATGTTCCAGTTGGTTGCGAAAAGTTCCATGAAAATTTGATCGAATTCATCAATTTTTTGCGAATATCCTCCGTTTTGTAAAGGGATATTACTGTCTTGCAACGATGCGCGAATTTGAACTTTGTCTGATAAATTACCTACAATTTGTAAATCAAGGTTTGAATTGGTTACCAAGTTTTGGTTGTTACCTACTGTAATTCCTCGTGAAATGCTTCCGTTGGTATTTAATCCTTCAAAAGGTGTAAAAGTAGTAGCTTGTTTTTCGGGTACTTTAAAAATATATGCACCATCTTTATTAGGTATCATGCGTTTGGTGTCGTAAAGCGCATAGGTTTTAGTTAAAAAGTTGGGGTAATTTAAATACAAAACCGTTAAGGTATCTTGTACAGGTTTAACAAAGGTTAGCTTTGCTTTGTTGTAATCAATGGTGTAATTGGTAGTGTCAAGCACAATACCTTTGTGGTTTAATATTTTAAAATAAGTGTTGTTAAGGGCAACGCTATCTAAATAAATGGTTGAGGTTAACGTATCGGTAATTATTTTTTTTGATTTGTACAGTGAATTTGTTTCTTGTGCATTAGCAAAAGAAAAAATGAACAAACACCATATTAAACAAAAAAAGGGTTTCATGTAAGTTATAACTTCAAAACATCAAAAATAGTGTATTTTTTTTGTAGAAAGTTTATAGGTTAAGTGTTATAATGCTTTCGCAATTCAAATAAAAAGTCTGCATTACCTAAATAATGCAGACTTTTTTTAAAAGGATTTTTTGTTTTAAAACGAATAACCCAGTTTTACACCGTATTTAAAAACAAAATTATCAAAATTGCGGTTGTCTATACCGCCTTTTCCTTTAACTTCCCATTTCCAATTAAAACCAACCGATGGATCTAAACTTAAGTTTTTAGAAAGCTGAATTTTGTAACCAATGTTTGGGTTAAAAATACTCCAGAAAGTGTATTTTCCTTCAAAGTTTTCACCATTAATTTGTTCGTTAAATTTAATTTGGCCGTGTGTAATAAAGTTTTCACCGTAAAAACCTTCGCGAAGACTCTTTTTAAAATAGGTACGGCTACCTAATTCAATAACAAAACCTTGTCCAGTACTCTTTAAATTTTCGTTGTTGTATTCTAATTGTCCGTAACTTACATTAAACATTCGTGAAGTTAAACGGTTGTCTGGATCAGTATCTTTTGTAAATTCTAAACTAACACCATATTGTGTAGGTTCAGAAAAATTGTAGTTTGCAGACACCGTAACAACATCTTTTTGTTTTTCTTGGGCGAAGGCGCCTATTGAAAGTAGGGTTAAAAGGTAAACTAAATTTTTCATACTATTTTGTTGTTTTAAGATTTGGTAAGTATAAACCAAATTATATGCCAAAATTTTGTTAAGAAAATATTTAAGGAACAACAAGCTATAAAAAAAACCGCCTTTGAGCGGTTTTAATCGATTATTCTTTTATAACAATTTGCATGGTTTCATGATTGGTTTGTTGTAAAAGTACATTTTTGTTTGCAATAACTTTATTAGCCGCTTCGGGTGTAAAGTGACGAATAGTGTATAACGAAACATTTTCGTTGTACGTTATTTTAAAGTTGTTGTCTAAATCTTCTAAAATATGTTCAAAATTGCCAAATTTATCTTCAACACAAACTGTAAAACTAATGGCAGCGTTTTGTATAACGTTTACTTTAATGTGTTGTTCGGCAAACAATTTAAAAATATCACTTACTTGATGTTCCATAATAAACGAAAAATCTTTTGATGAAATAGAAATCAATAATTGATTTTTCTTTACAATAAAACATGCAGTTTCGGGTTCTAAATTAGCGCCTTTAGATACCGATGTTCCTGGTAATGTAGGGTTTACAAACGATTTTACATATAAAGGGATTTCTTTGCGTTGTAGTGGTTGTAAGGTTTTTGGGTGAATAACCGATGCGCCGTAAAAAGCCAATTCAATAGCCTCGTGATATGAAATTTGGTTTAATAAAACGGTATCTTCAAAATAACGTGGATCGGCATTTAAAACACCTGGTACATCTTTCCAAATAGTTACACTTTCAGCGTTTAAACAATATGCAAAAATTGCTGCAGAATAATCAGAACCTTCACGACCTAAAGTTACCGAAAAATGATTGGGATCCGATCCTATAAATCCTTGTGTAATGTATAGTTTTTTACCTTGTAATTGGTTGGCAATATTTTGTTCAGTGGCTTTCCAGTCAACCATACCATCGCGATAAGTAGTATCGGTTTTAATTAAATTTCTAGCATCAATCCAAACATTTTCAATGTTTTGGTCGTTAAAAAAGTAACTTAGGATAGTGGTTGAAAGAATTTCACCGTACGATACAATTTGGTCGTACACAAAATTATAATTAGGTGATTTATTGGTAGCTAGGAAAAATTCCATTTCGCCAAATAAAACATTTACCTTATCAAAAACCAAATGGTTTTTATTTGTAAACAATTCATTTAAAATATCGGCATGATAATCTTTAACAATTTGAATAGTTTGCTTCAGTTCTTCGGGTTTCTTAAAATAGGCATTAATAACATCTTCTAAGGCGTTGGTTGTTTTGCCCATTGCCGATGCTATAATTAAACTGTTGTTAAAACCAACTGTTTGTAAAACGTGTAATACGTTGCGAATTGCTTGCGGATCTTTAATAGATGCACCCCCAAATTTGAATACTTTCATTTTGCTTTAATAATAAATTAGGTTCATTAAAATTTGAATTGTTTTGTTGGGCGCAAAATTAACGAACCATTTTCAATGCACAATATCAATTATGTAAAAAACTTAAAAGTAATGGGTTTATATTTACATTTTGCCGATATTTGTATCACTTTTACAATTAATAATGGAAGAAAGATACATTACTTTAGGAGAATTTATTATAAAAAAACAAGCCGATTTTGCTTATTCTTCGGGCGAATTATCGCGCTTGATGAACTCGATACGTTTAGCATCAAAAATTGTAGCACAAAAAGTGAATCAAGCCGGTTTGGTTGATATTACGGGGGCTTTTGGTAGCGAGAACATTCAGGGTGAACAACAACAAAAGTTAGATGTTTTTGCAAACGATGTGTTTATACAAACATTAACAAATCGGGAAATTGTTTGTGGAATAGCATCTGAAGAAAACGACGATTTTATTACTATTTGTGGCGCCGATGGAAACAATAACAATAAATACGTGTTGTTAATGGATCCACTTGATGGCTCTTCTAATATTGATGTAAATGTTTCTGTTGGTACCATTTTTTCAGTATATCGCCGTGTTTCAGAAGTTGGTTCGCCAGTTACACAAGAAGATTTTCTTCAAAAAGGAATACATCAAGTAGCTGCTGGTTACGTAATTTACGGTTCTTCTACCATGTTAGTATACACAACCGGAAATGGTGTAAATGGTTTTACGTTAGATCCTGCTTTAGGAACATTCTTTTTATCGCATCCAACTATGCAAATTAGTGAAGACGGAGCGATTTATTCGGTGAACGAAGGTAATTTTAATCAGTTTGAACAAGGTGTGAAAGATTATATTGCTTATTGTAAAAACGATACCGATAAAAAACCGTATAGCGCGCGTTATATTGGTAGTTTAGTTGCCGATGTGCACCGCAATATTTTAAAAGGTGGTATTTATATGTATCCAGGTACTGTGTCTAAACCAAATGGTAAATTGCGTTTGTTGTATGAATGCAACCCATTTGCAATGATTATTGAACAAGCTGGTGGTAAAGCTACCGACGGAAATCAACGTATTTTAGAAATTGAACCTACCGAATTGCATCAACGTGTGCCTATTTTTTGTGGAAGCAAAAGTATGGTTGATAAATTAGAAAGTTATTTAAGATAAAAAAAAGCGAGTGTTAACTCGCTTTTTTGTTTTGTTCTTTAATATAAACGTCCATTTCGCGTTTAAAATCCTCTAAATTATATTCCATTACCAGTAAACTTAACGCTTTATCTGTAATGGCAGGAATATTTCCTGCAAAACCTAAAGCCGACGTAAACTTGCGTAAAGTTGCCTTTTGTTCAGGACCTAAAATATAGTTTATAAAAACCATACGTGCTAAATCGTACAAACGTTCAATACGTTGTTCTTGTAAGTATGGTGGGTTTACAGGGTACCCATTTGGGTTTTTTAAAATAGCTTTGTAATCTTCTTCGCTTATATCTAGTTTGTTAGCGAGCGCGTCAATAAAATCACGTTCGGTTTGTGTGTATGCGCCATCGTTAAATGCTACGCGTACAATTGAAGCAAAATGCCCTTTATTTCGCTCTTTAAATCCACTGTCATATATATCTTGGTACAACATAATTTTTAATTTTAAATTATGTATTAAATTTAACAATAAAATAATAATATCCAATTTTTTTCTTCACTTTTACAATAATTTTAATATAAGTTAATCTTCAAAAAAAATATTTTATTATACCAAATTTATCTTCAATTTTTAGTTTTTAGAATTGTTTTTTTTATGTAATTTTGCACAACCAAATTTGTTTAAAAAACCAATATTTATTTCCTTTTTTTCAGTACTATGGAAAACCAATCAAAGCTGAATAAGTACGATAAAGCCTACTTAAAAATTGCAAAAGAGTGGGGGCAGTTGTCTTATTGCAAGCGTAAAAAAGTGGGTGCCATTATCGTAAAAGATAAAATGATTATATCTGACGGGTATAACGGAACACCATCGGGTTTTGAAAACTGCTGCGAAAACGATGAAGGAATTACCAAATGGTACGTGTTGCATGCCGAAGCTAACGCTATTTTAAAAGTTGCAAAATCTACGCAATCATGTAATAATGCTACCCTTTACATAACTATGAGTCCTTGTAAAGATTGTAGTAAATTAATACATCAAGCCGGTATTGTTCGTGTTGTTTACCAAAATAGCTATAAAGATTTATCGGGTGTTGATTTTTTAAAAAGAGCTGGAGTTGAAGTGATACAGATTGATGATTTAAGCTCTTTATTATATGAGTAAGAAAAATTATTTATGGCCCTTACTTACGATGGGGTCGTTAGCAGCAGGTATTATACTTGGTGGATTTTTCACTAAAAATGGTGTGCCTTTTACTGTAAAAGAAGATAAAGGTAGAGTAAAACTAAACAAATTAATCGATTTAATTGAACAAGAGTATGTAGATAATGTGAATACTGATTCTATTATCGATATGACTGTGAATAACATTCTGGCTCAATTAGACCCCCATTCTACTTATATTACAAAATCAGAATTTGACGAGGTTCAAAACGTAATGAAAGGTTCGTTTGTAGGTATAGGTATTAATTACTACGTTTTAAATGATACTTTGGCTGTTGTAAAACCATTGCCTGGTGGGCCTTCTGATAAAGCTGGTTTAAAAGCTGGCGATAGAATTTTATATGCAGAAAAAGTTCAACTATTTAATCAAGGATTATCAAACGATTCGATTGTAAACTTGTTAAAAGGAAATGCTGGTTCTAAAGCACTTCTTAAAGTGTATAGAAAATCTAACAATAAAATTTTTGACGTAGTGGTTTCTCGCGGCGAAGTGCCATTGAAAAGTGTTGATGCTACCATAAAAATTGATAACCAAACTGGTTATATAAAAATCAATCGTTTTGCCGAAACTACTTATGCTGAGTTTAAAACTGGTTTACAAGGTTTGTTAAACCAAGGTATTAATGAATTAGTGTTAGATTTGCGGGAAAATGGCGGTGGATATATGGAACCTGCCATACAAATTGCCGATGACTTTTTAGGGGGTAATGAAATTATCGTTAAAACCGTTAATAAAAAAGGCAATGTTAAGATTACTAAAGCATCTAATAAAGGTTTATTTACCGATAAAAAATTATATGTTTTAATTAATGAAAATTCTGCATCGGCCAGCGAAATTATTGCGGGTGCTGTTCAGGATAACGATCGCGGTGTTATTGTAGGCCGTCGTTCTTACGGAAAAGGACTTGTTCAGCGTGAAATGTATTTGGGCGATGGGTCTGCAGTGCGTTTAACAACGGCGCGTTATTATACTCCTTCCGGAAGATCAATTCAAAAGCCATATAGCGATGGTGTAGATCAGTATAACAGCGATTTAAATAATAGATTTAAATCAGGTGAATTGTATTCTAAAGATAGTATTCATTTAGCCGATAGTTTACAATTTAAAACTTTAAAAGGACGTGTTGTTTTTGGCGGTGGTGGAATTGTGCCTGATGTTTTTGTACCTTTAAAAAATAAACATGGCGAAGATGCTATTCAATTGTTAATGAAAACATCGTTAGTTAGCTATTATGTTTTTGAGCAAATTGAAAAGGAACGACCTGTATTGCAAAAATTACCTTCAAAGCAGTTGGCAGAGCGTATTTATAAAAATCCAAAGTATTTTAACGATTTAAAAGCGCATTTAAAAGCTAGTGGATTAACTTTTAATTTAGATCGACATAAGAATAATATCATGTTTTATTTAGTTGCCGAATACGTTCATCAATTGTACGATGATAATGCGTATTACCACTGGATATTACAACAAGATCCTATGATACAAAAAATAAACACCAATTAAGGTGTTTTTTTTATTTATTACTTTTTGTATGCATCAAGTATAATTGCGTTTAAAACGCTTAGATTTATGTCGTTCACGCTTTTAAATTTTATACAATAGCCTGTAATTTTTGCTTTACCTAATGTTGTACTGTATTTATCTGCTAAATACGTTTTGCTTTCTGTACCAAAAACATATACGGATATACCACCTGTATTTGCACTTAAACCAATTTTGTAAAATGGTTTTGTGGTATTGTCCGTGTATTTTATTTGGTGAATACCGTAGCCAATATTTGGGTTTGCAATTACTTTTCCATTAGTGTTTTTACCATCAAAAAACCATAATTTACAGTTTGGTAACCAATTTAAAAAAGTATTATGCAAAGTCAGTATGTCAGCAGCTTTAGTTGTGGATAAACTGTTTATATATCGATTTATTTGATTTGAAACATCCATTTTTCGTAAATTAAAAAACCAACTCAATTGAGTTGGTTTTTATATTAATTTGCTAAGATATTAATTTTGTTATCTTTTAATTCTAGCGTTCCCGATTTAATAGGCAAATAGTATGTGTTATTGTCTATCTTTTCAAATCGGTCTTCAAATCGGTCTTCAAATTGTAAATTAGTTCCCGCAATTTTAATTCTTCCTTCAATTAATAAAGAAACAATAGGCGCGTGGTTATTTAGCATTTGAAACTCACCGTTGATACCAGGTACCGATACTGCGGTAACTTCACCTTTAAAAAGGGTAGCTTCTGGCGAAACAATTTCTAAAATCATATTTTTTAGTTTTTAGTTTTTAGTTTTAGCTTTTAGTGGCTTGCACTATAACTTCACTAAAAAAAATTATTATGATTCAGCTAACATTTTTTGTCCAGCTTCAATTGCATCCTCAATTGAACCTTTTAAGTTAAAAGCAGCTTCTGGTAAATGGTCTAATTCACCATCGATAATCATGTTGAAACCTTTAATTGTTTCTTTAATGTCAACCAATACCCCAGGAATACCTGTGAACTGTTCAGCTACGTGGAAAGGTTGCGATAAGAAACGTTGTACACGACGTGCACGGTGAACTGCTAATTTATCAGCCTCAGATAATTCTTCCATACCTAAAATAGCAATGATATCTTGTAGTTCTTTATATTTTTGTAAGATTGCTTTAACGCGTTGTGCACAATCATAGTGTTCTTTACCTAAGATTTCAGGAGTTAAGATACGTGAAGTAGAATCTAATGGATCTACCGCAGGGTAAATACCTAACTCAGAAATTTTACGAGATAATACGGTTGTTGCATCTAAGTGGGCAAAAGTTGTAGCAGGTGCCGGATCCGTTAAGTCATCCGCTGGTACATAAACCGCTTGAACCGATGTAATAGAACCTGTTTTAGTTGATGTAATACGTTCTTGCATTGCACCCATTTCTGTAGCTAAAGTTGGTTGGTAACCTACTGCAGAAGGCATACGACCTAATAATGCAGATACCTCTGAACCAGCTTGTGTAAAACGGAAAATGTTATCAACGAAGAATAAAACGTCTTTACCTTGACCATCACCAGCTCCATCACGGAAATATTCAGCAATTGTTAAACCAGATAAAGCTACACGAGCACGTGCACCAGGTGGTTCATTCATTTGTCCAAATACGAAAGTTGCTTTAGAATCCATCATTCCAGTTTTATCAACTTTAGTTAAATCCCAACCTCCATTTTCCATAGAGTGCATGAAATCATCACCATATTTAATAATACCTGATTCTAACATCTCGCGTAATAAATCGTTTCCTTCACGAGTACGCTCTCCAACACCAGCAAATACAGATAAACCTCCGTGTCCTTTTGCAATGTTGTTGATTAACTCCTGAATTAATACGGTTTTACCTACACCAGCACCACCAAATAAACCAATTTTACCACCTTTTGCATAAGGTTCAATTAAATCGATTACTTTGATACCTGTAAATAAAACTTCAGATGATGTTGATAAATCTTCGAATTTTGGCGCAGGGCGGTGAATTGGTAAACCGTTTTCACCAGTTTTTGGTAACGCTTCTAAACCGTCGATAGGATCACCTACAACGTTGAATAAACGTCCGAAAACTTCTTTACCAATTGGCATTTGGATAGGTGAACCTAAGGCAATAACCTCAGTTCCACGGCTTAAACCATCTGTAGAATCCATAGATATGGTACGTACGGTATCCTCACCAATGTGCGATTGAACTTCTAAAACTAATTTTGATCCATCTGCTTTTATCACTTCTAATGAATCGTAAATTTTCGGTAATGCAGCAGAAGTAGTATCAAATACTACGTCAACTACTGGTCCGATAACTTGTGCAACTTTTCCTGTAACTTTAGACATTGCTTATGTATTTATTTAACAGCTAATTATCAATTGCGAAAAAACAACTTTTTTCGATGTGCAAAGATAGTTTTTTTTTGGAATAATTTATCAATCTAAAAACATATTTTTTTAAACAATAAAAAAGTGGGTTTGTTTGCACATACCCACTTTAATAATAACCAAAAAAAACACTTATGAAAAAACTTTAATTCTATTCTGGGGGAATAAAAACTAACGTTTATAATGTAAATATATAAAGTTTTTTTAAAAAAACAAATTTTTTTATTCTACCGTAACCGATTTGGCTAAATTTCGTGGTTGGTCTACGTTGGTGCCGCGTAAAACAGCTACGTGATACGATAGTAATTGTAATGGAATGGTTGCGATTATTGATGTTAAAGCCTCGGTTGAATTTGGCATTTCAATAACATGATCTGCTAAATTGCGAACTTGTTGGTCGCCTTTTGATACCAATGCAATGATTTTTCCACTACGCGCTTTAATTTCCTGAATGTTACTCACCACCTTATCGTAATGATTTTGCTGTGGCGCAATTACAATAACCGGCATGTTTTCATCAATTAAAGTAATTGGTCCGTGTTTCATTTCGGCAGCTGGATAACCTTCTGCGTGTATGTATGAAATTTCTTTTAATTTTAAAGCACCTTCTAAAGCAACCGGAAAATTAAATCCACGACCTAAGAATAAACAATTGGCAGCATCTTTATAAATATGTGCAATTTCTAAAATACGATCGTTTTCTTTTAAAGCTTCTTCAACTTTTTCAGGAATTAACTCTAATTCTATTAAATTTCTTAAATATTCTGGTTGTGATATAGTTCCTTTTGCCTTAGCTAAACGCAAAGCAATTAATGCCAAAACAGTAATTTGAGTTGTGAATGCTTTTGTAGATGCCACACCAATTTCTGGACCTGCGTGTGTATAAGCACCGGCATGTGTTTCACGTGAGATTGACGAACCTACTACGTTGCAAACACCAAATACAAATGCGCCTTTTTCTTTAGCTAATTTAATTGCAGCTAATGTATCGGCTGTTTCACCTGATTGTGATATGGCAATAACTACATCATCTTGGTTTATGATTGGGTTGCGGTATCTAAATTCCGAAGCGTATTCTACTTCGACAGGAATGCGTGCAAATTCTTCAATCATGTATTCTGCAACTTGTGCTGCATGCCATGATGTACCACAAGCTACAATTATGATGCGTTTTGCATTTGTGAATTTCACAAGATTGTCTTCAATTCCGGCCATTTTAATTAAGCCTTTATCGCTTAACAATCGTCCGCGGAAGGTGTCACGAATAACTTGTGGTTGTTCGTAAATTTCTTTCAACATAAAGTGATCGTAGCCGCCTTTTTCAATTTGTTCTAAGTTTAATTGTAACTCTTGAACATACGGACTTACTTCGCTATCTGAAGTTATTTTACGAATTTTAATTGGTTTGTGTAAACGAATAATTGCCATTTCTTCATCTTCTAAATAAATAGCATTATTTGTGTATTCTATAAAAGGCGATGCATCTGAAGCAACAAAATATTCGCCTTCGCCAATACCAATTGCAAGCGGACTGCCTAAACGTGCTGCTACAATTTCGTTTGGTTTTTTAATATCCATTACGCAGATAGCATATGCACCTACCACTTGGTTTAAAGCTACTTGAACAGCTTTTCCTAATTTTAAACCCTTATTTTTTTGAATATCTTCTATAAGATTTACCAATACTTCGGTATCGGTATCAGATTTAAAAGTATATCCACGGTTTATTAATTCTTGCTTTAAAGGTTCGTAATTTTCAATGATTCCATTGTGTATTATTACTAATTCGCCCGAATTTGAAAAATGGGGGTGTGAATTTACATCGTTTGGAACACCATGAGTAGCCCAACGTGTGTGGCCAATACCCATGCTTCCTTTTAATGTATTTTCAGCTTCGGCTTTTTGTTCTAAATCAGAAACTTTGCCTTTGGTTTTGCTTGAAATGAATTTTTCGCCGTTGAATAATGCAATTCCAGCACTATCGTACCCACGGTATTCTAAGCGTTTTAAACCTTTTATTATAATTGGATAAGCATCTTTAGTGCCTATATAACCTACAATTCCACACATAGTTAATTTTCTTTAGTGTAATAAATTTCCAATTTCATTTTTAAGTCGCTATTGGTGCTGTTAGGTCCGTGGATAATGGTACCAAACGGATTCATTATAGCGGTTAAGGGTGTTTTTTTTGTTGTTGCTTTAAGTGGATTCATTGCAGTTAAATTAATGTCATTTGCAACAACTAAACCTAAAGGCACGTTTGTAGAATCTTTTGTAATTAAATTATTAATGTGATCGGTTAAACGGAATTGGTATTTGTGTACCGATTTGTTTGTTTTGTTTAAAAAACCACCAAATATAGGTTTGCCAGTTGTAGAAGCATCGCTTAAATAATCGGCAATTACTTTGTTGTTTTTATAATCGTATAAATACAATTGTTTAGGTGTTCCAATGGTGTCTAAGCCCATTGCTGTATGATCAACGTATAATGTTAACAACGCTTGATTTACTAACCATTTTTTGTTAATTATGTTTTCTAATTCATCGGCTTTACCACTGTTATCGCTGTCGTTTCCAAAAAGCGAAAGCGTTGCATAAGTGCTTTTTGCGCCACCTTTTAACCAAATATTACCTACCGAATTGTTGTCGAAATCAAAATTACTTTCTAGTAAATTTACGGTTGTTGCGGTAGCCATAGCCGATTGCGTGTCGTTATAACCAATGTTAAATTCATAGGTTTTACGTTCGCGTTTTGGTTGGTTGGTATTACTGTCTATAGCGCCGTCTTGTTTGTAAACAAAAACCAATTTACCATTGCTAAGGTTTAATTGGGCCAAAGCATTTTGGTTAAAAGTATCTTCAACTTCAAAATACAACCCACGGAAATACTCTTTTAAAAGACCGTTGTTTAACAATGATTTGTGTTTGTTGTTTGCAAAGAATTTTTGCTGAAAATAGTTTTTGTCTAAATCAAGCCAAATACCAGGTGCTTTACGTTCTTTTACTTTTGGTTTGCCGTTTTCTTGTTGTAACGTACCATCGGCATTGTAAGCGTATAATTTTATTTCGTTTTTATTAAAAGTAAATTCGGTGTTTTGCGATGTGCTAGTAGCGTTGTTTAAGCGGTTGGTACCGTTTAATCCTTTTTTGTTTTGATCGAATAAATTTTTATCATTTTCATAATAAAACTGTGTATCAAAGTTATTGTTAGGATCGGTGGTTCTTAAAAAGTAACCGTTTTCATATACGTTAAGAGTAAATTTTCCGTTTCCGTAAAGGTTTGATACATTATAAGAGCGATTTCCTTCAGAATCGGTAGCGCTAACTGTGCTTGTAAAGGGTATGTAAACGTAAACCGAATCTAACACAGGGTTGTTGCCAAATGATGTTAAATCGGTATTGTTTTTCATTTCAATTTGCGTTACAAAATGAGCTTTAGTTTTGCCAAAAGCGCTGTGTGTGTAAACGCCTAAACTGTTTACTGGTAAGTTACGCGTGTTGGCAACACCGGTTTCATTGTTTGTAGTTGAAATGTTTTGAACAAGGTATTTTTCAAAACCAAATTGGTCGCCGTCTATTACTTCGGCACCCATTTCGGTAAAGTCTTGCTCGCACGAGATTGCTGTAAAAGTTAGTGTAGAAAACACTAAAAATTGCGCTATCGATTTTATTTTCATAAATTGTATTAATTAAACCTTTTGTAGATAGAATTCTGGATAAAAATCCTTCATTTTTTCTTTTGCGTTGAAAGGTAAGAAAGGTTTATTTGAACTTTGTATATAATTTGTTAAATCTTCGGTAATGTTTTCAGAAGAAATCACAATGCCGTCTGAATGGTCAATGGCATTTTTCATTATATTTTCGTAAGTAGCATCTTTAAGTGCATCGATATCGTTTTGGTCAAATTCATCAAAAGCTACTTTTTCAAACATGTTTTTAGATAAAATACCATTAAAACCCGACGCAAATATTGAAGTGATGATTTTAGTATCAGCAAAAATATTTTCGTTGTTATAGTATTTTTTCATGTAAAGGGGTAATAACGAAGCCATCCAACCTTGTACGTGGATTACATCGGGTACCCAATTTAATTTTTTAATAGTTTCAACCACACCTTTTACAAAGAAAATAGCACGTTCGTCGTTATCTTCATACAGTAAATCAGCTTCATCGCCAAATGTTCCTTTTCGCTTAAAGTAGTCGTCGTTATCTATAAAATAAACTTGAATGCGTTCTTTTGGTATCGAAGCAACTTTAATAATTAAAGGCATATCCATGTCATTAATCACCAAATTCATTCCCGAAAGCCTAATCACTTCATGTAATTGATGTCTTCTTTCATTGATGCTACCGTATCTTGGCATAAAAATACGGATTTGCCCGCCTAAGTCATTAATCATTTTTGGAGTGTCGAATGAAGCTTGTGAAACTTCATTTTCAGGTAAATAAGGCACTACTTCAGATGATACATATAATATCCTCTTATCTTTCATTCTTCTTTAATTAAATTTAAAATGCTTTTTAAAAAGCAAAATTACAAAAAAATGTGTTACGATGTTAAGTAATGTACTAATTTTGCAAGCACTTAATTTTTTTAACCATGATGGTATTTTATACACAAAGCCAGTTAAAACAGTACTTACAGCCGTTAAAAGCTGCTAAGAAAAGTATTGGTTTTGTACCCACAATGGGCGCTTTACATAACGGACATTTGTCGTTATTACACCAAGCATTAGCCGAAAACGATGTAGCGGTGTTAAGTATTTTTGTAAATCCTACACAATTTAATAATGCCGAAGATTTAGAAAAATATCCGCGTACTTTAAATCGAGATGTTGATCTTGTAAAAGAATTATCGGAACAAATTGTGGTTTACGCTCCTAGTGTTGACGATATTTATGAAGGAAATACTGTTGCTACTAATTTTGACTATGACGGCCTTGATAACGAAATGGAAGGAGCTAACCGCCCTGGGCATTTTAACGGCGTAGGTACCATTGTTAAGAAGTTATTTGAAATTGTGCAGCCTAACCGTGCTTATTTTGGAGAAAAGGATTTTCAGCAATTACAAATTATTCGAAAAATGGTTGCTAAAAGCAATATGGATATTGTTATTGTTGGTTGCCCTATTTTTCGCGAAGCAAGTGGGTTGGCTATGAGTTCGCGCAATGAACGTTTATCAACAAAAGGCAAAGAACAAGCTGCTTTAATTTATAAAACACTTACCCAAGCACAAACTGTTTTTAATGATAAAGATGTTAAAGATGCCGAAGCTTTTGTTAAAAAAACCTTTGAGAGTCAACCTGATTTTACACTGGAATATTTTATAATTGCCGAAGTAGAATCGTTAAAAACAATTGCTTTTAAAAAGCCAAACACCAAATACCGCGCTTTTATTGTGGTTCATTTAGAAGGCGTAAGGTTAATTGATACTATTGAATTAAATTAAAAATGTATAACTTTGCACCATGCAAATAGAAGTTTTAAAATCTAAAATCCACCGTGTTAAAGTAACAGGTGCCGATTTGAATTATATTGGCAGCATTACAATTGATATTGCTTTAATGGAAGCCGCTAATATTATTGAGGGTGAAAAAGTGGCCATTGTAAACATAAACAACGGCGAACGTTTTGAAACCTATGCAATTCCTGGGCCGCGCAACAGTGGTGAAATTACCTTAAATGGTCCTGCTGCACGCCGCGTACAGAAAGACGACATTATTATTGTAATTGCTTACGCCTTAATGCCTTTTGAAGATGCTAAAACGTTTAAACCATGGGTTATTTTTCCAAACGAAGAAAATAATTCTTTAAAATAACGTTTGAAATCGTTAAAAAAAATACTTAATATAATACTCCCACTTTTGTTGGGAGTTTTTTTGGTTGTTTACGCATATAAACAATTTACCCCAGCACAAATCACCGAAATGAAAAGTTATTTTGCATCGGCAAATTACTATTACGTTTTTCTTTCGTTGATTTTTATGAAAATTAGTCACGCTTCACGCGCATATCGTTGGAAATACAGTTTGCAATATTTAGGCTATCAATCGGGGTTTTGGAATAATTTTATGGCTATTTCGGTAGGATATTTGCTAAATCTAACCATTCCTCGTTCGGGCGAATTATCACGTGCAGCTGTACTTCAAAAATACAACAACATTCCTTTTGATAAAGGTTTTGGTACCATAATTGCCGAGCGTATTATTGATTTGGTTTGCCTGTTGCTTTTTGTAACCATTACTTTAGTGCTGCAATACAAACAGCTTATTCAGTTTTTTTCTGAACAAATTCCACTGAAACAATTAGTTGTTTTTTTAGGCGTTGCTGCAATTGCAGGTGTTGTAGGTTTGTATTTATTGTACACATCAACTTTGCGTTTTTTTGTTTTTATTCGAAATAAAATTGCCGGATTGGTAGAAGGTGTTTTAAGTATATTTAAAATGCCAAACCGCGTGCCTTTTCTTTTACATACCGTACTTATTTGGGTGGGTTTTGTACTTACTTTTTACTTTGGCACTAAAGCTTTGCCAGCAACAAGTACCCTAACGCTTGGCGTAACCATGGTTGCTTTTGTGGTAGGTAGTTTAACCATAAGTTTTACAAATGGCGGTTTTGGCGCTTTTCCTTTATTAATTGCTAAAATTTTAGGACTTTACGGAGTTTCATTAACTGCAGGTACAGCTTTTGGGTGGATTTTATGGACCACACAAACCGTTTTGGTTATTGTTTTAGGCGGTTTGTCGTTTTTATTATTACCCATTGTGAATAAAGAAAAATAATTGTAAAAATCTAACAATCAGTTAAATTTGAACAGATTAATTTATTTTTTGTAAATTTGACTTAAAGATTTTAATCATGGATATTCAAGCAACTAAACTGGCTTTACTTAAAATTATTTTAGAAAATAATAATGAAGCGTTTTTGCAAAAACTTGCCGATTTTATAGCGCATCAAAAAAGTGATTTTTGGGACGAATTAACTGAAAAGGAACAACAAGAAATTACAAATGGAATAGCCGAGCTAAATTCTGGAAATATGGTTTCGCTTGATAGTTTTTTGAAGAAAATTTCATAATAATGAACGTTTTTTTATCAAAATCTGCTGAAGAAACACTTTTAAAACTTACAACGTATTTGCTTGAAAACTGGGGGTTAAAAGCAAAAAACGATTTTATAAATAAACTAACTAGCAAAATAAACCAAATAGCACAACAGCCACAAAGTTGCCCACAATCAACATCTTTTGAAAATCTTTTTAAATGCGTAGTTACCAAACAAACTACTTTGTATTACAGAATTAACCATAGCTTAAACCAAATTTAAATCATTGCTGTTTTTGATACACGTCAAAATCCTAATAAATTACGTGTTTAAGTAGTAGTAAAAATAAATTTAAGCTAACCTATTTCTTAATTCTTTAATAATTAAATCTTTTTCCTTAATACGCTCTTCGTATTGTTGTATTAATTTTTCGGATAGTTGATTAATTTGTATATAACCACCACCGCCTTGTTGGTGGTTGTTAATTACAATATTTTCGCTACTTACTAATTCTTCTGGAGTAATTTCATACGTTTCGCAAATTTTTAAAATATGGCTTGCCCACGAATGGCTTTCGCCACTTTCTATACGTGCGTAAGCCGATTGCGATATGTGCAATTTATCGGCTACTTGTTCTTGCGAAAAACCGCGTTCTTTACGCAGGGCTTGTAATTTTTTGCCAATTATAGTATTCATATTTTTTGGTATATTTATTGTATTTGTTACAAATGTAAAAAAACAATTATGCAAAATTAGGGCAATAATAATCTTTTTTTTGCATAAGGCTGTAATTGGGTATGCATTATTTTTGATTTTGTTAACCATTTATAAATAAGTTAATTAACTTATTTATAAATATTTAAATTAAAAATATGAAAAAAATGTTGATGCTTTTATTTAGCTGTTCGCTGCTAATTATAAGTTGTAGGCACGATGATGTGTATGAAAATAGCGAAAACACAAACCAGCATGCAGATGCTTTAAAAGGGAAAAGCTTTGTTTTAAATCAAACAGAGTTAGAAGCAAAATACGCAGGTAACAAAAGCCTGAATACTATTTTGCAGAAAGAATTTAAAACAGAAGGTTTAATTAAAGCCAATTCTGTAGAAGGTGAAAATGGGGTGTATATAGATTTAGATCACATACAAGTGTACGAATCGGCACAAATGCACGCAATTACATACTATGTTGAAATTGGTGAACAAACCGAAACCGATGAACCGCAAGAAATGTACAATTTAATGTATTTTTCTAAAGATTATGTTAACTACCATGTAATTTTACTTAGATATGATTTTAGCCAAATTCCGTTTCAGCAGTTTATTACACAACCAGAACTAACACTAAATGTGTTGGGTTTTGTGCCTTTAAACGATATTGAAAATATTTATGAAAATATTAACTACAGTATATCACATGGTGTAAACTCAACTTCTTCGGTTAAAACTAATGGTAATTCTTCAGCTACTTTTTATCAATTTGCTGATTGTGTTGTTGTTACCGTTAATCCACCTCAACCTTGTCAGGTTTGTGGGTTATATAAAGGTGAAGTTAAAGATGGTAAGAAATGTGTAAATGACAATCCCGCTACTATGCCTAAAAGTGGCTCAGTTATTTATGATTTTACTGATTGCGGAAATTCAAATGGTGGCGGTACTGGCGGTGGCGGCAATCCCGGTTCAGGTGTCGGTGGCACAGTTGGTGCTCCTGGTACAGGTTGGACTCCTGGTACTAATCCTTCCTCGCCAATTTGGAGTAACCCTATTAAAAATCCAGGCAGAGTAATTGAAATTGGTGAATTAATAAGTGATTTTAACATTGGGGTAAATAATAAAAATCTTGAAGTGTTAAATGATATAGTAACACATAATTTACCTACATTGCAAGATTTGTACAGTAAAGCTAGTGACGTACGCGAACATGGTAATGCTTTTATTAAGGTAAAAAAGAATGGTAAATACGTAGCGTTAGCAAACCAAACACCATTACCTTTAAATAATGGCTCAAATTGGCAATTAGATATTGAATCAGCGGTAAAAAATAAGTTTAACACAGGTATTTTGCATACCCATACCAATAAAAACACAACAATATATGAATATAACCAACCAACAAAAGCAGATCCAATGTTTTCGCATACCGATTTGCGGGCATTATTTTTATTAAGTGCAGATAATGCAACAAATAAAAAAGAACTTCCTGACTTATTTGTTGGTTTAATGACCAGTGAAAGTTTGTATGTGGTTATGTTTCCTAACGATGCTACTAAAGATAATTTTAATAGCAAATATGGCACGCCTTTTTTTACATGGAAAACAAATGATAAAATGTGGAAAGATTTAGGAAAAGAATTAAGAAAAGAATACAGTAAAATTAATCCATCAACCGCTACCGATGCATTAAAAGCTAAAATGTACGAAAAAGCATTGTTGAGAGTTCTGAAAGATAATAACTTACCTTTAAACTTTTACCGTTTAGATGCCAACAACGGGCAATTTAACGGCAGTTGGAAATTGTTAGGGTTAGATGCAAATGGAAATGTAACAGAAAATCAAGGATATTAAAAATAGAGAAATCATGAAAAAATATATATTAATACTGTGCAGTTTATTTACCTTAAGCAGCTTTGCACAATTTACAACTGTAGATATGTTTAATACACCAGGAGATATGGGGTTTAGTGAAAACGGATATTATTATAAAGATGTAACAGGGTACTTTAACCAGTTTATAGGTACCTGGCAATACCAGAATGGCACCACTACCTATATTTTGAAGCTTGAAAAACGTACTTTTACAGAGAATGTAACACACCTAAATAAAACGTATCAATATGATGAATTAATTGGTGCTTTAAGGGTTATTAAAAATGGAGTGATATTGTACAACGATTGGAACACATTAAACCAAAATTATCCTAATGCAGTTGATTATAACATTTTCTCAATAGTAAGAGCAGAAAATTTTAATGATTGTTATATGTGTACCTACCCAAATCAGCGTTTATACTTATCATACTCTGAACCAAATAACGATAATTATGCTTATGCTAATTTAGGAATGTTGATGCATACTTATATAGATAATGGTGTAACAAAACTGCGTTTAAATTTCCGTTCAGATCAAATAAACCCTAGTGCATTTGTAAAAACCAGTGATATGGAATCTATGCCTAATAAAACAACATTATTTATGGATTTTGGTACATTTGATTTTGTTAAAATACCTTAATTAAAAGCTCCATTTTTGGAGCTTTTTGCTTATTTCATTAAACAAAAACGCCAACTAACGTCGTTGTAAAAAACAAATAATTTGTAACTTCGTTTTTTTAATAAGCTATTGCTTTGGTGTTTGCTAAAAGCTAATAGCTAAAAGCTAAAAGCTATAATGGCAAAAGTAAAAACCGCATTTTTCTGTTCGTCTTGTGGTACGCAATATCCTAAATGGATGGGGCAATGCACCGCTTGTAAACAATGGAACACTATTGTTGAAGAAGTAATTCAAAAAGAAGAAAAAGTAGCGTGGCAAACCAAATCATCGGCAGGTACAAAACGTGCTGCAAAGCCTTTGTTAATTAACGAAATTGACAGCGCACAAGAGATTCGTTTAAATACGTTAGATTACGAATTAAACCGAGTTTTAGGCGGCGGCATTGTTCCTGGTTCCATGATTCTTTTAGGTGGCGAACCTGGTATTGGTAAAAGTACGTTGCTATTGCAATTGTCGTTAAAATTGCCATACAAAGTGCTGTATGTTTCGGGCGAGGAAAGCCAGAAACAAATAAAAATGCGTGCCGAACGCATTAATCCCAACAACAATTCGTGTTATATTTTAACCGAAACCAACACCCAACAAATTTTTAAACAGGTGGAAGAAATTGAACCCGATGTGTTAATTATCGATTCTATTCAAACTTTACATACCGATTATATCGAGGCTTCGGCAGGAAGCATCTCTCAAATAAAAGAAACTACGGCCGAGTTGATTAAGTTCGCTAAAGAAACCGCTACACCTGTTATTTTAATTGGTCATATCACAAAAGATGGCAACATTGCGGGTCCTAAAATTTTAGAACACATGGTGGATACCGTACTGCAGTTTGAAGGCGATCGCAACCATGTGTACCGTATTCTTCGTGCCTTAAAAAACCGTTTTGGGTCTACAGCCGAATTGGGAATTTACGAAATGTTAGGGGCGGGTTTACGTGAAGTTTCCAATCCGTCTGAAATTTTACTATCAAATAGAGAAGAAGAGTTATCGGGTACCGCAATTGCATCAACCATAGAAGGCATGCGTCCGTTGATGATTGAAATTCAAGCATTGGTAAGTACAGCAGTTTACGGAACACCCCAACGCAGCGCCACAGGTTACAACTTAAAACGCTTGAATATGCTTTTGGCAGTGTTAGAGAAGCGTGCCGGTTTCCGTTTGGGAATGAAAGATGTTTTTTTAAACATAACTGGCGGTATTACGGTTGATGATCCAGCTATTGATTTGGCGGTGGTTGCGGCTATTTTGTCTTCAAACGAAGACGATGCCATTTCAAAAGATATTTGTTTTGCGGGCGAAGTAGGTTTATCGGGAGAAATTCGTCCGGTAAATAGGGTAGACCAACGCATACAAGAAGCCGAAAAATTAGGTTTTGCTAAAATATTTGTATCTAAATACAATAAAATCACTTATTCATCAAATAATATCCAGGTTGTTTTGGTTTCTAAAATTGAAGAATTGGTGCGGGCGTTGTTTTAATTTGTTATAAATTTTAAAAAACGGCAGGATAATTGTTGCTATTGTGTTACATTTAAAACATAATAAACTTCTATATGAAAAACATTCTAATTCCTGCAGCAATTGTTTTTAGCATTACAGCAAACGCACAAAAACCTGTTTTTACACAAGCGCAAATACAATCGGCACGTGTGTACAATAATGCAGCTGAACTAAAACACAAGGCATCGGCACAAATTCCTTCGGGTACATCGGAAATTGTAATTACCAACGTAGCAAATTATTTAAACGAAAGTACGGTGCAAATAGGGGTGCCTAAAAACGTAACGGTAATGTCGGTTCAATTTACAAATGCGTATGTGGAAGAGTACGATAACAACCAAGATTCGCCTTTAATTAAACCCGTAAAAGACGAAATTGTTAAGAAAGAAGCCGACTTAAAAACCCTGCAAAACCAATTAACTGCCGAACGTAAAAGTGTTGAATTGCTTGATAAAAATCAATCAATGGGCAGCGCGCAAAATTTTTCGGTGGTTGAACTAACTAAACTTTTAGACTTTTACAAAACCAAACGCAACGAACTTTCAAATTCAATCAATAAATTAGAAAATCAAGAAAAAATACTTGTTGATGAAATTAAAATCCTAAAAGGCAAATTAACTTTTAAGGAAACCACTACCGAAAAAACCAGTCAAGGCAAGCTTGTTTTAAATGTAATGAGTACTACGGCAGGTACCATTCCTTTAGAAATATCGTACCTTACCAACCAAGCAACATGGCAGCCAAGCTATGAAATGCGAATTGATAAAATTAATGCACCTATACAAATGTTGTACAAAGCACAAGTGCAGCAAAATACAGGTGTTGATTGGAAAAACGTAAAGCTATCGTTAACAAGTGGGCCTGCTAACCAAAATACGTTTGCTCCCCAACTACAACCTTGGTTTTTAGATTATTATTATCCACGTGCGTATCAAAACGAAGCTGCGTTGGAAGAAGTTGTTGTAGATACTTATAGAACAACTAGTAAATCAGTAGAGAGTAGACCAAACGCAAGTCCAATACAAACTTTACAAGGACAAGTGCCTGGTTTAAATATAGCTTCAGGAAGTGGACAACCAGCAATGGGAACTTCAACAATGGATGATTTTACCCAAGTAAACGAAAATCAATTAAATATTACGTTTGATATTGATATACCGTACACCATTTTAAGCAACGGCAAGCAACACAGCGTGGCTTTAAAAGATACCCAATTACCTGCTACTTACAGTTATATTACTACTCCAAAATTAGATACCAACGCGTATTTAATTGCTAAAGTGAAAAACTATGGCGACTACAACATTTTACCTGGTGAAGCCAATGTGGTATTTGAAGATATGTATGTAGGGAAAACCTATGTAAACGCTAATGCAAACGAAGATGATTTGCGATTAAGTTTAGGTAAAGATCAAAACATATCGGTTACACGAACTTTGATAAACGATAAATCGGGTACTAAAACATTATCGTCGCGCAAGGTGCAAGATTTTGTGTACGAAATTTCAATCCGCAATAATAAAAAAGAAAATATGAGTATTGTAATTGAAGACCAAGTGCCTATTAGCAGCAATACCGATATTGAGATTACCCTTACCGATAAAGGCAATGCAGAACACAATGCCGAAAAAGGCAAATTAACTTGGGAAATAAATTTAAAACCTAACGAAACCAAAAAAATACGTTTTGCATATCAAGTAAAATCGGCAAAAGACAAAAATTTATTGCTGTAATTAATGCCTAAATTTTAAGATAATATTGTTAAAAATTAAAAATAAATACCATTTGCATATAATAATTAATTTTTTTTTTATAAGTTTATCGTTTAAACTACTAATTGTAAATATTATAAAGTATGAAAAAAATTACGCAACAATCAAGGTTTAAAATTCGGTGGTTAAACACCCAGTCCTTGGTTTTATTAGTGCTTTTTGCGTTTTCGCCTTTTTTAAAGGGAAATGCGCAATATTGTACGCCATCTTACACAAGTGGGTGTAATAGTGGTGATAATTTAAATAGCGTTGTTGTTACCGGGCACGGAACATCGGTTTTAAGTGATTTAAATACCGGTTGTAACGGTGGTTATTTAGATAATACTACAGCATTATCGGCTGTAGATTTGATGCAAAGCCAAACCTACCAAGTAGATTTAAATACTACGTATGGTTCGCCAACATCAGAAAAAGTTACTATTTGGATTGATTTTGACGGGAACAGTACATTTGACGCTTCTGAAAAGTTGTTGGCAGATTTTCCTTTGTCTCAAAGTCCATCATTTGCTACAACTAGCATTACCATTCCTGTAACGGCTCCAACGGGTGTTAAAAGAATGCGTGTGCGTTTAGTGTATGGTTCAAGTACTACCAATGTTGATCCGTGTAATAATTACTCTTACGGAGAAACACATGATTACAGTGTAAATATATTAGCATTACCACCATGCTCAGGAACGCCTGTTGCGGGTACTGCTACAGTAAATACACGTATGTGTGCTAGTCAACCATTAAATTTAACTGCACCTGGAGCAACTGTTGCATCGGGTATGATTTATCAATGGGAGAAATCACCAGCAGGTGCTAATACATTCACAAACTTATCAGGTGCTACTACACCTAACTTTACGGTAACTAACCAAACGGCAGATACTGATTATCGTTTTGTAGTAACATGTATAGCAAGTGGTGTTACTACTACATCTAATGTGGTTACTGCTTTGCAACCAAACGCAACAGGTCCTTTTTACGAAGGTTTTGATTCTACCCCAACAGGAAATACAACTAATCCATCGCCGCCAAATTGTTGGACATACTTAGACAATATGTCTGGATATGGCTATACATCAACAACTGCTGGTAGAAGTGCTAACGGTTTTTATGTGTACCGTCCTAATGCAACTGGTGACTTAAAATTAATTTCGCCAGCAACCGATAATTTAGGTAACGGAACCAAACAAGTGCGTTTTTGGGCAAGAGTTTCAAGTACAACTTATATGCCTACCCAAAAAATAGGTATTTATACAATGAATGGTACTACGGCATCGGCAACTAAAACGTTGGTTGAAGATAATATACCATTAACAACATCTTGGCAAGAATTTATTGTGCCTTTACCAGTAACAACTGATGATTATTTTGCTTTTTCTTTTGATGCGCAAAACGGTACAGCTTATATGTATGTTGATGATGTGTATTACGAGGATTTATCACCATGTATGTACCCAGTAGGTTTAAAAACAACAACAATTTCAGGTAATAGCGTAGATTTTACATGGACAGCAGCTACTGGCGCAGGTGTTACAGGTTATGAGTATGAAGTACGTGACAATGCGAATAATGTGGTGGCAACTGGTACAACTACAGGTACATCGGTACAAGCTACAGGTTTGCAACCAGGTACAACGTATAAAATTTATATACGTTCGGTATGTGGTACAACTAAAGGTGATTGGTCTCCTTTTTACAGTACGTTTACAACACTTTGTGTAGCGTTGGTAAACAATTTTTACGAAGATTTTAATGCGGTTGCAGCAGGTTCAACTACAAATAATACGGTTCCAAATTGTTGGACGTATTTAAAAACAGGTACTTCAACTTCTCTATATGGCTATACCGCAACAGTTGCTGGGCAGACGGGTGGTTTAGGGTTTTATACATATCGTCCAGCTCAGTCAGGTACATCATATAATGGTGATTTAATGTTAGTTTCGCCAGAAACCGTTGATTTAGGTAATGGTACCAAGCAAATACGTTTCTCAAGTAGAAGATACTTTACGGGTTCTTATGCTGGTGAATTAAAGATTTACACTATGAACGGTAAAACAGCTAGTTCAACTAAAACTTTAATTGCAACTATTAATGTACCAGATGCAACTTGGAAAGAATACATAGTGCCGTTACCAGTAACTACTGATGATTATTTTGCGTTTTCTTTTGAACAAGAAGGCTTAGCTAAATATATTTTTATTGATGATGTTTATTACGAAAATCTTTCACCATGTGCAGCACCAGGAAATATTAGTGCTACAACTATAACGTCTACATCAGCAACCATTAGCTGGAACAAATCTTTAGCTGCAGGTGTAACAGGGTACGAATGGGAAGTACGTGATTTAACAGGCGTAGTTGTAAAATCAGGAACTGTTAACAATGTAAATACAGTAACAGCAAATGTAACTGGTTTAGCACCAGGTATGTATTACGAAGTGTATGTACGTAGTAAATGTGGCGCAACACCAGGTGTTTGGACATCGGTTCCGTTTAAATTTGCAACACTTTGTGCGGTTTTAACAGGTAACTTCTTTGAAGGATTTGAATTTACACCAGGAGGTGGTACTACAAATGCATCGCAACCATTATGTTGGTCGTATATAGATACCAATTCAGGGTATGGTTATACTAGTACATCTGCTGTAAAAACAGCAACTCAAGGCTTTTATGTATACCGTCCAAACACAACGGGTGATTTACTTTTAGTTTCGCCAGAAACTGCAAATTTAGGTGGTGGCAACAAGCGTGTACGTTTTTCTGCACGTGTAAATAGTACAACTTATATAAATACACAAAAGTTAGAGGTTTATACCTTAAACGCAAATACAGGAACACCTACTAAAACGTTAGTAGCTACAGGTTTTGCTTTAACAGATTCATGGCAAGAATTTATTGCTTATTTACCTAATACAACCGATGATTATTTTGCATTTTCATTTGATCGTAATGGAGGAACAACATATATCTACATTGATGATATTTATTATGAAGATATACCACCAATTGTATTAGATGCAACTAAAACAGATATTTTATGTAATGGTGCGAATTCTGGTACAGCTACTGTAGCAGTTGAAGGTGGAAAACCACCTTATACGTACGCATGGACTCCGTCTGGTCAAACAACTGCAACAGCAACTAATTTAACACCTGGTGCACATACAGTTACAGTTACAGATAATAGAGGTATTTCTAAACAAACTTCGGTAGTAATAACAGAACCAACAGCGATTTTGCCAAACTTAAACTTTACAAGTATTTCATGTAATGGTATGGTAGATGGTATGGCAAGTGTTAACCCTACAGGTGGTGTTGCGCCTTACACTGTATTGTGGTCTAATGGAAAAATTGGAACGTCAATTAATAAATTAACTGCAGGTACGTATGATGTAACTGTAAGAGATGCAAATAACTGTCCGGTTAAATTAACATTCACTATTATTGAACCAGCAGTATTAGGTACTTCAGTTAACCAAAGTGATGTAACTGCTTACGGTGGTAACGATGGTTCAGCTACTGTAACAGTAACAGGTGGTACAGCTCCTTATACATATGCTTGGACACCGGCGGTAAGTACAACTGATACAGCTAATAATTTAACAGCAGGTACTTACACCGTATTAGTAACCGATGCAAATGGATGTTCTACAACTCAATCAATAACAATTGCACAACCAGCAATTCCTTATCAAATATTATCTGTTACACAAAACAATGTTTCATGTAATGGTGCAAACGATGGTAATATTGCTGTAACAATTGCTGGTGGTACACCACCATACAATTATGCTTGGAGTAACGCAGGTGGTAATACCCCAATGATAAGTAACTTAATACCGGGTGCATATACTTTAACAGTAACCGATGCAGATTCAAGTGTGTTAACAGCTACTTATACTATAACAGAACCAGCAGTATTAAATGGTACAATTAGTGCACAAAATAATGTGTCATGTAACGGAGCAAGTAATGGTACAGCTACTGTTGATCCAGTTGGTGGTACTGCACCTTACACATTCCTATGGTCTAATGGTATGACAACTGCAAACGCTTATAATTTAACAGCAGGTAATTATAGTGTTCAAATTACTGATGCTAAAGGATGTAAATCTACTACTGCTGTAACTATAACAGAGCCAGCAATGCTAGATGCAATGCCTACTGTTAATAATATAACATGTTTTGGTCAAAACGATGGATCTATCATGTTAAATGTTATGGGTGGTTCTGCACCATATAGCTACTCTTGGTCTAATGGGTTAACAACCGCAAATGTTTCAGGTTTAGCAAAAGGTACATACAATGTAACAGTTACTGATGCTAATAATTGTACAGTAACAAAAACATTCACTATTACAGAGCCAACGTTTGTTTATGCACCAGTTGCATCTAACCAAACATTCTGTATCAGTCAAAATGCTACATTACAAGATGTAGTTGTTACAGGTGCCAATATTAAATGGTACAGTGCATTAACAGGTGGTATGATGTTGCCAGCTACAACTGCTTTAACAACAGGAACTACTTATTATGCATCGCAAACAGTTGGTACTTGTGAAAGTACACGTACACCAGTAACAATTACCTTAAACCAAGGTGCGCCATTAGCAACATCTCAATTAAGTGTTTGTAGCAATACAAGAATCCAAAACATGAATGTAGATGGATTTAACTATACACAATTGAAATGGTATGCTACAGCAACAAGTGCTACACCATTAGCATCAAGCTTATTGTTAACGACTGGTACTTATTATGTAAGTTCTTTAGTTGGAACTTGTGAATCAGCAAGAAAAGCAATTCAAGTAACAGTTGCGGCACCAGTGCCTGCACCTGCAGCAAGTGCACAAACAGCATGTGCTAATATCACATTAGATGATTTAGTAGTTGGTAAAGATCCACAAGCTACATTAAATTGGTACAGCTCATTAAATTCAATGACACCACTACCAGGTACAACACAAGTTTCAACAGGTACATACTATGTACAACAAATCATTGGTAACTGTGAATCGGTTCGTGTGGCTGTTCCAGTACAAGTAGTAAATGTTTCTGCACCTGCAATGACAACGATTTCAACGTGTCAAGGTACAACTATTGCAGATTTTAACGGATCAACAAACAGTTACGTTTGGTATGTTAATAATTCTACAACAACACCATTAGCAGATACGTTCGTAATTACATCAGGTACATACTATATTGCACAGCAAAATTCTGGATGTATTTCTGGAAGAACTCCTGTAACAGTTACAGTAAATGCACGTCCTAATAGTCCAACAGGGCAATTAACACAAACATTTAATACTCCAAATAAAACTGTTTCTGATATAGTAATGAATCAACCTAATGTAATGTGGTTTGCAACTTATAATGATGCGTTTATGCAAATAAATCAGTTGCCAGCAAATACCTTGTTACAAGATAACACTACTTATTACGGAATCTTAAAAGGAACTAACAATTGTGGTAGTATTCCAACAGCCGTAAAAGTAATCATTAGCTTAAGCAACCAAGAATTAGATTTAACACAACTTAAATATTATCCAAACCCAGTTGATAGCGAATTAAACATTGCTTACAACGAAGAGATAAGAAAAGTAGAAGTGTTTACAATTACCGGTCAAAAAGTAATTACTAATGAATTTAATACAAGCGAAGTAAAAGTTGATCTTTCAAGATTAAGTGCAGGAACGTACTTAGTTAAGGTTGAAACAGCGAAAGCTTCACAATTTATTAAAGTAGTTAAACGCTAATCAAACATTAATATTTCCTAAAAGGAGGGCTTTAAGCCCTCCTTTTTTTTTGTGTTAATGTTAAAAATTTGGTTGTTTCGTATTAAAAGTTTATATTTAAGGTTCTAGTTTATTAATAGAAATTCATAAAAACTTAATCTATGAAAAAAATTACGCATTACATTCTTTTTTTGTTAGCTCTAATGGTACCTTTACTCTCCATTGGGCAAGCATTTCCTTTACCTATGACTGGGTTTAATGAAGATGTTGTTGCAAATGGTGTTGGTGCCGCTTCAACTTCAACGACAAATGATGTAGATGGTGTTTCTTTTGCTTTTAAAAGCTTAGATTGGAAATTAAATGCTACATCGGCCGCACAATCAAAAGGTTTTCCTTTAGATGGCGTTATTCATTCCATTTCTACAGCAGGTCTGTATTTTAAGCTACAACCTTATACACAAAATAATTCAATACGAATTAGTACAACATCAACATCAATTACATCAAACATTACTTCAGCTTATAGTGCTTCAAAAATTTATATATTATTAACAAGTGGTAGTGGAGGTTCAACATTAGGAGGAACAATCACTTTTACAGATAATACTACTCAAGCTTTTAGTGGGATTGCAATTCCAGATTGGTATGGAACTACAGGTTTATCTCAGGCTTATATAAATTTCGGAAGAATAAATGTTAGCAATAATAGTGTTGAAGATGGTACGTCAACAAGTCAACCACGATTGTTTCAAGCTCCAATTGATATTTTAGTTGGAAATCAAACTAAAGTAATACAATCTATAACCTTTACAAAAACTGCTGGCTCTGGGATTGTAAATATTTTTGGAGTTTCAGCAGAAGCTGTGGAGACATGTACTACACCTTATCCAATTACTATTAATGGTATATCAGCAACGTCGGCAAATTTTACTTGGAGTGTTCCTGCGGTAGTTCCTCAAAATGGTTATCAATATGAAGTTAGAACTTCAGGTTTGCCTGGTAGTGGAGCAACAGGTTTGGTAGCTACAAATACAGTAACGGGTTTAACAGCTTCAGCTACTGGTTTGCAGCCTATAACACTTTATCATTTATATATTAGATCCCTTTGTACTTCAGGCAGTGGTGTTTGGAAATGGGGAGGTTCATTTACTACGCTATGTGGAGCCGTATCAACTAATTTTTTCGAAGGTTTTGAAACAACTGCAACAGGTAGTTCATCTAATAATAATTACCCTACATGCTGGTCGTATATAGATGGGGTTTCTAGTACTAATGGATATGGATATGTAAGTACAAGTGCAAAAAATAACGGGAGTAACGGTTATTATACTTATCGCTCGGGTACTTCAGGTACTGCTTATGAGGGTAATTTAATGTTAGTATCGCCCGAAACAGTAAATTTAGGGAACGGTACCAAACAGATACGTTTTTGGGCAAAAGTTTCTTCTTCAACTTACAGCACTACACAAAAATTTGAATTATATACCATGAATGGAAATTCAGCAACATCAACTAGAACTTTGTTGCAAGGGAATTTTCCATTAACAACCACTTGGCAAGAATTTACTATACCTGTTCCAGCAACTACAGATGATTACTTTGCTTTTTCTTTTGAAAGAGTTGGTGGTACAAGCTATGTGTATTTAGATGATATTAACTATGAAGATTTATCACCATGTGCTGCGCCAACAAATGTTTTAACAAGTTTAATTACACAAACCACGGCAAAAATTTCGTGGAATTTATCTTTAGCAACTGGTGTTACAGGTTACGAATACGAAGTACGTACTAGTGGAGCTGCTGGTTCTGGTGCAACAGGTTTGGCATTAACAGGCACAACAAGTGCAACAACAAACTTTGTTGATTTAACAGGTTTAAGTGTTGGTACGAACTATACCGTTTATGTACGTAGTGTTTGTGGAACATCAAATGGAGATTGGACACAATTACCGTTTAATTTTAACACCTTATGTGGCATAGTAGATTATATTTCAGAAGGTTTTGAAAGTACCGCTACTGGAAGTTCAACAAATAATACGTATCCATTGTGTTGGTCTTACGTTGATACTGTTGCTTCTTCAGGATATGGATACGTAAGTACAACTGCCAAGAATACAGGTAATAATGGGTTTTATACATATCGTACAAGCACCACAGGAACTAGTTACGATGGAGATATATTATTAATATCGCCAGAAACAAATAATTTAGGGAATGGTGGTAAGCGTTTGCGTTTTTGGGCAAAAGTTTCGTCATCAACGTATGCTACTACTCATAAATTTGAGGTATATACAATGGATGGAACAACAGCTACATCTACCAAAACATTGTTAATGGGTAGTATTCCGCTTTCAACAACATGGCAAGAATTTGTTGTTAATATTCCGGTTACTACTAATGATTATTTTGCATTTTCTTTTGAAAGAAGCGGTGGAACTAGTACTGTTTATTTAGACGATGTTGTTTATGAAGATATACCAGCACCTACTTTAGATGCTTCTTCAACAAATAATGTTTGTCCAGGTGGCATGATAGGAACAGCAAGTGTAACTGTAACCGATGGTGCTGCACCACTTACATATTTGTGGAGTAACGGTAGTACAACGCCAAATATCTCTGGATTAGCTTCGGGTACCTATACAATTACAGTTACCGATGCGATAAATCGTTCTGTTTCTGCAACAGTAACCATTACAGAGCCAGATGCAATAAATTCTAATGCAACTGTAACTAATATTACATGTAATGGATTGAATAACGGAAGTATTACTTTAGCAACTACAGGTGGAACATCGCCGTATTCATATTCTTGGAGTAATGGTGCAACTACCGATGCTTTAACTAATTTGCCAGCAGGTACTTATTCTGTTTCTGTAACCGATGCAAATTTATGTGTTAAAAATGAAACATTCACCATAACTGAACCAACTGTTTTAGTAGCAACAAGTACATCAAAAACCGATGTAACTTGGTATGGTGGAAATGATGGATCTGCAACTGTAACAGCTAGTGGCGGTACATCACCTTATACGTACTTATGGTCAAATGGTGAAACAACTGCAACGGCAATTAGTTTAGTAGCAGGTTCACCTACCGTAACAGTAACCGATGCAAACGGTTGTACAGCAACAGCAAGTTTTGTGATAGAACAGCCGATACCTTTAATGATTGATTCTGTATCACAAACAAATGTAAAATGTAATGGAGCTACCGATGGAACAGCAACAGTTGTAGCAATAGGGGGTAATGCACCTTATACCTATCTTTGGGCACCAAGTGGTGGTACTGCAGCAACAGCAACAGGTTTAGCAGCAGGTACATACACAGTTGAAGTAAAAGATATAACAAATAACATTATATCACAAAGTTTTACCATAACACAGCCAGATGCAATAGTAGTTAGTGTTTCAGGAAAAACCGATGTAAAATGTAACGGTGGAGCAAACGGAACAGCAACTATAGCAGTAAACGGTGGTACGGCTCCATTTACCTACGTATGGTCACATGGTGTAACAACAACCAACCCAACCTTAAGCAATTTAGTAGCTGGAACATATGATGTTACCATTACCGATTATTATGGATGTACATCAACAACACCAGCAAATGTTGTCATAACACAACCAACAGTGTTAGCAGTTTCATCGTCATCGTCAACAGACATTATATGTTATGGACAAAACAACGGAACGGCAACAGTAACAGTAACAGGCGGAACTGAACCATATAGCTATATTTGGAGTAACGGCCAAAGTGGACCATCAGTTAGTAACTTAACCAAAGGCACATATGTTGTAACTATAGCCGATGCAAACAACTGTAGCGTAACACAAAGTTTTACCATAGCAGAGCCTGCATATGTATTAGCACCAACAGCAGCAAATCAAAGTTTCTGTGTAGGACAAAATGCAACATTAGCCGATATAGTAATATCAGGCAGTAACATAAAATGGTACAGTGCAGTAACAGGTGGCGTAATGTTACCAGCAACAACTGTATTAACTAACGCAACAACATACTACGCAACACAAACCGTAGGTGTATGTGAAAGTTCAATAAGAACAGCAGTTCAAATTACGTTAAACCAAGGAACGCCATTAACAACCACACAATTAAGTGTTTGTAGCAATACACGTATCCAAAACGTAACATTAAACGGATTTAACTATACACAGTTAAAATGGTACAGCAGCGCAACAAGTACTACACAGTTAGCATCAAGCTTATTGTTAGGAACAGGAACGTACTATGTAAGTACAGTAACAGGTGCATGTGAATCTGCACGTCAAGCAATACAAGTAACAGTAGCTGCAGTAGTGCCAGCGCCTGTAGCAGCTGCACAAACAGTTTGTTCGTTAGCAACCTTGAATGATTTAGTGGTACAAAAAGATCCATCGGCAAGCTTAAATTGGTATAGCTCGTCAACCTCAATGGTTCCATTAAATCCAACAATGCAAGTAGTAACAGGAACTTATTATGTACAACAAGTGCTAGGAAATTGTGAATCGGTAAAAGTACCGGTATCGGTACAAGTGGTAAATGCAGCACAACCAACCATGACATCGTTAACGGTATGTGAAGGTAAAACCATTGCCGATTTAAACACAGCCAACGATACGTATGTTTGGTATGTAGATAATACAACTGCAACACCACTACCAAATACATTTGTAATAACATCGGGTAGTTACTATATAGCACGCGAAAGTATGGGATGTATATCAGCACGCACAAACGTAGCAGTAAATGTAGGCGCAGTGCCATCAAGTCCAACAGGACAAGCAACACAGTATTTCCCATTCCCAGCAAAAGTTTCAGATTTATTAATGAATCAACCAGGAGTAAAATGGTATTCAACAATAAATGATGCCGTTGCAATGGTAAACGAATTGCTAGGAAGTACATTTTTAATGGACGGAGTAACCTACTACGGAATATTAGTAAGCCCGAATAATTGTGGAAGCGCGCCAACAGCGGTAAAAGTAATGATTAACTTAAGCAATGCAGAACTAGATTTAGCACAGTTAAAATACTATCCAAACCCAGTTGACAGCGAATTGAACATTACATATACCGAAGAAATTAAGCGCGTAGAAGTGTTTACATTAACAGGTCAGCGTGTAATGAGCAACGAATACAATTCAAACGAAGTTAAAACAGATTTATCACGATTAAGTGCAGGAACGTACTTAGTTAAGGTAGAAACAGCGAAAGCTTCACAGTTTATCAAAGTTGTAAAACGATAAATCAACAAATAATTTTCTTAAATAATCAGGTAAATGTATGTTTACCTGATTGTTTTTTTATACCCTTGATGCAAATGTTAAATTATATTAAGGGTTTAGTTTTTTTTATACATTTATCCTCTGTAAAAATCACATTTTTATAGATAGAATTAAATTAATTTTAAATAAGCTAGTATGAAGAAAATTACACATTTTTGGGCGGTTTTATTCGTTTGCTTGATGAGTTATGGTTTAAGTGCACAAACTTCCTCCTATACTTTTACTCAACAAATTGGAACTTATACACCCAATTCAGTAAATGCAACTAATGTTCCTGAGGTCGAGGCTGATGGTGGATATAGTAATTTAGCATTGCCTATTGGTTTTAACTTTGTTTTTGGTACAGGTTCATATAACCAATTCTATATGAGTAGTAATGGTTTTATTTCCTTTGGACCTGTTGGAAACACAATAACAAGTAATGATTTGTCTGCTGCAAACGGATCACAAAGGCCGATTATTGCACCACTTTGGGATGACTTAGATGGAAAAGCAACATTAAATTCTGTAAACATGTCTAAGGCAACATATGAACTAACAGGTGTTGCGCCAAACAGAGTTTTAACTGTTGAATGGTTAAATTGGGAATGGAATTATAATTCAGGAGAGCCAGTAATTTCATTTCAATTGAAATTGTATGAAACTACTAATGAAATTGAATTTGTTTATCGTCAAGAAGCTGATGCGGTAAATAGTGGTAGCGCAACCATTGGTATTAATGATGCTACAGGTTCAGGTAATAACACTTTTCTAAATTTAAATACTAGTATGACTACTCCGTCGGTAACTAGTACTACTTCAGTAAAAACTATATCATCCAAACCAGCAAATAATCAAATTTTTAAATTTACACCACCTGCTTGTTTGTATAAAGGAATAGTATCTGTAAGTAATTTTAGTTTACCAAATGCAACATTAAATTTATCATTGCCAGCAACAACTGCAATGGATTTTTATGTTACAGATGGTGTTGCGCCTACAAGTACAACTACACCTACAGGAACAATAGCTGTAGGTGGTGCAAGTTTACCACTTACAGGTTTAATAAGTGCTACTAAATATACGGTATATGTAAAATATACATGTGCTGCTATAAATAATGCATGGGTTAAATCAATAGATTTTCAAACTCCTTGTCCAATTTTCACAAATTTTTTCGAAGGTTTTGAATCAACTACAACAGGGGACTCATCTAATAATACATTTCCAATTTGTTGGACATATATAGATGGGGTTTCTAGTACTAATGGATATGGATACGTAAATACATCCTCAAAAAATAATGGAAATAATGGATATTATATGTACCGCTCGGGTACTGCGGGTGCTGCTTATGAGGGTAATTTAATGTTGGTGTCGCCTGAAACTGCAAATTTAGGCAACGGTACCAAACAATTGCGTTTTTGGGCAAAAGTTTCTTCTGCTTCATATATTTCTACTCAAAAATTTGAAGTTTATACAATGAATGGAACTTCTCCTACATCTACAAGAACATTAGTACAAGGAGCAATTCCATTAACAACCACTTGGCAAGAATTTATAGTGCCTTTACCAGTAACTACAGATGATTATTTTGCATTTTCATTTGAAAGAAATGGTGGAACAGCTTATATGTACTTAGATGATATTTATTATGAAGATTTAGCTTCGTGTAATTACCCAGGAGGGATATCATCAAGTTTAATAACACAAACAACGGCAAGAGTTAATTGGAATTTATCTTTAGCAACAAGTGTTACAGGTTACGAATACGAAGTACGTACTAGTGGAGCTGCTGGTTCTGGTTCAACTGGATTAATTGCTACAGGTACAACAAGTGCAACAACAAATTTTGTTGATTTAACAGGTTTAACAAATGGTACATATTATACAGTATATATAAGAAGTATTTGTGGAACTACTACAAGTTCGTGGACTGCATTTCCTCATACTTTTAATACCTTATGCGGCATAGTAGATTATATTTCAGAGGGATTTGAAAATACCATTACTGGAAGTTCAACAAATAATACGTATCCATTGTGTTGGTCTTACGTTGATACTGTGGATACATCTGGTTACGGTTATGTAAGTACAACTGCCAAAAATACAGGTAATAATGGGTTTTATACATATCGTACAAATTCAACAGGTACTATATATGATGGGGATGTATTGTTAATATCTCCAGAAACAAATAATTTAGGGAATGGTGGTAAGCGTTTGCGTTTTTGGGCAAAAGTTTCGTCATCAACATATGCTACTACTCATAAATTTGAGGTATATACAATGGATGGAACAACAGCTACATCTACCAAAACATTGTTAATGGGTAGTATTCCGCTTTCAACAACATGGCAAGAATTTGTTGTTAATATTCCGGTTACTACGAATGATTATTTTGCATTTTCTTTTGAAAGAAGCGGTGGAACTAGTACTGTTTATTTAGACGATGTTGTTTATGAAGATATACCAGCGCCTACTTTAGATGCTACTTCAACAAATAATGTTTGTCCAGGAGGTATGGTAGGAACAGCAAGTGTAACTGTAACCGATGGTGCTGCACCACTTACATATTTGTGGAGTAACGGTAGTACAACGCCAAATATCTCTGGATTAGCTTCGGGTACCTATACAATTACAGTAACCGATGTTGTAAATCGTTCTGTTTCTGCAACAGTAACCATTACAGAGCCAGATGCAATAAATTCTAATGCAACTGTAACTAATATTACATGTAATGGATTGAATAACGGAAGTATTACTTTAGCAACTACAGGTGGAACATCGCCGTATTCTTACTCTTGGAGTAATGGTGCAACTACCGATGTAATATCTGGATTAGCTGTTGGAACTTATTCTGTATCAATTACAGATGCAAATTTATGTGTTAAAAATGAAACATTCACCATAACTGAACCAACTGTTTTAGTAGCAACAAGTACCTCAAAAACCGACGTAACTTGGTATGGTGGAAATGATGGAACTGCAACCGTAACAGCTAGTGACGGAACATCACCTTATACATACTTATGGTCTACAGGTGACACCACAGCAGCAGTTTCGAATTTAGTGGCAGGTACACATACCGTAACAGTAACCGATGCAAACGGTTGTACAGCAACAGCAAGTTTTGTGATAGAACAGCCGATACCTTTAATGATTGATTCTGTATCACAAACAAATGTAAAATGTAATGGAGCTACCGATGGAACAGCAACAGTTGTAGCAATAGGGGGTAATGCACCTTATACCTATCTTTGGGCACCAAGTGGTGGTACTGCAGCAACAGCAACAGGTTTAGCAGCAGGTACATACACAGTTGAAGTAAAAGATATAACAAATAACATTATATCACAAAGTTTTACCATAACACAGCCAGATGCAATAGTAGTTAGTGTTTCAGGAAAAACCGATGTAAAATGTAACGGTGGAGCAAACGGAACAGCAACTATAGCAGTAAACGGTGGTACGGCTCCATTTACCTACGTATGGTCACATGGTGTAACAACAACCAATCCAACCTTAAGCAATTTAGTAGCTGGAACGTATGATGTTACCATTACCGATTATTATGGCTGTACATCAACAACACCAGCAAATGTTGTCATAACACAACCAACAGTGTTAGCAGTTTCATCGTCATCTTCAACAGATATTACATGTTATGGACAAAACAACGGAACGGCAACAGTAACAGCAACAGGTGGAACTGAACCATATAGCTATATTTGGAGTAACGGCCAAAGTGGACCATCAGTTAGTAACTTAACCAAAGGCACATATGTTGTAACTATAGCCGATGCAAACAACTGTAGCGTAACACAAAGTTTTACCATAGCAGAGCCTGCATATGTATTAGCACCAACAGCAGCAAATCAAAGTTTCTGTGTAGGACAAAATGCAACATTAGCCGATATAGTAATATCAGGCAGTAACATAAAATGGTACAGTGCAGTAACAGGTGGCGTAATGTTACCAGCAACAACTGTATTAACTAACGCAACAACATACTACGCAACACAAACCGTAGGTGTATGTGAAAGTTCAATAAGAACAGCAGTTCAAATTACGTTAAACCAAGGAACGCCATTAACAACCACACAATTAAGTGTTTGTAGCAATACACGTATCCAAAACGTAACATTAAACGGATTTAACTATACACAGTTAAAATGGTACAGCAGCGCAACAAGTACTACACAGTTAGCATCAAGCTTATTGTTAGGAACAGGAACGTACTATGTAAGTACGGTAACAGGTGCATGTGAATCTGCACGTCAAGCAATACAAGTAACAGTAGCTGCAGTAGTGCCAGCGCCTGTAGCAGCTGCACAAACAGTTTGTTCGTTAGCAACCTTGAATGATTTAGTGGTACAAAAAGATCCATCGGCAAGCTTAAATTGGTATAGCTCGTCAACATCAATGGTTCCATTAAATCCAACAATGCAAGTGTCAACAGGAATTTATTATGTACAACAAGTGCTAGGAAACTGTGAATCGGTAAAAGTACCCGTATCGGTACAAGTGGTAAATGCAGCACAACCAACCATGACATCGTTAACGGTATGTGAAGGTAAAACCATTGCCGATTTAAACACAGCCAACGATACGTATGTTTGGTATGTAGATAATACAACTGCAACACCACTACCAAATACATTTGTAATAACATCGGGTAGTTACTATATAGCACGCGAAAGTATGGGATGTATATCAGCACGCACAAACGTAGCAGTAAATGTAGGCGCAGTGCCATCAAGTCCAACAGGACAAGCAACACAGTATTTCCCATTCCCAGCAAAAGTATCAGATTTATTAATGAATCAACCAGGAGTAAAATGGTATTCAACAATAAATGATGCCGTTGCAATGGTAAACGAATTGCTAGGAAGTACATTTTTAATGGACGGAGTAACCTACTACGGAATATTAGTAAGCCCGAATAATTGTGGAAGCGCGCCAACAGCGGTAAAAGTAATGATTAACTTAAGCAATGCAGAACTAGATTTAGCACAGTTAAAATACTATCCAAACCCAGTTGACAGCGAATTGAACATTACATATACCGAAGAAATTAAGCGCGTAGAAGTGTTTACATTAACAGGTCAGCGTGTAATGAGCAACGAATACAATTCAAACGAAGTTAAAACAGATTTATCACGATTAAGTGCAGGAACGTACTTAGTTAAGGTAGAAACAGCGAAAGCTTCACAGTTTATCAAAGTTGTAAAACGATAAATCAACAAATAATTTTCTTAAATAATCAGGTAAATGTATGTTTACCTGATTGTTTTTTTATACCCTTGATATAAATGTTAAATTATATTAAGGGTATAATTTTTTTTATACATTTATCGGGTATTTAAAATAAATAAGGAATATTGTTTAATTAATGAGTTATTTTTTGGTTGTATTGTAGCATAAAAGAGTTAAAAATGTAATAAATATTCTTATTTAAACATGTTCATTTTTTGTATTTAATTTTTAAAATTTAAAATTTATGAAAAAAATTATTTTTCTAGTAGCACTCATTTTAAGTTTGTGTGAGATGAATGCTCAAATATCCTACTCACAAGGTTGGGAAGCTACTGGATTAAATTCTTGGACTAGTACAGGTTCCGGTACTTTTTCTCGGAGCACTACAACACCTTGCATTGGTACAGCTTCGGCAAGGGCAAACAACTATTACGGAAACACTTCGTACTTGGTTTCGCCTGCATTAACAGGAACAAATGGAGGTGATTTAACTGTATCGTTTAGTTACAAAGTAACACAGTGGAGTTCAAACACAACAGGGCAAACATTAGCAGATTTAGGAACTATTAAATTACAATGGGCTACATCTACTTCAGGTCCATGGACTAATGTTTATCAAATAGATAATACAAACCATACTGTTTCAAGTTCTTGTGCTGTAAAATCAGCTACTTTTTCAGGATTACCATCTGCAGGAAATGTTTATATACGGTTTAATGTAACATCTGGTTCATCTTCAGCAGATAATTATGTTTATTTTGATGATGTAACTATTTCTCAAGGCGCAGCACCTTCATGTTCAACACCAAGCGCTTTATCAGCGTCAACTATTACTTCATCAGGTGCAACTTTTAACTGGACTGCCTCTGTGAGCAATCCATCAAGTAATTATGATATTTATTGGAGCACAACAAACGTAGCACCAACAAGTACTACAACACCATCGGCAATAAACCAAACTGCACCTTATAATGTTTCAGGTTTAACAGATAATACAACATATTATTGGTGGGTTCGTGCAAATTGTGGTTCATCAGGTATGAGTGCGTGGAGTGCTGGCGGAAGTTTTAAAACATCGTGTTTGCCTTATACCGTTCCTTATTTTGAAGGATTTGAGACTGGTTATACCGATGCTGCAACTATTGGTGGATGTTTAACGCAAGAATCAATAACGGGTACACAAGTTTGGACAGCAAACTCATCAGCAACAAATTATAATAGAACACCAAATACAGGAAGTTGGAATGCTTATTTAAGATACAGTAATGATGATTGGATTTTTATACCAATAAATTTAGCTGGAAACACAAGTTATACAATTGAACTTTATGCTAGACAAGATGGAGGAACTATAACAAATTCTGACATTGCAATCAGTTATGGTACATCGGCAACAGCAGCAGCAATGACTAATTCAATTGTTCCAGCAACAGGAATTGTAAATGGTAGTTATCAATTGATAACAGGTAGTTTTACACCAGCTACATCTGGAACTTTTTATGTTGGAATTAAAGGTTATATGAATGGTTCTCCTTGGTACATTTCATTAGATGATATTTCAATTGACGTTACACCAACATGCATTGCTCCTACAGCTTTATCAGCGTCAACTATTACATCAGCTGGTGGAACTTTTAATTGGACTGCCTCTGTGAGCAATCCATCAAGTAATTATGATATTTATTGGAGTACAACAAACGTAGCACCAACAAGTACTACTACGCCATCAGCAACAAACGCAACATCACCATACATTACATCAGTATTAACAGATAATACAACTTATTATTGGTGGGTACGTGCAAATTGTGGAGCTGGCGATACAAGTAAATGGGCAAGTGGTGGAAGTTTTAAAACTCTTTGTACTCCTTATACAATACCTTATTTTGAAGGTTTTGAAACTGGATATACTAATGCAACTGCAATTGGAGGTTGTTTAACACAAGAATCTATCACAGGTACTCAAGTTTGGACTGCAAATACTTCTGCAACTGATTATAATAGAACTCCTAGAACAGGTAGTTGGAATGCTTATTTACGATATGGCAACGAAGACTGGATTTATATTCCTGTTAGTTTAGTTGGTGGTACAGGCTATACTGTAGAATTATATGCAAGACAAGATGATTCTACTATAACTGATTCTGATATTACAGTTAGTTATGGTACAAATGCTTCATCTGCTGCAATGACTAATTCAATTGTTCCAGTAACAGGAATTGTAAATGGTGATTATCAATTAATAACTGGTAAATTTACACCACCAACTACAGGGACTTATTATGTTGGAATTAAAGGGTATATGAATAGTTCACCTTGGTATATTTCTGTAGACGATATTAAAATTGAACTTACCCCACCACCAACTGTGTCTGCTACTAAAACAGATAATGTATGTTTTGGAGGAACAATAGGTACAGCAACAGCAACACCAGCATTAGGAACACCTCCATATACGTATTCCTGGGCTCCAAGTGGCGGAACAAATGCTGTAGCAACTGATTTAGCTGCGGGCACCTATACTGTTACTTTGAAAGACGCTAATAATGTTACAGCAACAGCAACAGTTGTTATTGAAGAGCCTACACAAATTTTAGCAAATGCTTCTTCTACGGCGGCTGCTTGTAACGGTACAGCAACAGGATCTGCAACAGTTGCACCTACAGGCGGAACTGCACCATACACTTATTTATGGAGTAATGGTGCAACTACCGATGCTTTAACTAATTTGCCAGCAGGTACTTATTCTGTTTCTGTAACCGATGCAAATTTATGTGTTAAAAATGAAACATTCACCATAACTGAACCAACTGTTTTAGTAGCAACAAGTACCTCAAAAACCGACGTAACTTGGTATGGTGGAAATGATGGAACTGCAACCGTAACAGCTAGTGACGGAACATCACCTTATACATACTTATGGTCTACAGGTGACACCACAGCAGCAGTTTCGAATTTAGTGGCAGGTACACATACCGTAACAGTAACCGATGCAAACGGTTGTACAGCAACAGCAAGTTTTGTGATAGAACAGCCGATACCTTTAATGATTGATTCTGTATCACAAACAAATGTAAAATGTAATGGAGCTACCGATGGAACAGCAACAGTTGTAGCAATAGGGGGTAATGCACCTTATACCTATCTTTGGGCACCAAGTGGTGGTACTGCAGCAACAGCAACAGGTTTAGCAGCAGGTACATACACAGTTGAAGTAAAAGATATAACAAATAACATTATATCACAAAGTTTTACCATAACACAGCCAGATGCAATAGTAGTTAGTGTTTCAGGAAAAACCGATGTAAAATGTAACGGTGGAGCAAACGGAACAGCAACTATAGCAGTAAACGGTGGTACGGCTCCATTTACCTACGTATGGTCACATGGTGTAACAACAACCAACCCAACCTTAAGCAATTTAGTAGCTGGAACATATGATGTTACCATTACCGATTATTATGGATGTACATCAACAACACCAGCAAATGTTGTCATAACACAACCAACAGTGTTAGCAGTTTCATCGTCATCGTCAACAGACATTATATGTTATGGACAAAACAACGGAACGGCAACAGTAACAGTAACAGGCGGAACTGAACCATATAGCTATATTTGGAGTAACGGCCAAAGTGGACCATCAGTTAGTAACTTAACCAAAGGCACATATGTTGTAACTATAGCCGATGCAAACAACTGTAGCGTAACACAAAGTTTTACCATAGCAGAGCCTGCATATGTATTAGCACCAACAGCAGCAAATCAAAGTTTCTGTGTAGGACAAAATGCAACATTAGCCGATATAGTAATATCAGGCAGTAACATAAAATGGTACAGTGCAGTAACAGGTGGCGTAATGTTACCAGCAACAACTGTATTAACTAACGCAACAACATACTACGCAACACAAACCGTAGGTGTATGTGAAAGTTCAATAAGAACAGCAGTTCAAATTACGTTAAACCAAGGAACGCCATTAACAACCACACAATTAAGTGTTTGTAGCAATACACGTATCCAAAACGTAACATTAAACGGATTTAACTATACACAGTTAAAATGGTACAGCAGCGCAACAAGTACTACACAGTTAGCATCAAGCTTATTGTTAGGAACAGGAACGTACTATGTAAGTACAGTAACAGGTGCATGTGAATCTGCACGTCAAGCAATACAAGTAACAGTAGCTGCAGTAGTGCCAGCGCCTGTAGCAGCTGCACAAACAGTTTGTTCGTTAGCAACCTTGAATGATTTAGTGGTACAAAAAGATCCATCGGCAAGCTTAAATTGGTATAGCTCGTCAACCTCAATGGTTCCATTAAATCCAACAATGCAAGTAGTAACAGGAACTTATTATGTACAACAAGTGCTAGGAAATTGTGAATCGGTAAAAGTACCGGTATCGGTACAAGTGGTAAATGCAGCACAACCAACCATGACATCGTTAACGGTATGTGAAGGTAAAACCATTGCCGATTTAAACACAGCCAACGATACGTATGTTTGGTATGTAGATAATACAACTGCAACACCACTACCAAATACATTTGTAATAACATCGGGTAGTTACTATATAGCACGCGAAAGTATGGGATGTATATCAGCACGCACAAACGTAGCAGTAAATGTAGGCGCAGTGCCATCAAGTCCAACAGGACAAGCAACACAGTATTTCCCATTCCCAGCAAAAGTTTCAGATTTATTAATGAATCAACCAGGAGTAAAATGGTATTCAACAATAAATGATGCCGTTGCAATGGTAAACGAATTGCTAGGAAGTACATTTTTAATGGACGGAGTAACCTACTACGGAATATTAGTAAGCCCGAATAATTGTGGAAGCGCGCCAACAGCGGTAAAAGTAATGATTAACTTAAGCAATGCAGAACTAGATTTAGCACAGTTAAAATACTATCCAAACCCAGTTGACAGCGAATTGAACATTACATATACCGAAGAAATTAAGCGCGTAGAAGTGTTTACATTAACAGGTCAGCGTGTAATGAGCAACGAATACAATTCAAACGAAGTTAAAACAGATTTATCACGATTAAGTGCAGGAACGTACTTAGTTAAGGTAGAAACAGCGAAAGCTTCACAGTTTATCAAAGTTGTAAAACGATAAATAATAGATGTTTAATTAAATAAGGCGAGGGATTATCCTCGCCTTATTTTTTTTATATTTGGTTATACTTTTTTGTTTTGTGTTGCTATTAAATGATAGATGTCTGTAGCGCTTGGTAGTTCGTGTAATTCTAAATGAAAGTAAGGAACAACAGCTAAAATATGATCAAAAATATCGGCCATAATTCCTTCGTATTTAATCCAATCAACAGTGTTTGTAAAGGCGTAAATTTCTAAAGGTAAGCCGTGTTCATTTGGTTGTAAATGCCGCACCATTAAATGAAACTGTTTGTGTATATTACTGTTGTTTAATAAATACCTTTTTATATACTCTCTAAATAATCCAATATTGGTAATTCGGCGGCCGTTTACCAACATGGTTGGGTCGTCAACGTGGGTTTGGTTGTAATTATTAATTTCTAACTGTCTTTCAATAATGTACGATTTTAATAATTTAATACGTTTTAAATCTTCAATTTCATCTTGAGTTAAAAATCTAATGGTTCCTATTTTAATATTTAGTGCACGTTTTATACGTCTACCGCCCGATTTTTGCATGGTTCGGTAATTTTTGAACGAATCACTAATTAAAGCGTATGTTGGAATAGTAGTTACAGTTTTATCGAAATTTTGCACTTTTACTGTGCTTAAATTAATGGTTAATACATTGCCATCGGCTCCGTATTTAGGCATTTCAATCCAATCGCCAACACGAACCATATCGTTAGATGAAACTTGAACACTGGCAACAAATCCTAAAATAGTATCTTTAAAAACAAGAATTATTATGGCCGAAACAGCTCCTAAAGCGGTTAGTAAACCAGTTGGATTTTTACCCGTAACTTCAGAAAAAATTAAAATTCCGGCAATTAAATATAAAATAATTGCAATTACCTGAAAATAACTTTCAAGTGGTTTGTCGGTAAAGCGTTTTCGGCTGTGAAGTATGTCTTTAAAAGTGTAAAAAAGCGATTTTATTAGAAAAGTAACTGCAATAATAAGTAGTACATCAACTATTTTACTAGTAATTTGTGTAATGTTTGGAAACCCTGTAAAAATTAACGGCAGCGCCTGTTTTGCCAAAATTAACGGTAGTAAATGGGTTAGGTATTTTAATACATTGTTGTGTATAAGAAAATCATCGATACGGGTTTTGCTTCTGCGAATGGTTTTAATTACAATTAGCATTACAATTTTCCGCAATAAAAAATCTAAACCATACATTACCATAAAAAAAACAACAAGCAATAAAATGGTGTTGGAGTAATGCGCTGCTTGAGTGCTAAAACCGTATTGTTTTAAAAGATTATAACCAAATGCGTAAATGGTACTTTGTAAATGTTCCATATTGTTTTTTAAAAAAAATCCTGGTTAGTTAGACCAGGATTTCTATTTATAAATCGTTTAATAATTTCGAAATTTCGTCTAATTTTGGAGTTAAAATAACTTCAATTCTACGGTTTTTTGCTTTGCCGCTATCGGTACTGTTTAATGCAATAGGTGCAAACTCACTGCGTCCGGCTGCAGTAAGGTTTTTCTTGTCGATACCTGGTGTTTGCTCAATAATATTAACAATTGCAGTAGCACGTTTGGTAGATAAATCCCAGTTATTTGTAACACCGCCACCTAAATTACCAACTACTTTATCGTTATCGGTATGGCCTTCAATTAAAATGCTAATTTCAGGGTTTTTTGCTAACACTTCGGCTAATTGTTCAACAGCATTTTTGCCTTCGCTACTAACAGACCAACTGCCCGAGGGGAACAATAATTTGTTTTCCATAGAAACATATACTTTTCCGTTTTTTTGTTCAACGGTTAATCCTTTACCTTCAAATTCAAATAATGCTTTTGATAAAGCGTCTTTTAAATTTCGTAAATTTCGGTCTTGTGCAGCCAATTTACCTTCTAATTCAGCAACACGAGATGATTTTCCGTCTAACTCCTTTTTAAGTAAATTTAAACGTTCAATTTCTGCTTTAATCGCTTGGTCGCTGTTTTTTTCAAGGCTGTTGTATTCTTTTTTAAGCTGGTCGTAAGCAATTTTTAATTGATCGCGTTCTGTGGTTGCGTTTTCTAATTGCTCTTTTAACGATTGATTTTTTGTTCCTAAATCAAAAGCTTGTGCCTTTAAATCGGCAGATTCTCCTGAAATACGTTCTAATTCTTCGCTACAATTTTTGTATTTAGCGTCTAATTCATTATATAATCTTCTAGAAACACAACTTGTTAAAAAGGGTAAGCAACAAGCTGCTAAAAGTAATTTTTTCATGTTTTTTTAGTTTAGTTAATCAATTTCAATTGCAACCGGACAATGGTCAGAATGTTTTGCATCGGGTAAAATGTAAGCACGTTTTAAGCGATTTTTCATATTTTCGGTCATTAAATGGTAATCAATACGCCACCCTTTATTATTATTGCGTGCGTTTGCACGGTAACTCCACCATGAATAGTTGTGTGGTTCTTTATTTAAAAAGCGAAACGTATCAACAAAACCATTGTTTATAAAAGTGTTTAACCATTCGCGTTCTTCAGGTAAAAAGCCCGATACTTTTGCATTGCGAATAGGGTCGTGAATATCAATAGCTTCGTGACAAATGTTGTAATCGCCACAAATAATTAAGTTGGGAATATCTTTCTTTAAATCGTTAACATAGTTTTGAAAATCGGCCATGTACTGAAATTTATGTCCTAAACGATCGGCATTGGTTCCCGAGGGTAAGTATAACGACATCACCGAAAAATCTTTAAAATCAACACGTAAATTTCTGCCTTCTTTGTCCATATAATCAATACCAGTACCAAATACTATGTTTGTTGGTTCGGTTTTGCATAAAATAGCTACGCCACTGTATCCTTTTTTTTCGGCAGGAAAATAATACTGAAATGGATATCCAGCTGCGGTGATTTCTAAAACAGGAATTTGTTCTTGTGTAGCTTTTATTTCTTGCAAACAAATAATATCGGGGTTTGCGGCTTGTAACCAATCTAAAAAACCTTTGGTAATTGCTGCTCGTATTCCGTTTACATTGTATGATAAAATTTTCATTATAAAAATTGAGTTTTTTCAAAAATACATATTTCAAATTGTAAGAAAAACATATTTAACTAGTTGTTTTGTTTTTTATAAAATAGAACTTGTTAATACATAAGTAAAAATTAGTATATTTAAAAACTTATCATAAACTTAACTTTTACGATTACAGAAAGGTTTATTTTAAGTGTGAAAGGAATTGTTATATTTGCAAAAAAATACATAAATGGGGTTGGTAACCGCTAAAGAAATTGCGCAGGTAATAAAATTAGAAAAGTACGGGTTTATAGGTACTTTTTCGGGTTGGTTATTAATGAAAGTGCTAAAAATATCGCAACTAAATAAAATATATAACCGTAATAAACATTTAAAAGATGTTGATTTTTTAAATGCAATTTTACAAGAATTTCAGATAGAATTTGAAATTGATCCCGAAGAATTAAAGCGTTTGCCCAAACAAGGGCCATATATTACCATTTCAAACCATCCGCTTGGTGGTATTGATGGTATTTTGTTGTTGAAATTAATGCGCGAACGCGATCCCGATTTTAGAATTATTGCAAACTTTTTATTGCATAGAATAGAGCCATTAAAGCCCTATGTAATGCCTGTAAATCCGTTTGAAAATCACAAAGATTCTAAATCTAGTGTTTTGGGATTAAAAGAAACTTTACGACATTTAAGTGATGGGAAGCCTTTAGGTATTTTTCCAGCTGGTGAAGTTTCGAACTTTGAAGAAGATGATAAAATAGTTGATAAACCTTGGGAAGAAGGCGCTTTAAAACTTATTAAAAAAGCCGAAGTGCCTGTAGTGCCTATTTATTTTCATGCAAAAAACAGCAAGTTGTTTTACCTGCTTTCAAAAATTAGTCCAACGTTACAAACAGCTAAACTTCCATCGGAACTATTAACGCAAAAAGATCGAGTAATACGTGTACGTATTGGTAAGCCTATAACGGTTGCTGAACAAAACGAACACGGGGAAACTTTAGAAACTTTTGGTAAATTTTTGCGTACTAAAACCTATCTTTTAGCTAATACCACTAAAGACGAAAAAAAACAATTTATAAAAATACCATCGTTTAAACTGCCCACTCCACCTCCTAAAGAAATAGAAGGGCCAGTTTTGCAAGATTTAATGCTACAAGAAGTTCAGGCTTTGCGCAAAAGTGATGATAGGTTATTACAAAGTAAAAATTATGAGGTTTTTTTATCCGATGCTGATAAAATACCCAATATTTTACGTGAAATTGGCAGATTACGCGAAATTACTTTTAGAGCAGTAGGCGAAGGTACAAACAAATCTATAGATTTAGATAGTTACGATACCTATTACAAACACATGTTTCTTTGGGACGATGATGCAAAATGCATTGCAGGTGCTTACCGTATGGGTATTGGTAAAGATATTTATGCAAAACACGGGATTAACGGTTTTTATTTAACCGAATTGTTTCGATTTGAAAACGAACTGTATCCTATGATGCAGCAATCTATAGAAATGGGGCGTGCTTTTATTGTATGCCAATACCAACAAAAACCAATGCCGTTGTTTTTATTATGGAAAGGTATTGTACATACCACATTGCGTTATCCAGAACATAAGTATTTAATAGGCGGTGTAAGTATTAGCAATCAATTTTCAGATTTTAGTAAATCGTTAATGATTGAATTTATGAAATCGCATTTTTACGATCCATACGTGGCACAATATGTACAGCCTAAAATGGAATACAAAGTACAACTTAAAGATGCCGATAAAGATTTTGTTTTTAACGAAGCCGAAGCCGATTTAAATAAATTTGATAAACTTATTGAAGAAGTAGAGCCAGGCGGTTTACGATTGCCAGTTTTAATTAAAAAATATATTAAACAAAATGCACGCGTAGTTGCTTTTAATGTTGACCCTTTGTTTAATAATTCGGTTGATGGATTAATGTACATACGTATTGCCGATTTACCCGAAAGTACTGTTCGCCCTGTTATTGAAGAGCTACAACTTGAATTGGAACGAAAAATTAACGAAAAAAACGAAGAGTAATTTTCACCTTTTTATACTCTAATAGACCAAACGAAAGTTTGGTCTATTTTTGTTTATTTAACATTGTGTTAATTTTTTTAGTATATTTATGCTACAAATAACTAATCTAATGTTTTATTATGACAAAATAGCCTAAAATTTTATGGGGAGGCTATTAGCACTAACCATTATAGCTTGTACAACCGACAGCATTTTTAACAACATGGACGCCGAAAACAACAATCCACAAACAAGTGCTAACAATAATTAATTATGAAAAAAAATATAACGCGTACTATATCTCTTTTTTTACTGTTAATTACCCAATTAACCAATGCGCAAGTTTTATTTAATGAAAATTTTGATAGTTACCCCACAGGGCATTTGTTAACCAACTATTTAAGTACAACTCCTCAACAAGGCGGTTGGTATTCTGGTGCAAATAAACTAATTGCAAGTATAAAAGTAACCCCCGAAGTGGGTAAAGGCAATGTAATTGTTTTTGAAAAAGTAGGATCGCCAAGTATTGAAACAGTGAATTTACAACAATTATCAGGACTTGCAAAAACTCTTTGGAACAGTCGCATGCCTGGATATAATATATGTAAGTTTGAGTTTGATTTTATGGCATCGGGGCAATTTAACGCTTCAGGCGGTTTAGCAAGTCAAGGTCCAACTTTAATTAATGTTAGTTTTGCTTTACAAAATGCACAAATAAGCGGAAATTATTGGGATGCAAATACAAATAAATCGGTAACACACACCAATACATTGCTCTTAAATACGTGGTATAAAGGTGAAATGTTTATAGATTACAATACTAAATTAATGTATTTTTATCTTAATTTGCCTACCCAGCAAATTAAAGACGTTCGTATTTTTAACCACAGTCGTTTACCTGAAGATATTTATTTGTCTGTTTCTATAGATCAAACAGGTGTTGTTAAGTACGATAATATAAAATTAACAGCTTTACAGAGTTTACCTGAATATTTATTACAAACAAATGAATGGATTGCTGCAAAGTTTACTATTTTCCCAAATCCTGTAGCAAATGTTTTAACTGTTTCAAGCAATGAAAATACTTCTATACAACAGCTAGAAATTTATGATACAAATGGAAAACAGGTTTACAGTGTGAAAAATATTAACAAAGCGCATTTTCAGTTAAACATTGAAAAATTTTCAGTAGGTACGTATATGTTACATGTCACATCAGATTTAGGAACAGCGGTTAAAAAGTTTATAAAACAATAATTTTAGTAATTTAAAATATTTTAAAAAGCAACAGCAACCTAATTGGTTGCTGTTGTGTTATAGTAAAATAGTATACTTTTACTTTTTAATAAATTTATGTGTTTTAGTATGTTTATTGGTTTTTACAACCAAAATATAAGTGCCTGTAGTAAGGTCTTCCACATTAATTTGTTGGTTTATTGCAGCGGTGTTTTGTTGTTGAACCGTTTTAATCAATCTGCCATTAACATCAAAAATAGTAAACGTAACATTATTAGTGTCGTTAGTAGTAAATGCAATGTTTAAAATGTTTGTTGTTGGGTTTGGATATATTTTAAAATCTGTTAACTCTATATCGCTAGTGCTTAAATTAGGGTCCCATAAAGTGAATTTTTTAGAAATAGTATAAAAAATATTTCCAACAGCTTCAATTTTAATTCGAGCTTCATAGGTACTTGTTAAATTATTTGGAACCGTAATTGTAGCCGAACCGTTATTAGGTACATTTGTTGCAAGTGGTGTAAAAGTTAAACCGTTATCGGTAGAAACTAAAATATTTACAGTACTTGTGTTAATACTGTTTGCAGTTGTACCAGCAACATTCCAAGTTATGGTTTTAGTATCGCCCATAAACCAATCAGGCTCGGCAGTGCTTGGGTTATTGTTTGGCGATGTGATTACAAACGGACCTGTGTTAACCACAGTAACTGTTGTTGGTTGCGTAAAAACTACACGTGCGCCTACCGCATTATTATCGCGAACGGTTGCAATAAAACTATACGCTCTGCCAACAGTTGCTAATCGTTCCCATTGGTTGCTTACAATTCCGTTGGCGCTTGTTGTACCTGCTAATACGGTTGCTAAGTTAGGAAGAGAACGGTAATTATTTGTGCTTGGCCCAACCGATCTGAAAGCTGGCCCACTGGTGCTAGTTGCTGCTGGTGGTTGCGTTGCAATTTGCGCATTTACTTGTTCAAAAGTGTAGGTTAATACATCGCCATCAATATCAGAAGCGGCTGCACTTAAAATAAAAGGCGTACCGTAAGGAATTATTTTATTAGTCATTGCGCTTACAAATGGCGGGCTGTTAGTAACCGTTGTTTGTTGCGCACACGATGCTGTTTGTAAAAACGTTTGCATTTCTTTTAAACTAACTGCATGGTAGTATGCATCAACATTACTTTGGATATCTGGCGAACAAATTCCAGCGTACGACATGATGGTTGATCCGCTTCCTGTTTCAACTGCGGTATTATCGTTTCTGTTGAATTGGCATGAATTGTTAAAGGTGTGGTTGGCTCCAAATTGGTGCCCCATTTCATGCGCTACATAATCTACATCGTACGGATCGCCAACTGGTGATGGCGAGCCTGTTATACCCGATGCTTTTGACCACGAACTGCACACTGAACCTAAACTTGCCAAACCGCCTTGACCTGTGCTAAACGTGTGGCCCATATCGTAATTTGCGCTGCCTATTACATTATCAATAACTGATTGGCTTTCATTTATTAAAGCACTTTCGTTGTTGTTTGAAAAATTATCAGAATTTATAAAAATAATGTTTCGGTTATTGGCAATTAAGTTTAAATGTATGTTTAATTCGCGTTCAAAAATTTGGTTTAAGCGCGTTAAAGTAACATTCATAGCTGCCAAAACAATATCTTTTTTTTCTGATTCAGTAGTTTTTGGAGTTCCAGCAGGTGCTTTGTTTACATGGAAATTTGAATATTCAATAGTACAAGCTAATGCCAAACGAAACGTTCTGCGTTTATTGTCAAAACTTAAAGTTTGGTAATTGTTTGTTGTGTTTAGGGTACTTTGGGTAAATTCATCGTTTGGTACCAAACAATTAAAAGCATTTATTTGCGCTGGTAATTGGTTGCGGTTATACACCATAATGTTATTTAAATTATTGGTATAATTATCCATATAAAAAACAGTACCATTGGTTTTCATACCCATTGCGTGTAAACCAAAAATATCAGAAATACTTAAACTAATGTTGTTTCCTGGGTTTTTTGTATCAACCGCTTTTAAACTTCTAATGTTTTTTGCAGTAGCAGCCAATTCGGGTTCGATGGCTGGGTTGTCGTAAATCCAATATTCCGTAAAAATACCGTTTTCATCGGGTAATCGTAATGTAATTGTTGATGGATTGTTTGATAAAACCGGAGCGTTTTTTACATAATTCAGTAAATTTTGTAAATTAAATTGATAAATCTCAAACGCCTTAGGTTGATTTTTACGTTCAAATTTTTCATTTTTCGTAAATTCAAATTCAGATACTTTTGCAAACGTGGGTTGTTGGGCAAAAACATTTCCTACGCAAAAAAGCATTAAAAAAAACATTATTTTGTTGTAAAACTTCATAGGTATAACATATTGTATTGTCAAAAATAGCAACTTTATTAATAGAAAAGTCTTAAAATTGGTATCTTTTTAATAATTAATAATCTACATTAAGCATGCCAAATTACGTACATTCATTAATTTATTAATAACTTTGAAAAAAAATGTAAAAAATGAATGTTTTTCATTCGGTACAAGCTTTTAAATCTACACAAAAAACCATTGTAACCCTTGGTACGTTTGATGGTATGCATATTGGACATCAGGCTATTTTAAATAAATTAAAACTGCAAAAAAAAATTTATGGTTACCAAACAGTTGTTTTAACTTTTTTTCCGCATCCACGAATGGTTTTAAAAACCGACACACAAATTTCTTTATTAAATACTATTGATGAGCGGATTGCGTTAATTGATTCGTTTGGAATTGATAGTTTGGTTGTGCAAGAATTTACGCAAGAATTTGCCAATTTATCAGCAGAAGAATTTGTGAAAAATATTTTAGTAGATCAATTTAATATTGGAAAAATAATTATTGGTTACGACCATAGATTTGGTAAAAACCGATCGGCAGATATACACGATTTAATTGAATTTGGTAATAAATACCATTTTGATGTAGAGCAAATTTCGGCTGAAGAATTAAACGATGTTTCTGTAAGTTCAACCAAAATTCGCAATGCTTTAACAAATGGCGATGTAGCACTTGCAAAAACCTATTTGGGCTATCCGTACATGGTTACAGGTAAAGTGGTTACAGGTAAACAATTGGGCAGAACCATTGGTTACCCAACAGCTAATATACAAGTTGCCGAAGATTATAAATTGATACCCGCAATTGGCGTTTATGTTGTAAGTGTAACTGTTAAAGGTGTTAATTATTACGGTATGCTAAGCATAGGTACCAACCCAACTGTTGGTGGCACCGAAAAAACAATCGAAGTTTTTATTTTTGATTTTAACGATACGATTTATAACGAAGATATTTCGGTACAATTTTTAACTAAAATTCGCAACGAAGAACATTTTCCATCAATTGATGTTTTGATTGAAGCATTAAAAAATGATGAAACTTTTTCAAGAAACTATATTTCAACCCTTTAAAGTTTATGTGGAAAAAAGCTTTTCAAAAAATTGACAATTCACCGTTAATTGTTTTTAGAATTTTTTTTGGAATCATTTTTCTTGCCGAAGCACTTGGTGCTTTGGCTACTAATTGGGTTACTGCAAATTTTGTAAATACCATTACAAATTTTACGTTTATAGGGTTTGAGTGGTTGTTGCCATATCAAAACCAAAGCATGTATGCTGTTTTTTTATTAATGGCAATTGCAGCAATTGGGGTAATTGTTGGATATAAATACCGTACTGCAATTATAGCGTTACTTGTTTTGTGGAGTATTGCCTATTTTGGTCAAAAAACATCGTATAACAACCATTATTATTTAATGTGGTTAGTAGCATTAATCATGTGTTTTTTGCCCGCCAATGCATATGCTTCTTTCGATGCTAAAAAAAATACCACAATTAAAAGTAATTTTATGCCCCAATGGGTTAGTTGGGTGTTTATTGTGCAAGTATCGTGTGTGTATTTTTATGCAACCATTGCTAAATTTTATCCCGATTGGTTAAGCGGCACCGTTACTAAAAATATGTTTATAAGCATGACCAACATGCCCTTAGCAATACAAACGGTTTTTAAACAACCTACTTTTCATTTGTTTATTGCTTATATGGGAATTGTTTTTGACGGACTTATTGTGCCTGCTTTATTGTGGAAACGTACACGTTGGTTTGCCATTATAGCATCGTTAATTTTTCATGTTTTTAATTCAATAACTTTACAAATTGGTGTTTTTCCTTATTTTGCACTCAGTTTTTGTGTATTCTTTTTTCCGCCAAATAAAATTCGAGATTTCTTTTTCAGAAAAAAAATTAAAGAAAATTTTACCAATCAACTATACACATACAACTACCAAACCATTTTTAAATACTTTTTTATACCTTATTTAATTTTACAAATTGCATTGCCACTTAGACATTGGTTTTTTAAAGGCGATGTTTTATGGACAGAAGAAGGCCACCGCTTAAGTTGGCGCATGATGTTGCGATCAAGATCGGGCGAGGTGACTTTTAAAGTAATTGATAAAGTTACTAATAAGCAATTGCCTTTTTTTAATGAAGACTTATTAACCGAAAAGCAGCGCAACCGTTTAAATACGCCCGATGTAATTTGGCAAATGGCGCAAAAAATTAAAAAACATTTTAAAGCTAAAGGCAAAAATGTAGCGGTTTATGCTGTGCAAAGCAACGTAAGTATTAACGGTAAACCAAGTAGTGTTTTAATAAACGCATCGGTTGATTTAGCAAATGTATCTTGGAACCATTTTAAACACCATGATTGGATTTTGGAACAAAACCCTCGCTAAGATTTTGATGTGTGTAAGTGTTAAGGTTAAAACCGTTATTAGTTAGCACACCAAAAGTGAAATATTGTATCCAATCGCCCAGATTAATATACAAAGCGTTTGGATTGCTTTTTAAAGGTAAAGTCATAGGTAGGTGACGGTGACCAAAAATAAAAAAGTCGGCAAATTGTACGTTAACTTTCTTGTTAGCATATAAAATAAGCCATTCATTATCTTCGCCTAAATATTTGGCATCGTCATCTCCAGAAATAAGTTTGTTTTTTACCGATAGATATTCAGCCAAGCGCACACCAATATCGGGATGTACCCAACGAAATAACCATTTTGAAAACGGATTGGTAAACACTTTTTTCATACGTTTGTATCCTTTATCGCCCGGGCCCAAACCGTCGCCATGACCAATAAAAACAGTTTTGTTGAATATTTTAAAAACTTTAGGCTGGTGAAAAACCGGAATGTTAAGCTCGCTTTCAAAGTAATCTTCCATCCATAAATCGTGGTTTCCAACAAAAAAATAAATAGGTAAACCGTTGTCACGCATCTGCGCCAATTTACCTAAAATGCGTACAAATCCTTTAGGAACCACCTTTTTGTATTCAAACCAAAAATCAAATAAATCACCTACAATAAACAAAGCGCCTGCATCTTTTTCAATGGTGTTTAACCAATTTAAAAATAAGGTTTCACGCGGCAAACTTTTTTCACGGGTGGGTGCTCCGAAATGATGATCGGACGTAAAATAAACTTTTTTATCAGTAGGGATTTCTAAGGTAATCATGCTTACAGGTTATCGGCAGCAAACCATTCTGCGTACGAACTTTCGGTTTCTTGCAAACGCAATGAAAATAATTGAATGTTTTGCGGCAAACGGTTTTTAATACGTTGTGCAAAATCAATTACTAAATTTTCGCTAGTAGGTTGGTAATCAACTAAAATAACATGGTGTCCACGTAGTTCTAATTCTTTAGCCAATTCAACATGTGGCGTGTTTTTATTAAAAACAGTAGCATGGTCAAACTGATCTACTACTTCTTCTTTAACAATAGCTTTTAAATCGGTAAAATCAATAACCATTCCGTATTTTACATGGGTTTTATCGGTAATAGGCTGCCCAATAACGGTAACCGATAGTTTGTAGCTGTGCCCGTGTACATTTCTACATTTACCATCGTACCCATAAAGTGCATGGCCTGTTTCAAAGGTGAATTGTTTTGTGATTCTGATAAAACTCATACTGCGAAAATTTTTAGCAAAATTACTAATTTAAAATTTAATGTATATTTGAAGTAACAATAAAACATTTGTATGAAGAAATTTTTTACACTATTATCGCTTTTATTTCTATTGAACGCATGCGGTTTAGTTAGTATCGGAGGACTTTCAGATGATTTTGATAAACTTACCGATGAACAAAAAGCAATGGTAACATCGTTTAAGGCTAACCAACCAACAGATAAAAATAAAATTTATGTTATAAATGCTGTTGAGTTGCGAACCGAACTTAAAAAATATCCGAAAGCTTTGGTTTATACATTTGCAAATGGTTGTTCTTCGGAATTTTGCAAACCTTTATATATTTATGAAAATTGGGCTAAACAAAATAATCATCAACTTTTCTTGGTGATGACCAGTTATTTTAATGTAGATTATACGTTACGAGAAAGTTTCGATTCTCAATTATTTGTAATGGACAGTAATTATTTTGGAAAAAAACTTGCCAGAAGATATGTTGGATATTTTAAGAATGAATTGAAAGGTTTAAAATATAATGCAAAAGAAGATTGGAGTGGTAGTTTATACTTTTTTGAAAATGGCGAGTTTGTGAAGAACTTACGAGAATTGCCAAAGAATTAAAAAAAGTATTAAATATGGTTATAACATTTTTTATGTTTTTAAAATTTAAATTAAACAATTAAAGCCTGAAAAAAATTTCAGGCTTTTTTATTATTACATTTTATTACTATTTATCTCATAATAAGTATTATTAAAAGATTAATTGTTTGAAAGAAGTCTATTTATAGGTCTCTTTTTTATATTAAATTACATCCCCTTAAAAGCATTCAGAGCTTTTACAGTAAAATCAGACAAAACCAATTTGCCCGAAATAGCTGCGCGTTCTTTTAAAAGCGTATCCCAATTTTCGGTTCCTTCCCACAAAACTTTTTTCATTTCATGTAAAGCTTCGGGGTTATAATTGCTTAATTTTTCAGCAAATTTTTCCAAGGCTTCGTCCATTTGTGGTGCATCGTCAAACAAGTGAGTAAACAATTTGTTGTTAAATGCCCATTCGGCACTTTTCCAGTTTTCAGCATCAAGTGTCATTTCTGCCAAAGCAGGTTTGCCAATTTTGCGACTAACGGCAGGTTCAATTACAAACGGACCAATTCCAATAGCAAGTTCCGATAGTTTTATTAACGCATTTTTTGTGGCAAACGTATAATCGCAAGCAGCTGCCAAACCAACACCACCTCCAACTGTTTTTCCCTGAATACGACCAATAATTATTTTGTTCGATGTTCGCATGGCGTTAATAACATTAGCAAAACCGCTAAAAAATTGCTTGCCTTGTTCTAAATTAGTAATACTTAAAAGCTCGTCAAACGAGGCGCCTGCACAAAAAGCTTTTTCACCTGCACTTTTTAAAACAATTAAATGCACTTCTTTATTTGTATTTAACACAGTTATAGCATTAGTTAAATCGGCTAATTGCGTGCTTGGGAATGAATTACTCGCCGGATGATAAAATTCAACGCAGGCAATATGTTCATTAATAGTAGTTGTAACGTATGAAGTTGATTCCATTTAAAAATTAGTTTGTGATTACAAATATAAACCATGTTGGTAATTTGTTATTTATTTTTGATAAATATGTACATTTGCAACGTTTTAAAAAGGAAAAAATGTTGAAATATCTTGTAACTTTAGTTTGTTTACCTGTTGTGGCTACTGCCCAACAAGCAAATGTGGAGTATTATGCCGCACCTTATTTGCAAATTGAAGATGTACAGAAAAAGGCTGTAACCGATACAAATGATTTTGGATACAATATAATGATTCATCCTGAAAACCAATTTCTTAAAGAAGGTTTTTATATGTGGGTAGATGATCAATGGTACGAAATTTTAAACAGTAACGAACTTTTTTCAACACAACAAAATCATAAAACATTGTTCACTATTTCAAAAGATAATAAAAATCCTTTGAAAATAAAAGATGTGAACGATGTGGTTTATTTGTTTCCTATTGAAGCTTTAAACAGTTACATTGTTTCTTGGAACGATTTTACTACACTTGCGCAAACTATAGAAAAACGCGATTTAATTACCTATACAAAACCTGCACCAATTGTTGAACCTAAAACGCCTGTTGTTTTAGATGTAGTTGAAATTGTTGAGGTTCCAAAAAGTGAATTGCCTGTAACAACTACTAATGTTGATGAAGCTATCCAATTACCAAAATTAACTACCAATGAACCTGTTTTGGTTTCAAGTGAAAATCCACAATCGGTTTTGTTAGATGTAATGGAAGTGGTTGAAGTTGTTAAAAGAGAAGAAGTTCCGTTTGTTCCTTCTTCAAACAATCAAGAGGCAACAAATAATGAAATTACTACAACCGAGGAAGTTGCCGCAGTAATAGCTAAAGTTGATGAAAAAAATGTAGAGCAAACTGCCACAGTTACACCTGCTGCGCAAACACTTATTATACCAAACCCAAGTAATGATTACGAAATAGCTGTTAACGAAGGTTTTGATGGTACTGTAACAGAATGGGTTGAAATGATTGATGCCAAGGGTGGGAAAACAGCATATGAACAAGCAGTAGAAAAAGGCTTTAAGGGAACTGAAAAAGAATGGATGAACATGCTTTGGGGGCGACAAGTTGATGTTGAAACAGCAAAACGTGACAGAACAACTGCTATTGTTGCAGAATGGATACAATCATTGCAAACATCAAACGGAAATTCGCCTTACGAAATGGCATTAAAACATGGCTTTTATGGTACTTTTACCGAATGGGTAGAATCGGTAATTGGCACCGATGGAGAAAAAGCGTATGAACATGCCCAAACAAAAGGCTTTACCGGTACGTATAAAGAATGGATAGAGGAACAATTAAATCAATCTAATCAAGAAGTGCTTCGTAAAGAGCAATTGTCTAAAACACAAATGTTTGTTGCGCCAAATTTATTGTTGCCCGTTACAACTGCAGTTACAGAACCTTTAACTTTTGATTTGTTTGATTATTACAACCAATTTTATGGTTCGGCAGTTATTACAAGTTCGGGCAGTGCAAACAATCAATTAATTATAAAACCAACCGATTTAGAGTATCAAATCACATGGTTTGAAAAAGATAAAATACAAATTGTAGCTTTAACAAAAGAAGGTGTTTTAAAGTACCTACCAATTGAGGGTACAACAAACAGCAATACTAAAATTAATGTTCGCTATATTTTAAAATAGTTTTTATTGATTTTCGTGCATTGCTTTGTAATACGCAGCTCTACTTAAGGGCTCGTATTCATTGGTTTCGCCCAATAAAACCAAGTTGTTGTTGGCAGCTTTTCTAAAGCTGTAATGTGCCAAATTGCCTGTACGCGTGCAAACGGCATGTACTTTGGTAACGTATTCGGCAGTTGCCATTAAAGCAGGCATGGGGCCAAAAGGTTGTCCTTTAAAATCCATATCTAAGCCGGCAACAATTACACGTATGCCTGCATTAGCTAAATCATTACAAACGGTAACAATCTCATCGTCAAAAAACTGTGCTTCATCAATGCCAATAACATCGCAACCATCTGCCAACAATCTAATATTTGCAGCGGCTGGCACTGGTGTAGAACGTATTTCGTTGCCTTGGTGTGATACCACAAACTCTTCGTCGTAACGAGTATCTATAGTTGGTTTAAAAATTTCCACACGTTGTTTAGCAAATTGTGCACGACGTAAACGACGGATTAATTCTTCGGTTTTTCCCGAAAACATCGATCCGCAAATTACTTCAATCCACCCGAATTGTTCTTTATGATTTACCGTATTTTCAAGAAACATTTTAGCAAATATAAGTTGATTAAAACAGTTTTTTCTGTTACTTTGTATCTTGCAAATTTATCAAAAAATAATTGGTAAAAATTTAAAGTTATGAAGAAAATCATCGAATCAGATTTAATTAGTATTGCACACCGAATTTTAAAATTAAACGACAAATCAGATATTGCTACGTTGCTAAAAGAAACGCAATTATTGCATCAAAAGCTGGTATTGTTGCAGTTTTACGAAGAGAATAAGTTTAGATTAGATGCACAAATTACACCTGAAAAATTGGTTGAGCTAGCAGATGATATTAATACAAACAATACTTTTGAAGCTAACAACATACAACCTAATTTTTCTGAAGAATTGCTTGAAGAAACAATTGTATCTACCCAAAATATACTAGAAGATACTGTTAAGGTTGATGATATTTTAACACCTGAACCCATTGTTGTTGCTGATTTAGAGGTTGAACTTGAAACTGAACCTGTTGATTTTGAAGATGAAATAGCCGAATTACCAACCGAACCCACTACTTTGGAGATTGATCCGGTTTATTCTATTTCACATAACGAATTGTTTAACGCCAACGAAGAAGAAATTGCTAAAGATGAAAGTTTTACTGTTCCTCAGCATTTTGTAACCAACCAAACTGCTGTTCAAATAACTGAAAATTATCATCAAATACCTGTAAATAAATCAATTAACGATGCGTTTGCGAATAAAATTTCTATAAGTTTAAACGACCGTATCGCCTTTGAAAAAAACTTATTTAATGGTAATAGCGATGATTTAAATAGAGTAATTTCTCAGCTAAATACCATAGAAACGTACCAAGAAGCTAAAGATTTTATTGATGATTTAGTAAAACCCGAATTTAATAACTGGAAAGGCAAAGAAGACTACGAAAACCGTTTTATGCAATTAGTTGAAATGCGTTTTTTGTAATTTATAATTAAAGAACAACTTAAAAATGAGTAAATTATTCATTGTGCCTACACCAATTGGCAATTTAGATGATATGACTTTTAGAGCCATTAAAGTTTTAAAAGAGGTAGATTTAATTTTGGCCGAAGATACACGTACAAGTAGTAAATTGTTAAAGCATTTTGAAATAGGTACCCCTATGCACAGTCATCACATGCATAACGAACACCAAACGGTTGAAAATGCAGTGCAAAAATTAAAAAACGGACAAACAATTGCCTTGATTTCCGACGCTGGTACGCCAGCTATTTCAGATCCTGGTTTTTTACTAACACGTGCTTGTGTAGAAAACGATATACCAGTTGAGTGTTTGCCTGGTGCAACGGCTTTTGTGCCTGCATTAGTAAACAGTGGTTTGCCTAACGACAAGTTTGTTTTTGAAGGTTTTTTACCTGATAAAAAAGGCCGACAAACTAGATTTTTAATATTAGCCGAAGAAACTAGAACCATGATTTTATATGTTTCGCCGCATAAATTGGTTAAAACTTTGGTCGATTTTGAAACGTATTTTGGCAAAGAACGCCAAGTTTCAGTATCTCGTGAATTATCAAAATTACACGAAGAAACCGTTCGTGGTACTGTTACCGAAGTTTTGAAACATTTTGAAACGAAAACCCCAAAAGGCGAAATTGTAGTTATAGTTGCAGGTAAACAAAAAGAAAAAAAACATAAAAATGAGTAGTCACCTTATTACCACCACTTGGAAAGGAAACATGCAGTTTGAATCTACAAACCCGGGTGGTTCCTTGTTAATTGATACAGCCGAAGAGGGCGGAGGTTCCAATAACGGGTTGCGCCCTAAAGCTTTAATGCTTTCAGCATTGGCAGGTTGTTCTGGATTAGATGTTGCATCGCTAATAAAAAAAATGCGATTAGATGTGGATGATTTTAAAATTGAAACCGAAGGTTTTTTAACCGATACCGAACCACAAGTTTATGATAAAATTTTAGTAACGTATCATTTTTACGGAACCAATTTAAATAACGATAAATTAAGCCGCGCTGTTGATTTATCTGTTGAAAAATATTGCGGGGTTATGCACATGTTTCGCAGTTTTGCAGATGTGCAAATAAAAGTGGTTTTTCACAATAAAGAATAATAAAAAAGAGGGCAATAGAAAAATTCTATTTGCCCTCTCTTATTAACCAAAAAAAACACTTATGAGCCACAAATGTACATAATGTTTTTAAATAATAAGTTAATGTAGATTAATTTTTTAGTGTCCTCGGCGGGATTCGAACCCACATCATCAGAACCGGAATCTGACATTCTATCCTTTGAACTACGAAGACAAGCTATCGTAAAAATCTAGGCTGTTAGAAGTTTTTTAACAATGGTAGAAATGGTTTTTCCATCAGCCGACCCTGCTAATTTAGCATTTGCTAAGCCCATTACTTGGCCCATTGAAGCCATGCCTACAAAGTTTCCTTCGGTGATAATGCTTTTAATAACACTTTCTACTTCAGCTTCGGATAACTGTGCTGGTAAAAATTGTTCAATTACAGCAGCTTGCGCCAATTCTGGTTCGGCTAAATCATTTCTTCCTTGTTCAACAAAAATAGCAGCTGCGTCTTTACGTTGCTTTACTAATTTTTGTAATAATTTTATTTCATCTGCTTCTGTTAAAGCGGCATCGGCACCTGATGTTTGTGCTAGTAAAATTTCCGATTTAATAGCGCGTAACGATTCTAAAGCAACCTGATCTTTTGCTTTCATAGCTTCTTTTAAAGCTGTAGTTATGTTTGCTTGTAAACTCATTTTTAATACTTTTTTATAGATACAAATATAATGAAAAATAAACCTCAAAAAGCCGATGCCTTTTGAGGTTAGGTAAATATAATCCTAATTAACTTAGTCTACATTATCGTGTAAGAAAGAATTGTTAGCTCGTAATTGTACATCGTTATTACGATCAGAAGAAACCGATGTTCTTGAAACGTTGCTACCAGGATTTTGTGTTAAATCTACACCCATACGTTTGTAAGCTGGTTCTTTTTCCAAATCGTTTAATTGGTTGCTTGCTGTGTTGAATTTATGGTTAAATTCTTTCATTTTGCGTTTACGTTCTTCTGCACGTTCACGTAAAATATCGTTGATAGAAGCTTCCATTGGCGATGTATTTTGATCGATCAAAATTCTTTGTGTTGCCACTGGTTTTGGTTCTTCTGTTCTAACAGAAAAAGAAATTGATTCGTCTTCTTTAACTGGTTCTTCTTTTTGTTTTGAATTGATAAGTTGTTCTTCAACTTCCATATAATCACTTAAATCGTAACGAATAATTTCGTTTTCAACTTGATTATTGTGAACGTTTTGAACAGCTTCAGCTTCCACTACTTGTTGAATTTCAAAAGCAAATTCTTGTTGTTCTAACTCAAATGCATCTTGTTGTTGTTGCAAATCAAATGTAAACTGATTGTTTGCAACTGGTTGATTTTCAGTTGTAGGTTGCTTTGGTTTAACAATTACAAATGTTGGTTCGTTTACAACAATATTGCGAATGTCTGCAGTTTTTACCACATTTTGTGGGGTTTCGGTATCATTTTGTACAGGTTGTGCCTGATTGTTTGTTACCCGAAAGTTTGTTGCTGCAACAGTTTCTTGTATTTGTGCTGGGTTAGAAACCTGAGTTTGAACTATTGTTTTTTTTTCAACTTCGTTATTCAGCTGGTTTCCCATGTCATCGTCTAAATTATAAACAATTTTAGAAGCTGTTTGCGCTGTATTAATGCTTTGCAAAGGTTGTTCTGGCGATGGTGTACTTGTAAAAACAGGTGCCGGTTGGCCTAACAATTCTGCAGTTGCTTTTTGTTCCTCGCCTAAATGATGAATGATTTTATTTTTGTTTTCATCGGTAGCGTTTACAATCATTTTTTGTTGTTCTACGTTAAACCCCGTAGCAATAATAGTAACCGAAATAGAATCACCTAAAGAAGCATCTTCACCAACACCCATAATGATGTTTGCGTTATGTCCTGCTTCCATTTGAATATGGTCGTTAATTTCGCCAATTTCGTCAATTGTAATCTCGTTTTCGCCCGAAACAATCAATAAAAGTACGTTTTTAGCACCTGTAATTTTGTTATCGTTTAATAAAGGCGAATCTAAAGCACTAACAATGGCTTCTTTTGCACGGTTTTCACCACTTGCTTCTGCCGACCCCATAATTGCTGTTCCCGAATTTGACAATACAGTTTTAGCATCTTTTAAGTCGATATTTTGTGTGTAGTGATGTGTAATTACTTCGGCTATACCACGAGAAGCGGTTGCTAAAACTTCATCGGCTTTAGAGAAACCAGCTTTAAAACCTAAGTTTCCGTAAACTTCGCGCAATTTATTGTTGTTAATAACAATTAGCGAATCTACGTTTTTGCGTAAGTTTTCAACACCACGTAAAGCTTGTTCTTGACGAACTTTACCTTCAAACTGAAAAGGAATGGTAACAATACCCACTGTTAAAATATCGCGATCTTTAGCTAACTGCGCAATTACAGGTGCGGCACCAGTACCTGTACCACCGCCCATACCAGCAGTTATAAATACCATTTTAGTATTGGTATCTAAAATTTGCTCAATCTCTTCAATACTTTCTAAAGCCGATTGTTGACCAACTTCAGGGTTTGCGCCTGCACCTAAACCTTCGGTTAATGTTAAGCCTAATTGAATTTTAATAGGCACTGGGCTGTTGTTTAATGCTTGGGCATCGGTATTACAAACTACAAAATCAACCCCTTTAATACCTTGGTTGTACATGTGGTTAATTGCATTGCTACCGCCGCCGCCAACTCCAATTACTTTAATTACATTCGATTTGTTTTTTGGCAAATCTGGAGAGAATGTTAAATTTTCAAAAACTTGGTCCATATATTACGGTGTTTTCTTTTTATTCTGCTTTATCAATAAAATCTTTAAACTTCTTTATAAATTTTCCAAGGAAACGGTTTTCAATGTAAGCCGAAGTTCCTTGTTCCACATCTACTTCTTCTGTTGAATCTGATTCAGAAGCTTGTGGTTTTTCGGTAATACTATTCATTTGTATGTTAGTGTCAGAAGCATCATCCATCTCGGTTATTGGTTGAGTTTTAGGTTGAATTTTTACTCCTGGATGTTCTTGTACATACAAACGGCTTCGCGAATTATTGATATCGCTTTCCATCATTAAACCAACTGCTGTTGCAAATAATGGGCGCGATACTAATTTTGCCGATTCGCCTGAAATATGTTCGTTTGGATATCCAATACGTGTATCGATACCCGTGATGTATTCTACTAATTGTTTAATGTGTTTTAGTTCAGATCCACCACCTGTTAGAACAATACCTGCAATTAATTTTTTACGTGGATTGTCGTAACCGTATGCTTTAATTTCAGAAAAAACCATATCTATAATCTCAACTACACGTGCGTGTATAATTTTTGAAAGGTTTTTTAATGAAATTTCTTTGGCCTCTTGTCCGCGTAAACCCGGTATTGAAACAATTTCGTTGTCTTTGTTTTCACCTGGCCAAGCAGATCCAAAACGTATTTTTAATTGTTCTGCTTGTTTTTCTATAATTGAACAACCTTCTTTAATATCTTCGGTTATAATGTTTCCACCAAAAGGAATTACAGCGGTGTGGCGAATGATTCCATCTTTAAAAATGGCTAAATCGGTTGTACCACCACCAATATCAATTAAAGCTACACCAGCTTCTTTTTCTTCTTGACTAAGAACTGCGTCTGATGATGCTAAAGGTTCTAAGGTTAAACCTGAAAGTTCTAAGCCCGAGTCTTTAACACAACGCCCTGCATTGCGAATAGAAGCCGATTGACCTACTACCACATGAAAGCTTGCCTCTAAACGGCGCCCGTACATACCAATTGGTTCTTTAATACCGCCTTCTTCATCAACTTTAAATTCTTGCGGTAATACATGAATTATTTCTTCGCCTGGTAGCATGTTTAATTTTTGTACTTGTGCAATAAGCTTGTCTATATCTAATTCAGAAATTACCGTTTCAGGTTTATCGCGTGTAATGTATTCTTGGTGATGTATGCTGCGAATGTGTTGACCTGCAATACCTAAAACTACATCGTTTATTTTATAGCCCGATTCTGCAGATGCTTGCGCCACCGCATGTTGAATTGATTGAATAGTTTGTGTAATATTGTTAACCACACCGCGTTTTACACCTAAACTTTTTGCGTTACCAATACCAAGAATTTCAAGTTTTCCGTACTCGTTTCTTTTTCCTACCATTGCAACAATTTTTGTTGTTCCAATATCTAATCCTACAGCAATGTTCTCTTTGTTCATATCCTTTTATTTCGTGCAAACTACCTGCTCTGTAAATCTTAAATTAATTTTTTTATAATGCCCAATCAATGTATCGTTTTTAGAATAATGTACAAAAGCTTTATAATTGTCAAATTTTTTTTCTATTTCTTTTAAATGTCCAAATTCAATTTCGTAATCGTAATCGCGAACGGTAAATAATAACGACTGGTCGTTGTTTATTTTAATACCTGTAATTGTTGTTTTTAAAAAGGTATCGTTGTTTATTAGGTTTAACATTTTAGAAAAAGCTTCTTTGTTTTTTTGCTTCAATGTTCCGTAAACAACAGGTACATGTGCGCTAAATTGTTGCGACAAGGGCATTTTATTGCCATTTTCGTCAAAATAATACGATTTGTTGCTGTTAATAACCCTAGCTAATGCTTTTTTTTGGGTTACTAAAGCGGTTAATTTGCCACTAACATCTACAAAAACTTCAGATTTTGCAATCATTTGGTTGTTGTTTAGCATGTTTTCTATTTTGTGTAAGTTAACTTCACTGTTTATTATTTTTGAATCGCGTGGAAAGGTTTTTATAATTAAATTTTTAACCATTTCTTGCGTAATAAAGTGATTGTTAGTGCTTAACAATTTAACATCAATTTGTTCAATGTAGCGTGCATTGTTGCGGTTGTTAGCAAAGGCTACCAATACAAACATTGCGGCAATTACAAACGCCAAAAATACATCGAACCAATTGATTTTTTTAATCATTTTTTCAATTATTTTTTTCTAATTTATTTTTTATTTCATCTACCATTTCACCTACATCGCCAGCACCGATAATTAAAAGAACTTCGGGTGTATTTTTAGTTAAATAAGTTACTAATTCTTCTTTTTGTAACAAAATTTTAAATGGCGATTTTATCTTATTTATTAACATTGTTGAATTAATGTTTTCTATTGGAAACTCGCGTGCTGGGTAGATTTCAAGCAATATTAAATTGTTAAATGTTGATAAACTTTCTGCAAAGCCATCCATAAAATCTCTTGTTCTAGAGAATAAATGGGGTTGAAACACGGCTGTAATCTTTTTGTTGGGATACATTTCGTGTACGGCTTGGCTTACTGCTTTTATTTCGGTTGGGTGATGTGCATAATCATCAATCATCACTAAATTTTCGGTGTTTATTTTAAAAGAAAAGCGTCTGCGGATTCCTTTAAAACTGTCTAATCCCGATTTTATTTCTTCGTTGCTTAAGCCATACGTTTTAGCCATAGCAAATGCTAAAGTTGCATTTAACACATTATGTTCGCCTGGCATTAATAGTTTAATATCTGTAATTTTTTCGCCTTTAAAAACTAAATCAAAAACGCGTTTACCGTTTTCAAATCTTAAATTGTGCGCATTTATAACTGCTGTACCGTTTACTGAAACTTCGGTACCGTTTATGTTTTCAATTCCTTGTGCAATAAATAAATGGTTTTTATCTGTTATCTTAGCTGCAAATTCTGCAAATGATGATTTAATAGCGTCATTAGTTCCGTAAATATCCAAATGATCAGCATCGTCTGATATTACACAGGCAATATTTGGATGCAGGTGTAAAAAAGATCGATCAAACTCATCGGCTTCTACAACCGTAGCATCTGTTCCGTTACCAATTAAATTAGTATCGTATCCTTCAACAACTCCGCCTAAAAATGCCGTAACCGGAGCGTTTGCAGCAACCAAAATATGCGCCAACATGCTCGATGTAGTTGTTTTTCCGTGTGTGCCTGCAACCGCCAATGAAAAGCTATTTTGTGTGATGATACCTAAAACTTCGGCACGTTTTTTAACTGCAAAACCATTATTCTGAAAATAATTAAGTTCGGCATGATGTTTTGGAACAGCCGGAGTATAAACCACCAAAGTGTCTTCGGAATTTTTAAAGTCAGGTGAAATATTTTGCAAATTGTCGGTGTAATGAATAGCTATACCTTCTGCTTCCAATTCATGTGTTAACTGCGTAGGTGTTTTGTCGTATCCAGCAACATTTTTACCAATACGTTTAAAATATCGGGCAATGGCACTCATGCCAATACCGCCAATGCCTATAAAAAACACATTATTTATTTGCTTTAAATTCATTATTTAACCAACTTAAAAATTTCGTTTACTATATCTTTCGTAGCATTTGGTAATGCTAATGTTTTAATGTTTTTAGACAATGCTTCGGCAACCTCATTGTTTGTTATTAAGTGCAATATTTGTTCTTGAAACTGACTGTCTAAATCGGTTTCTTTTAATAAAATAGCTGCTTTTTTATCGGTAATACTTTTTGCATTTTTTGTTTGATGATCTTCGGCAACATTTGGCGAAGGAATAAATATTACTGGTTTACCTACAATAGCTAGTTCAGAAACTGACGATGCTCCGGCGCGCGAAACAATAACGTCGGCTGCGGCGAATAACAGATCCATTCTTTCTATAAAATCGAATACAAAAACGTCTGCGTTGTTGTGGTATTTTTTGTATTCATTACTATAAAATTTACCGCATTGCCAAATTACCTGAATGTTTTGTTCTTTAAAAAAAGGCAATTCTTTTTCTACCAATTGATTTATTCTACGAGCGCCTAAACTTCCGCCTAAAATCACAACTGTTTTTTTGTTGGAATTTAATCTGTAAAATTCTTGAGCTTCGCTGCGTTTTGAATCAATTGTTAATAAATCTTGACGTACAGGATTACCTGTTTTAATTATTTTGTTCGATTTAAAATAGGTAGATAATCCATCATAAGCTACACAAATTGCATTTGCTTTTGATGCCAACATTTTATTGGTTATTCCCGGATACGAATTTTGCTCCTGTATTACTGTTGGAATGTTCATTTGCTGTGCCACTTTAACAACAGCACCACTTGCAAAACCACCCGTGCCAATAACTACATCGGGTTTAAATTCTTTAATTATTTTGCGCGATTTTATTAAACTTGACAAAAACTTTACTGGAAATAAAGCGTTATCAATTGTTATTTTTCTTTGTATACCAGCAATCCATAATCCTTTAATAGGGTAGCCGGCTGCCGGTACTTTTTGCATTTCCATTTTATCTTTTGCGCCAACAAATAAAATTTCGGCAGCAGGTATTTGTGCCTTAATTTCGTTTGCAATGGCAATTGCCGGATAAATATGTCCGCCTGTACCGCCGCCGCTAATTATAAATTTTGGATTTGCTTTCATTTTTATTTGTTTAAAACTGCAAAAATCGGATTTGCATTTGTGTTATTATCAATATCGTTTTCTGCTTGTTGCTCTTCTAAAATGCGTTTAAATTCTTCTTGTTTGCGTTGTTGGTCTGCCAATTGTTGTTTTACTTGTTCTTCTTTTCTAGAAATACTTAAAATTACTCCAAGCGATACACATGTCATCCATATTGAAGTTCCCCCGGAACTTATAAGTGGTAGTGGCTGTCCTGTTGTTGGAAAAATTTCAACCGCAACACCCATGTTTATAAATGCTTGGAATACTATAGAAAAACCTAAACCAAAGGCTAAATATTTACCAAATAAATTAGGTGCTTTGTTGCTAACTACTAAAAATCTAAATAATAAAATTACGTAAATTGCTAAAATACCTATACCGCCCATAAAACCAAATTCTTCTACTATAATGGCATAAATAAAGTCTGAAGATGACTGGGGTAAAAAGTTTTTTTGTACACTTTTACCTGGCCCTACACCAAACATTTGACCTTGTGCAATTGCAATTTTTGCATTTTCAATTTGATATCTGTCTTCGTCTTTATCTTCAGAACCAAATCTATTAAAACGAGCTTCCCAAGTATTAAAACGAGTAGGAGCTATATCTGGAAAAGCTTTAAAAGTTAATATAGCCAATGCTATAATAACTGCACCTGCAGCAATGATTTTTGTAAAATATTTAGTTGGATATTTACCAACAAATAATACCAAAATGATTGTAAATAAAATAATTGCAGCTGTTGATAGATTTGAAGGTAAAATGGGGCCTACTACAAAAAAAGTTGGGATGCCTAAAAACCATAACGATTTTTGAAATGTATATTTTTCATCAGCAAATCGCCATAAAAACCATGAAACATATGCAATTAAACTAATCCACCCTAAAGATGAAGGTTGAAATGATATATTAATTAATGGAATTTTTAACCAACGGCTTGCGTTAGCTCCGCCAATCATCATGCCTTGTGCTGCTGTAATAAATAATATTATGGAAACAGGTGCCCAGGCAATTGGGGCTATGAATTTTAAACGATCAAATGGTATGCGGTGTACCAAAAAAATAATTAGGATACCTACAAAAATATGACCAAAATGTTTGAATAATAAACCAGTAATTGAACCTGTGCCAACAACATGTACCAAGTTGGTACTGGCGCTAAAAACAGGCATAAATGAGAGTAGGGCAAGTAAAATTACAAATGCCCATATTGCTTTATCGCCTTGAAATTGGGATAATAACTTTCTCATTTTTTATAAATTGTGTACTTCGTTTTTAAATTGTGTGCCACGGTCTTCGTAGCTTGTAAATAAATCAAAACTTGCACAAGCTGGCGATAATAAAACAGTATCACCTTCTTCGGCAACTTTTGATGCTAATTGTACGGCTTCTTTCATAGAAGTAGCTTCATATACTATTTCAACAATTGGTGCAAAAGCATCAATGATTTTAGTGTTATCAATACCTAAACAAATAATTGCTTTCACTTTTTCGTTCACAAAAGTCATTAATTCATCGTAATCATTTCCTTTGTCAACTCCACCAACAATCCAAACTGTTGGTGCGCTCATGCTTTCTAAAGCAAAATATGTAGCATTTACATTAGTTGCTTTAGAATCGTTTATGTACTGCACTTTATTAACTTTAGCAACTTTTTCTAAACGATGTTCTGCATTTTGAAAATTTGATAAACTTTCGCGTATTGTTTGTTTGCGTACGCGCATCATTTGCGCAACTAAAGTAGCAGCCATAGCATTTTTTACGTTGTGTTTACCTTCTATTGCAATTTCGTTAGTTGGAATAATTATTTTTTCGTTGTTTACCATTGCTATAATGTTATTGTTTTCTAAATAAGCACCTTGATCTAATTTTTTAGTTAAAGAAAAAGGTACTTTTTGTGCTTTTGTTGTGTTGTTTTGTAACCAATTGTTAATAGCTTCGTCGTCGGCATCATAAATCAAATAGTCTTTTTCTGTTTGATTCATGGTGATGCGAAATTTAGAAGCGATGTAATTCTCGTATTTATAATCGTATCTATCTAAATGATCAGGGCTTATGTTTGTGATAATTGCAATGTGCGGGTTGTAATTAATGTTGCCATCTAACTGAAAACTACTTAATTCTAATACAAACAATTTTTCAGGATTTAAAGCCACTTGTTTTGCATAGCTTTCGCCAATATTACCTGCCAAGCCTACATTTACCCCTTCTTGCTTTAACAAATGATAGGTTAATAAGGTGGTGGTGGTTTTTCCGTTACTACCTGTAATTGCTATTGATGTATTTTGTGCAAATTCATATACAAATTCAATTTCAGAAATTACTTTTATACCTTTTTCATGTAATTTTTTTACAATTGGTGCTTTATCAGGTATTCCTGGACTTTTAACAACAACATCGGCTATTAATATTTTCGCTTCGGTATGTTGTTTTTGTTCCCATTGAATGTTTTCTACATTCAAAATGTTTTGGTATTTGTCTGCAATCGGTCCAAAATCAGACACAAAAACGTTGTATCCTTTTTGTTTTCCTAAAATAGCAGTGCCAACCCCGCTTTCGCCTGCACCTAAAATTACCAACTGCATTTTATCTTAATTTTAATGATACTACACAAAAAATGGCCAAAAATATACCTACAATCCAAAAACGAGTTACGATTTTACTTTCGTGATATCCCTTTTTCTGGTAATGATGATGTAGGGGCGACATTAATAAAATGCGACGACCTTCGCCATACTTACGTTTGGTATATTTAAAATATGTTACTTGCATTACTACTGATAAATTTTCGGCTAAAAATATTCCGCACAAAACCGGTATTAACATTTCTTTACGCACTGCAATTGCAAGTACAGCTATAATACCGCCAATTGTTAAACTTCCGGTATCGCCCATAAAAACTTGCGCAGGAAAAGCATTGTACCATAAAAAACCAACCAATGCACCTACAAAGGCGGCTATAAAAACAGTCATTTCGCCCGAGTTTGGTATATACATAATGTTAAGGTAGTTTGCTAATATAAAGTTACCTGATACAAACGCAAAAATACCTAAAGCCACAACTGCAATTGCCGATGTACCAGCAGCTAAACCGTCAATACCGTCGGTTAAATTGGCACCATTTGATACGGCTGTTACAATAAATATTACAATTGGTATAAAAATTAGCCAAATGTAGTTTTCGTAACCATCGCCCATCCACGAAATAAGTTGACCGTAATTAAATTCGTTGTCTTTAAAAAATGGAATGGTGGTTGTGGTTGATTTAATATCAAACTTACTAGTAACACCTGTTTCTAATAAAATACTTGGTGTATCACGTACTGTAATATTAGGGTGAAAGTAGAAAATTGATCCAACAATAATTCCTAACCCAATTTGGCCAACTACTTTAAATTTACCTTTTAAACCTTCTTTATCTTTCTTAAAAACTTTAATGTAATCGTCTAAAAAGCCAATAACTCCCATCCAAATGGTGGTTAAGATTAACACCAAAACATAGATGTTTTCTAATCTTGCAAGTAGCAACACTGGTATTAAAGTTGCCATAATAATGATAACACCTCCCATGGTTGGTGTACCAGCTTTTTCGTTTTGCCCTTCTAAACCTAATTCACGTACAGTTTCGCCAATTTGTTGCTTGCGCAAATAGCTAATGATTTTTTTACCGAATATGGTTGATACCATTAACGACAATATAAATGCCATACCTGAACGAAAGGTAATGAATTGATACAATGCCGATCCTGGAAAATCGAACATGCCATCTAAATATTTTAATAAGTAGTACAACATATTATTTGTTGAATTCGTTTAAAAACTTGCTAACTTCTTCTAAATCGTTAAAGTGGTGTTTTACCCCTTTAATTTCTTGATAATCTTCGTGTCCTTTACCAGCAATTAAAATAATATCGCCATTTGTTGCCATTTTACAAGCCGTTTTTATAGCCTGATGACGGTCTTCAATGGTAAGGTATCGATTGGTGTTTTGCGGTTCAACACCTGCTTCAATTTCCTTTAAAATTTGGTAAGGATCTTCGTTTCTTGGGTTGTCTGATGTAAAAATTACAGAATCGCTCATTTCAGTTGCAATTCTTCCCATTACGGGTCTTTTTTCTTTATCACGATTGCCACCGCAACCCACCACAGTAATTAATTGTTCGTTAAAAGTTCTAATTTCAGAAATTGTTTTCAGTACATTTTCTAAAGCATCAGGAGTGTGTGCATAATCTACAATAGCTGTAATTTTTGTTTTAGAAACAATGAACTGGAACCGACCCGATACACTTTTTAAGGTGCTTAAAAGCACCAGAACCTCTTCGCTGGTTAAGCCTAATTGGGTTGCAGTTGCATATATTGCTAATAAATTTAATGCGTTAAACTTGCCAATTAGCTGCACCCATATTTCTTGGTTGTTAATATTTAACAGCATTCCATTGAATTGGCTTTCAATAATTTTAGCGTGTACATCTGCCACGTTTTGAATACTGTATGTGATTTTTTTTGCAGAGCAATTTTGCAACATATAAGCACCATTTTTATCATCGGCATTACTGATGGCAAAAGATGTTTTAGCGAGTGAATCGAAAAATGATTTTTTTACATTACGATACTCTGCAAATGTTTTATGATAATCTAAATGATCGTGCGATAAATTTGTAAAGATTCCTCCTTTAAAAGCTAATGCATACGTGCGTTCTTGTGCAATGCCGTGCGAACTAACTTCCATAAAACAATGGGTACAACCCGCTTGAACCATTTGGTTTAAATAGCTGTTTATAGCAACTGAATCTGGAGTGGTATGTGTTGCTGGATACTCATTTGTACCAACTAATATTTTTACGGTTGATAGCAAACCTACTTTATAACCCGCTTTTGTAAATAACTGGTGTAATAAAGTTGCAATGGTGGTTTTGCCATTTGTGCCTGTAATACCTACAAGTGCTAATTTTTCTGACGGATTGTTGTAAAAATTAGCTGCAATTTGCGCTAAGGCCTTGTTGGCGTTGCTTACTTGTACGTAGGTTATATTTGATGCAATATTTTGTGGTTCATCTTCGTAAACAATAACAGACGCACCGTTTGCAATTGCTAAATCAATGTAATCATGACCATTAGTAACGGTGCCTTTTTGCGCCACAAAAACACAATTTGGTGTAATTTTTCTAGAATCAAAAACAATAGCGGCAACATCTACATTTGTAGGTCCCTTTACAGCATCAATAGATACTTTGTATAATATGTCTTTTAATTGTTTCAACTTAATTCTAATATTATGGTTTGTTTTTTTGCTATTCTTTCGCCTGTTGTTACAGATTGTTTTACCACTTTACCAAAGCCTATTGTTTGTACACGCAATCCTAAATTTTCTAAAATTGCAACTGCGTCCATTGCAGGTAAGCCCAATACGTTTGGCATGCTATTACCGCTTTGTTTTACATTTGCATAGTATTTTTTGTAACTACTAGAAGCTTTTTTTAAGGGTGTTTCTATATTTTTTATTTCCTTTAACGATGGTACGTCAGAGAAAATTTTCTGTGCAATACGTTTAAAAACTGGTCCTGCAACGTCACCACCATAATAACTATGTTTTGTTGGACGATGAATTACTACGATGCATGAATATTTTGGGTTTTCTGCTGGAAAATATCCAACAAACGATGATGCGTAATAGATACCACCACTTTTGCCATAATTCATTTGTGCTGTACCTGTTTTACCAGCCATTGAAAAATCGGGTGAATACAAGCCTTTTCCAGTACCTCTTATTACAACGTTTTTCATAACCGCTTGCATTTCGTTTACAACTTTAGGTTTTACAATTTGCGGGTTTAAAACTTCTTTGTCAAAGGTTTTAATTACTTTGTTAACATCTCGAATTTCTTTTACAAATTGTGGTTTTACCATTTCGCCGTTATTTGCAATAGCATTATAAAGCGTAAGTGTTTGTAAAGGGGTAACTAAAATACCGTATCCGTAAGCCATCCATGGTAACGCAATTTTACTCCAGTTTTTATCACCTGGTACAGGAATGTATGATTTTGGTTCGCCTTTAAGATCAATGCCTAAAGTTGCATTAAAACCAAAAGTTTTCATTTTGTCTGTAAAAGCTTTTGGGTTTTTGTTATAAGCTTTGTAAACTGCTTGTGTAACAACGGTGTTCGATGAAACTTCAAAAGCTTTGCCTAACGAAATTTTTCCATATCCACGGTGATTAGAATCGCGTACTTTTCTGCCCGAAAACATTACAATACCATTATGTGTATCGTACACTGTTGCTGTATCGGCTTTTTCATCATCTAATAATGCTAAATAAGATGCCAGTTTGAATGTTGATCCAGGGTCGTGACGTTCTAAAACGGCATAATTAACGGTTTCTCTGTAAGAACCATCACCAATTTTCCCAAGGTTTGATATGGCTTTTATTTGCCCCGTATTAGTTTCCATAACCACTACGGTTCCATGATCGGCTTCGTAATATTGTAAAGAACTTAACAGCGCATGGTGTGCAATATCTTGTATGTACACATCAATAGTTGTGGTAATATCGTAACCATCTTTTGGTTCTATTTCGTTTTCGTCGCGAATTGGTTTCCAAAGATTTTTCGACATTTTTTGCACTTTTCTTCTGCCTTCTTTTCCAGTTAAATAATCGGTAAAAGCAGCCTCAATTCCTTTTCGAGTTATCGTGCGATCGTCATTTATACGCTCATAACCAATGGTTCTGTTAGCAATCATTCCCATAGGATATTCACGTACGTGTACTTGGTTTACAATCATACCGCCTTTATACTTTCCTAAATTAAACAGTGGAAACGATTTAAGTTTCATGTACTGTGAGTAACTTAATTTGGTAGCGATGTGTATGTATCTTTTTTTGTTTGAACGTGCTTTTCTGAAATAAGATTTATAGGCACTTGCCGATTTTTTTTGAAGCAAATGAGCTAATGAATCTGAAAAAGGTTCAATGTATTTTTCAAAATTTTCTGTTGAAGGTGCCATTGGATCAAAATAGATGGTGTATTTTGGAATAGATGTTGCTAATAAGCTACCATCGGCCGAATAGATGTTTCCGCGGTTTGCAGGAATAATTTCATCTTTAATAGTTAAACTATCGGCTTTACTTCTCCATTGTTCTCCTTCTTTAAACTGTATAATGCTTAGTTTAATAAATATGGCAATACCTATGGTAAGCATACCGAAGAAAACATAATATATTCTGTTATTTTCGTTTTTAGCTATTCCCATATTTCAAACCATTTTTTTTGTTTTTCAACAACCACTTTTATTTTTTTAGGTGGAACGGTTGAAGGTAGTATTTGACTTTGTTGCATTTGTACCGAAATGTTCGATTCCATACGTAATTGCATCAATTCAGATCGTTTATCAACAAATTCAGAACGTAATTCTTTTACTTGTTCGGTTAGTTCTTTTGCTTTAATCATTTTTTGTTCGTATAAATGATTGTTTGCAATTACTACAAGTGTCCAGAAAACAATACATATTATAAAAAGCCAATTTTTTAACGATTGTCCTTCAACCAAAAATTTTGCTTTTATAATATTGTTAATATCCATTTTAATTTTTTTCTGCTATTCTTAATTTGGCACTTCGTGCTCTGTTGTTTTGTTTTATTTCTTCTTCGGTAGGTACTATTAACTTACCAATTGCTTTTAATGGTACATTAAATTTTCCAAAAAAATCGCGTTCTGGTTCGCCTACAAACATGCCGTTTTTTATAAAGCGTTTTACTAGCCGGTCTTCTAATGAGTGATAAGAAATTACGCTTAAACGCCCCCCCGGTTTTAACAGCTCTAGTGCTTGTTCTAAAAATTCTTTAAGCACATCCATTTCTTGATTAACTTCTATACGAATGGCTTGATAAATTTGGGCAAGTATTTTGTTGCTTTTATGTGCGGGTAAAAAGCGTGCTAGTACTTTTTTTAATTGTTCAGAATTTTTTAAATCTTCGGTTTTACGTGCGGCAACAATTGCTGCAGCCAAACCACGAGCGTTGTTTAATTCGCCGTATTCAAAAAACATTTTACTTAAAGCGGCTTCGTCATAATTATTTATTACTTCGTAAGCCGAAAGGCTGTTGTTTTGATTCATACGCATGTCTAAATCGGCAACAAATCGTGTTGAGAATCCTCTTTCAGCCACGTCGAACTGATGCGATGATACACCAAAATCACCCAAAATACCATCAACTTGTTTAATTCCGTACACGCGTAAAAAGCGTTTAAGGAATCTAAAGTTTTCGTTAATCAATACAAAACGCTCATCATTAAGGGCGTTTGCAAGCGCATCGGTATCTTGGTCAAAAGCAAATAATTTTCCATTAGGTCCTAAACGGCGCATAATTTCTTTTGAATGACCGCCGCCACCAAAAGTTACGTCTACATAAACACCATCGGGTTTAATGTTTAAACCGTCTACTGTTTCTGTTAAAAGTACGGGGTTGTGGTATTCGTTATGCTCCATAATTTGTTGTTGATCCCATTACTTCTTCGGCTAAATCACCAAAATCAGTATCTTCATTATTAATAATTTGTTCGTATAAATCTTTATCCCAAATTTCAATTAGGTTTATTTTCGATGAAAAAACAACTTCTTTAGAAATATGTGCAAATTCAATTAAATCTTTATTAATCTGTAGGCGTCCAGCGTCGTCAATTTCAACTATTTTTACACCCGCCATGAATTTTCGAATAAAGGTGTCTGCTTTACGATTAAAACGGTTTAATTCATTTAACTTTTGCATCATTCCATTCCATTCAGTCATAGGCCATAATTCAATGCATTTTTCGTAAATCGATCGTTTTAAAACAAAACCTTCTTCAACAGTTGTTAGTTGTTTTTTTAACGCAGCAGGTACCAACACCCTTCCTTTGGTGTCAATTTTACATTCATATGTACCTACTATTGGTTGCATTAATTTTGCATTTGATTTTTCACAAAACAAAAGTAATTAAAATTTTACCACTTTTTACCACTTTTTACCACTTTGTTGAAAAGTTTTTGTGTTTACTTGTTTTGTTGATAACTGTTTGATTTTTAGCAGGAAATTATTTTTTTAAAGAATTTAATGTATCTAATTAAATTAAATGTGTATATTATAAAAGAAACCGTAAAAAGGTGATTAAAAATGAAATTTATTTAATAAAATGGTTTTAAAAGTTAGTTGTTAATTAAACTATATTAACTTTACACCAAATTTTTATTAAAATTGTATATTTGTACGAATTGAAATCGCAAGCATGGAGCGAAACATAATAGAAGAAGGAAAATTTAGATACATTGAAATTGGTGAAGGAACACCAATTGTTATTTTACACGGTTTAATGGGTGGGTTAAGTAATTTTGATGGAGTAGCCAATTACTTTCCTAAAAAAGGATATAAAGTGGTTTTACCAGAATTACCAATTTATACTTTAAATATTTTAAAAACAAACATTAAAGCGTTTGCAAAATTTGTACACGATTTTGTGAAGCATAAACAGTATGAAAAAATAATTTTATTGGGCAATTCATTAGGGGGGCATATTGCTTTGTATTACACTAAAATGCATCCAGAATTTGTTGAAGCTTTAGTAATTACGGGAAGTTCTGGTTTATATGAAAGCGCAATGGGCGATTCGTATCCTAGACGTGGTGATTACGAATTTATAAAGAAAAAAGCGGAAGATGTGTTTTACGACCCAGCAGTAGCAACCAAAGAAATTGTTGATGATGTTTTTAATACGGTGAACGATCGTATAAAATTAATTAAAACATTAACTATTGCTAAAAGTGCAATACGCCACAACATGGCTAAAGATTTGCCTAAAATGCAAACCAAAACGTGTATTATTTGGGGTAAAAATGATATTGTTACACCACCAAATGTGGCAAATGAATTTCATGAATTGTTGCCCGATTCTGATTTGTTTTGGATTGATAAATGTGGGCATGCAGCAATGATGGAACATCCCGACGAATTTAACAATATATTAGATAATTGGTTTACCCAACGAAATATTAAATAATTATGAAGATTAACACAGCAGAATTTGTTATAAGCAATTCCGATGTAAAGAAATGTCCTACAGAACCTATACCTGAATATGCTTTTATTGGGCGTTCTAATGTGGGGAAATCTTCATTAATTAACATGCTTACCAATAATAAAAATTTAGCTAAAACATCAAGTAAACCAGGAAAAACGCAGTTAATTAATCATTTTAAAATTAATAGCAATTGGTTTTTGGTAGATTTGCCTGGTTACGGTTATGCAAAAGTTTCTAAATCAACCAAAGCAGTTTTTCAAAAATTTATTACAGCTTATTTTGAAAAACGCGAACAATTGGTAAGTGCTTTTGTTTTGGTAGATATACGCCACGAAGCTCAAAAAATTGATTTAGAGTTTATAAATTACTTAGGTGAAAGTGGTGTGCCCTTTGGAATAATTTTCACAAAAGCCGATAAAATTAGTAAAGGTGCTATACAAAAACATACTGCAGCTTATACAAAAGCGTTGTTAGCAAATGGCTGGGAAGAAATGCCGCCTTATTTTGTTACTTCGTCTGAAAGTGAATTAGGTAAAGATGAAGTGTTGAATTACATTGATCAAATTAATCAAGATATATTTAAAAACAACAGTTTTGTTTAATAAAAAAGGTTTCCAATACGGAAACCTTTTTTATTAATTTATTATTTTAATTAAAAGCTTTCGCAATCATTACCAACGAATTTTTATCGGTAATACCCGATTGGCGCCAAACCATTGCGCCGTTTTTGTAAACCATTAATGTGGGTGCCGATTTTATTCGTAAAGCATCAACCAATTCAGGGTTTTTAACTGTATCTATGTTAATAATGGTAAGTTTGTTTCCCATTTCTAGAGCTACTTCTTCTATAATTTGCTGCATTTGCTCGCATTCGGGGTTGTGTTCGGCTGTAAACTGAATTAAAACCGGAATAGTAGAGTTTATTAAATCGCCAAATTTAGACATATATACCTTTTTTTCTATCTATACAAAATTATAATTTTTCGATTACTAACGATGGGTTATTTGCTTTTTTTTAATTCTAATAACGTAATTTCTGGCCAAATGCCAACACGACCAGAATATGCGTGAAACCCAAAGCCGCGGTTTACATAAATATATTGTTGCCCTTTATTGTATAAGCCACCCCATTCTGGATACACATATTTTGCGGGGCTCCATTCTATTACTTTTGGTATTTTAAAGCCAAATTGCATGCCGTGTGTATGGCCCGATAATGTTAATTGGTATTTTTGTGGATGATTTACAATTTCGGCATCCCAATGGGAAGGATCATGCGACATTACAATTTTAAAAGCATTAGCAGGTACGTTTTGGGATGTTTTGTTTAAGTCGCCCGCTTTTTTAAAGTTTTTTCCCCAGTTTTCAACTCCTAATAAAAATATAGAATCGTTGTTGTTTTTAATTACTATGTTTTCGTTAAGCAATAAATTAAATCCGCTTTTTACAATGTTATGTTTTATTTGTTTAAAGTTAGCTTCTTTAGCTGCTGCAGTTTTCCAAGTAACATATTCGCCGTAATCATGATTGCCTAAAACGGCATGTTTACCGTATTTTGGTGTTTTAATTTTTTGTAAAAGTCCAATCCAAGGGTCCGATTCAGTAGCTAAAGTATTTACAAAATCACCTGTAAAAAGCAATAAGTCATATTCTTGTTTGTTAATTAATTCAATACCTTTTTCAATGGCTGCTTTGTTGTCCCAACTACCAACGTGTAAATCAGATATTTGTAAAATTTTTAAACCGTCAAAACTTTTCGGTAAATCGTTAAAAGCAATGGTTTCTTCTCTTACCTGAAAATTGTATTTTCCAAAAAAAACGCCATAAACAATAGATAGTGCTAATAGTATAGCAGCAGGTAAACTAATTTTTAGCAACCAACTGCTACGTGTTATTGTTGTTGTGTTTACTAAAAATATTTTTTGGTATATCCAATATGAAAATCGAACAATATCTTCAAAAAACAACGGAATACTAAATAATAATTTGGGTAAAACAAATAACAAAATTAAGGCGGTAACGTGCATGTTTTCTGATGTTTGCCCAGCGCTTCTGTCAAAACTTTTAAAATACATAAAAATGCTAACCACAATGGTAATAAGTAAAAGTAAATAGGCAAAAACGGCCATTCTTTTTTCGGTTAAACGGTAAATAAGTACACATGTATATATTTCACCTAACACCACTAAACCAAGAAATAAAAATAAAAGGGTTTTAATCATTACAACATAATTTTTGTCAAAAGTACACAACTTTGCTTTTTTAAAGATTTGTGTTTTTAATAAATTTAACAAAAATGTTTTTTGTTAGAACAATTAGCAATAAACACATTTATTATAAACTTATAAGTTTTTTGTACTTTTGGCTTTGTTGAAACAAATAGTATGAGTGAAAAACGATTATTTCTTTTAGATGCCTACGCGTTAATTTTTCGTGGGTATTATGCCTTTATAAAAAATCCGCGTATTAACTCTAAAGGGTTAGATACATCGGCGGTTATGGGTTTTATGAACTCGTTAATTGATGTTATTAAACGCGAACGACCTAATTATTTAGCTGTTGCTTTTGATAAAGGAGGTAGCCAAGCACGTTGCGAAATGTATCCTGAATACAAAGCAAATCGTGATGAAACGCCCGAAGCCATTAAAATTGCAGTACCTTATATACAAGAAATATTAAAAGCTATGCACATACCAATTATAGAAGTAGTTGGTATTGAAGCTGATGATTTAATTGGAACATTATCTAAAAAAGCCGAAAAAGAAGGTTTTCAAGTGTACATGGTAACACCCGATAAAGATTACGCTCAATTAGTATCTGAAAATATTTTTATGTATCGCCCTGCTCGTATGGGCAACGATATTGAAATTTGGGGTGTTGATGAGGTTAAAGCAAAATTTGAAGTTGAACATCCTTTACAGGTAATTGATTTTTTAGGAATGATGGGCGATGCCGTTGATAACATTCCTGGTTTACCTGGCGTTGGTGAAAAAACCGCAAAAAAATTATTGGCCGAGTTTGGTTCTATGGAAAACTTATTAGAAAATACCGATAAGTTAAAAGGAAAAATGCGTGAAAAAATAGAAGCTAACAAAGAATTGGGCTTGCTTTCTAAAGAATTAGCACGTATTATGTTAGATTGCCCGGTTGATTTTGATGCAGAATTTTTTCATTTGGATAAGCCCGATGTAGCTAAAACCGATGCACTTTTTCAAGAACTGGAATTTCGCCGAATGAAAGAACAGTTTGATAAGCTTTTTGCAGATGAAAACCCAATGGTACAACCAACACCTATTGGTAAACCACAAACAAAAAATACCGATCAAATTTCGTTGTTTGAAGTAGGTGATTCTGAAATAAAAATAGATCAAGAAGGGTATTATAAAAATTTAACAACAACAGCTCATCACTACCAAATTGTACAAGGGAAATTTGCCTTACAATTATTTGTAAAATCGTTAATGCAGCAAACCGAAGTTTGTTTTGATACCGAAACAACAAATATTGATGCAAATTTGGCCGAATTAGTAGGTATGTCATTTGCTTATACCAAAGGATCGGCTTATTACATTCCTTTTCCTGAAGATACTACCGAAGCTCAAGAATTGATTGAATTATTACGACCTTTTTTTGAAAGCGAAAACATAGTAAAAATAGGTCAAAACCTAAAATATGACATTAAAGTACTTAAAAACTATAATGTTAATGTAAAAGGCTTTTTGTTTGATACCATGATTGCGCATTATTTAATAAATCCAGATATGCGCCATAATATGGATGTTTTGGCCGAAACTTATTTGCAATATCAACCTAAGCCTATTGAAGATTTAATAGGGAAAAAAGGTAAGGGGCAAAAAAACATGCGCGATGTTGCTTTAGAAGATATAAAAGAATACGCCGCTGAAGATGCCGATATAACCCTACAGCTTAAAGATGTTTTTGTGCCTAAGCTAGAACAAAGCAAAACTCGTGAATTGTTTGATTCCATTGAAAGTCCGTTGGTTTCGGTTTTAGCTGATATCGAAGCAGAAGGTATTCGTTTAGATGTTACTTATCTAAATAAACTTTCTACGGAATTATCTGCCGAAGCTGCTGCCCTTCAATCAAAAATATTTGAAACAGCAGGGGAAGAGTTCAATCTAGCATCGCCAAAACAATTAGGTGTTATTTTGTTTGAAAAAATAAAAATAGGCAGTGGTAAAATCAAAAAAACCAAAACAGGGCAATATGCAACCGGTGAAGAGGTTTTAAGCGAATTAGCAAAAGATAACGAAATTGTTCGTGATATTTTAGAATGGCGCCAAATTGTAAAATTGCAAAATACTTATGTTGATGCATTGCCAACCCAAATAAATCCTAAAACAAACCGTGTGCATACCGATTATATGCAGGCTGTTACAGCAACTGGGCGTTTAAGTTCTAACAATCCTAACTTGCAAAACATACCTATACGTACCCAACGCGGACAAAATGTTCGTAAAGCTTTTGTAGCGCGCGATGAAAATCATGTGTTGGTTTCGGCCGATTATTCACAGATTGAATTGCGTATTATTGCTGCATTAAGTGGTGAGCCAAATATGATTGAATCGTTTAAAAATAACGAAGATATTCACAAAGCTACTGCAGCTAAAGTATTTAATGTAGCATTAAGCGAAGTTACCCGCGAACAACGTAGCAATGCCAAAACAGTAAATTTTGGTATTATTTATGGAGTTTCGGCCTTTGGATTAAGCCAACAAACCACTTTAACACGTTCAGAAAGTAAAGAATTGATTGATGCGTACTATGAAACATATCCCAAATTACGTAATTACATAACCAATCAAATAGAATTTGCTAGAGAGTATGGTTATGTGCAAACAGTTTCAGGCCGTCGTAGGTATTTAAAAGATATTAACTCGCAAAACGCTGTTGTGCGTGGTGCAGCCGAACGCAATGCGGTAAATGCCCCAATTCAAGGGTCGGCAGCCGATATTATTAAAATTGCCATGATTAACATTCATAACAGGCTAATTAAAGACCAATTACAAACAAAAATGCTTTTGCAAGTGCATGACGAATTGGTTTTTGACGTACCTAAAAACGAATTAGAAAAAGTAAAACCTATTATTAAAGAGGAAATGGAAAACGCTTTTACGTTAGCTGTGCCATTAGAGGTTGAAATAGGTGAGGGGGTTAATTGGTTAGATGCGCATTAAATTTAAAAAAGATACTCAAAAAAATAAGCCGTTCATTTTGAACGGCTTATTTGTGTTTAGAAGTTAATTAAAACTATTTTTTAACAATTTTAATAAACTGACTGTTTTCCTTAGTTTTTATATTTAACATATAAGTACCTGCACTTAATCTGCTAAAATCTAATTGAACCGTTTCTTTATCAAAATTATTTTTCATTACCAATCTTCCATTCAAATCAAATACTTCAACATTTGTAATTACATCACTATATGTTATTGTTAACTGATCGTTTACTGGGTTTGGATAGTATGTTAGTTTGCTTAAATCAAAGTTATTTACACCTAACACGATACGTGCCTCTATTGGCGTTGGGTAACTTGGACATCCGTTTGAACCAATGATTACTGCATAATAAGTTGTTTTATCAACTAATGGCATGTTCTGTGCCAAAGGATTTATTCCTTTCATTGCATCTTCATACGTTGCATACCAAACTACATTTGGTTGTGTCATTACAAAATTACTAATCTCTGCATAGTCTGTAAATGTTTGTGGCGATGCACCAACTGGACTATTTGGACGACTGTTGATTGTTACTAATACTGGTGTACGTGAAGATTCACATCCGTTTTCTACACGCGCTACAAAATAGTAACCTGTTTGTAATACATCGGTAGAAGGTAATGCTACATTTGATGTTGTGTTTACATACCATCTATAGGATACTCCTGTAGGAGTTGGTAATACTAAATCTGCAACTGTTGCGCCTTCACATAAATTCATTGAGTTTATTGCTGGGGCACTTGTACTAACTACACGAACCGCTACTGGTATTTTTGCAGAAACACAGTTTCCTATACGTTGTGCTACATAATACGTACCGTTTACTAACGGTGCTGTTAATGCTAAAGGCACAACTGCTGTTGAACTACTGTACCATTCTGCCGTAGCATTTGGTAAAATTTGTGCATTTAATTGTGCTACAGTTCCTGCTCCACAAATGTTTTGGATACCTGCTGTTGGTGCTGGTACACTACCTTGTGAAGTTGCTGTTATTTGTACTCGTAACGACTCACATCCGTTTACTCTTTGAGATACATAATAGGTACCTGTAACCACTTGGTTAGTTCCTGGAATTGGCGTTTGAGATGTTGCCGATGGATACCATACTAATTCTGAACCAGGTAATTGGTTTAAATTAACACCCGCATAGTTTATTGAACCACATATTGAAATTGTTTGTGGTGTTAAAGCTGCTGGTGTTGGATTAACATCAACTAATACTGCTATTCTATCAGACTCACATGCTCCCATTGCTTGAGATGCATAGTATGTTGTATTATCAACTAATGGATGTGTAGATGTTAATGGTACTGTTGCCGCCATTGAATCATACCATCTAATTTGTGCATTACTCATACCTGTTGCCATTAACGAAGCTACTGTTCCACCGCCGCAAACAACTTGAGTTAACTGTGCACTTGGTGCTGCTAATGTTGTAATTGTTGCTGTAAATGGTATACGAGCCGATTTGCAATTTCCAATTCTAGCTTCAACATAGTAAGTACCTGTTTGCGAAATTGTTGTTGTTGCAACAGCTGTTGTTGGTGAGTTGTAGAACGTTAAAATTGAACCTGGTGCACTTGTAACAACAACACTTGTAACTGGTGTTGGTTGACAGAATGTTTGACCTTGAACTATTGGCGCTGCAACATCTATTACATTAACTGTAACTGGTTTTACCGTTGTACATCCAGATGGTGCTGTAATAGTAGCATTATACATTTGTGTTATACCTGCACCAGATGTCATATAAACTTTTAAAGCATCAGTACCTGGTACATACGGCATGGTAGCTGCTGCATCTGCATATAAATTATTTGTAGGTGACCAAGTTACCATTGATTGTTTAAAGTTAAAAGTAACATCTAAACGCTCTGTTGTTCTTGTACCTGTTGTAATGTTAGCAGATGTTGCGCTTGTACCGTAGATACCTACATTTGACCCTGCAACTGCTGTAAAATAGGTTTGCGCATTATTTCCGCCTCCCATTCCTTCTTGTGAAATTTCAACTAATACGTTTGATAATCCATCCCAGAAGAATGGGCTGTCAAACATCATGGTTTGAACTCCTTGGAACGTATGTGTGTAATTTGATTTTGAGAAAACAGTTGCTAAACCTGTTGTTTCAAAATTATTGCTTCCAAAAGTTGTACTTGGTACCATTTTCATTTTAATGGTATACTTTGGATTTGTGAAACTTGCACCTGAATTAATCGTTTCGAATGATAAACCAGAAATGTATCCAGATGTTGTTATTCCTTGTGCTAATAATTCTGCCGCACTAAAAATATATTGTTGTTTTGAATATACATCACTTTGAACAAATGCAGAAACTACACTATTTGCACTTGTAGTGTTTATTTTACTACCTATTGATGCAGTAGCTTGGATTGGTTCTAAAGCTTTTAATTCTTGAACTGTATTTTTACAAATATCGTAAGTACTTGCTAAAGTAGATAACGATTGTGGTTTGTTACCTGCAGATACTAGAACTGTTTTTAAATGCTCACAAATACCATTAGACTGGCTTGCAGATAACACATATTCTTGTTCTGTTGTAGTACTAAATGTCCAACCTGTTGCAGCATTACCTATTACACCAGTACTTGGTGTCCATACAAAAGTATCGTAGCCACCTAAATTTGTTGTAATAGTTACAACTTCAGAAGGATCGCCCTTACAAGAAGTTACCTTGTCTTTAGAAATTTGGAAATCTGGTTTTGGTGTAATAGTAACAGGTACTTCTGTTAACACTGATTTACATCCTAAAGTAGCTATAAACATCGTGTTTGGTCTGACTGCTGTAGTTGTAGTTCCTCCACTACCACCTGTTGAACCAGATATTGTAGCTAATAATTGTGTAGCTGTAACATTGTTTGCATAACTATAAGTTGTTCTTTTTGCTGGCGCGTTGTGATAAACTAAAGTACCGCTGCTACTAAAGTTACCACCACCATTGTTACTCCAATTAGTTTGTACAACTATGTTACTTAAACCGTCCCAATAAAAAGGTGTATTAAAAGAGAATGTTTTTAAACCAGGTGTAAACGTTTCATTTGCATTGTTGTACACTGGTGTTAACAAGTTGTTGTTTATTTGTAAGCCACTAGCAGTTGTAATGTTTGTTGCGCCAATAGAAATACTAAAATTTGTTCTGCTAGCTCCACCTATTACAACTTCAAAAGACAATCCTTTAATTTCGCCCACTGCTAATCCTGCTGCTGTAAGTTCTGCAGCTGTAAAAATGTATTGGTGTTTGTATCCACCCCAACTATGATATAAGAAAGTTCCTGTTGTAGCATTAGTTGCTGTTCCATTTCCTACTTGTGCGTTAACATCAACTGGTGCATCTCCCGCCATAACCCAGTAACTTCTACCAGTTGTTAAATAAGGTGTTGTAAAAGTGGCCCCTGTGTGCACTACATTGCCATCTTCTGCAGCATCAAACCAGGTAACTATACCCGCATCGTAAATCGCTGTCAAATCAACTTCTTGCGGACCACAAACCGTTACTGCAGGTGCTGCAATTAAGTTTGGATAATCACATAATGTTATAAATTGTTTACCACCAGCCCATAAACTAGTTTCTGTAGCAGAGCATTTTGCACGTACATAAATTGAGTATTTAGTTGTAGGGTTTAAACCTGTAACGTTTATGTTGGTAATGCCTGGTTGTGTAGTTCCTTTGAATATAGCGCCGGGGTCACCGGGGTCACCAGATTCGCGTATTTCTACTTCATATGCTATAGAACCTAAGTTAAAGTTGTCTACCCAAGAAATTGTTGCGCTGTTTTTTAAAATGTTGTTTACTTTAATATTGTTTGCTAAAATAGGTTTACAGTTAGGTGTATCTTCGTAATAAACATCGTCTAAATAAATTGTTCCAGATGATGTTGTTCCATTGTGAATTAAATTAAACCCAAAATAATCGTCTGTTGTTGCATGTAAATAAATAGAGTATTCTTTATATGTTGTGCCGCTAATTTTTATAGTGTCTAAAGGTGTAAAATTAGCAGCAGCTGTTGTTCCGTCTGAAGTGAAAAATTCTATTAATTGAATAGCAGATCCCGTGGTTTTAGCTGAAAAGCGAACCTGTTTTACCCAATTTCCGTTCCCTAGGTTGTTTGTTTCGGGCGAAATAAGCATTAATCGTTGGTTTTGATTAGCAGCTGAATTTGAGCGATACATTCTATATGAATGGCTTGGCGATTGTGCATTTGAAGAATTTACATATCCGTATCCAGAAGATACTACTTCGTCAACATAATTCCAGCAATTAGGATAATTGTTGTTTGTAGTACTTCCAGTTGAAGTTGTATCAAAACCTTCGTAAAAGTTTCCTACGATAATTCCACAAAGTGTAAAAAACGATTCAGATGTAGGATTCCATTTTCCTGCTGAAGTGCTACCGCAAACACTTCTCATATAAACGGTATAATTTGTTGCAGGCGATAATCCAGTGACGTTTGTTGTTGTTCCATTAACAATCCCTGTGCTTGCTAAGCCGTTGGTTCCTGAACCAGGTAATCCGTTGGTACGTATTTCGTATTCATATGCGGTTACTGTTGGGTCAATTGAAGCTGTCCATGTTAAGGTAGCTGTGTTTTGTGTAATTGCAGGAATGTTTATTCCAGTGGGAAAGAAGCATGTTTCTAAGTCTTCATAATAAACATTGTCTATATAAGCATAAGGGTAAGTAGTAGATGTTGATCCGTTATGCGGTACTCTAAACCCAAAATAATCATCTGTTGTAGCTGCTAAAGGAACTGTATATTCTTTATAAGAAGTTCCGGTAATATTAAAAGTTGCTAGAACAGTTGCATTTGCTGCGGCTGTGTTACCATTTAATCGAACAATCTCTAAAAAACTAGGTACGGTTGTGGAATTTCCCCGAGCGTAAAAGCGAATTTGTTTTGTACCGTTTCCAAGGTTTACTGTTTCTGGAGATACTAATGTTAAGTTCTGATTAGTGTTTGATGTAGAGCACATTCTGTAAAAGCGAAAGAACCTAGGAGGAGAATAAGACGTTGTTGTAGAGTTGGCCGTGTATCCGTAACCAGTTGTTGTCATGTTGTCTATATAACTCCAGCAACTGGGGACCGAAGGGTTAATAGAGTTTCCAGTTGTTGTTGTGTCAAAATTTTCACTAAAATTAGTAGCGATAGGAGCACAAGCTTGCGAATAGGTTTTCATAAACGAAAGCAAAATCATAATAGCAAAAGCTTTGGGCAAAAGCCAGCTAATCTGAAGTTTAAAAAAAGTTGGTTTTTTCTTCATTGTTGTTAATTTTAATAATGTTAATTGTAAAAATATAACAAAAAATTCAATAATTACTTGTTTAAATTTTATTTTTTGATTTTTAAACAATAAAAGGTGTTTTTTTTTAATATTAATTGATTTTTTTTACACAGTTAAAAATGCCATTTTTAAGGAAGAAGTGATCATTGTGTAATGTGTTAAAAATTAGGACAAGAAAAATAAAAAACAAACAAATTTGTATAGTAAAATAAAATGTTTAATTTTGCACTCCCTTTATTGGGAAAGGAATGTTTAATTAAAAATAATTTATTGTGGAAAGTTTAAGCTACAAGACAGTATCAGCAAACAAAGCAACTGTTCAAAAAGAATGGGTTGTTGTAGACGCTGAAGGTCATAACTTAGGACGCCTTGCTTCAAAAGTTGCAATGATTTTGAGAGGTAAGTACAAACCAAGTTATACCCCTCACGTAGACTGTGGAGATAACGTAATTGTTATCAATGCAGAAAAGATCAACTTAACAGGTAACAAGTTGAATGACAAAACGTACATTCGTCACACAGGTTACCCAGGTGGTCAAAGAGAATTAACAGCAAAAGTAATGCAACAAAAAAATCCTGCATTATTAATTGAAAAAGCTGTAAAAGGAATGTTACCTAAAAACAAATTAGGTGCACAATTATTCCGTAATTTAAATGTAAATGTAGGTTCAGCGCACAAACACGAGGCACAAAAACCTAAAACCGTTAATTTAAACGAAATTAAGTAATGGCAGTTATTCACAAAATCGGTAGAAGAAAAACCGCAGTAGCTCGTGTTTATGTTTCAGAAGGTTCTGGAAAAATCACAGTGAACAAAAAAGATTTCGCAACTTATTTCCCAACGGCAACGTTACAATACAAAGTAATGCAACCTTTGTCTATGACAGAAAATGCAGAGAACTTTGACGTAAAAGTAAATGTTTACGGTGGTGGAACAACAGGGCAAGCAGAAGCTGTACGTATGGCAATTGCACGTGCAATGTGTGAAGTTGACGCTGAAAACAGAGCAATTTTAAAACCAGAAGGTTTATTAACGCGTGACCCACGTATGGTTGAGCGTAAGAAATTTGGTCAGAAGAAAGCTCGTAAGAGATTCCAATTCTCTAAACGTTAATATTTTATATTATTATTTAATAAAAAATCTAAGTTTTTGTTGCTGCTGGCCGAGGTCAGAGGTAGTTTAGCATCTAAATGAAGCCTGAAATACCAATTGAAGGAACATTGCTAACACAAGAACGTAAACTATTACAAAAATGGCAAACAAAGTAGAAGTTAAAGAATTACTAGAAGCAGGTGTACACTTTGGACACATGACTAGAAAATGGGACCCAAACATGGCTCCTTACATCTATATGGAGCGTAATGGTATCCACATTATCAATCTATATAAAACTGCAGCTAAAATTGAAGAAGCTAACGAAGCTTTAAAGAAAATAGCTGCATCAGGTCGTAAAATTTTATTTGTTGCGACTAAAAAACAAGCAAAAGATATCGTTGCTGAAAAAGCAGCAGCTGCTAACATGCCTTACATTACTGAGCGTTGGCCAGGTGGTATGTTAACTAACTTCGTTACAATCCGTAAAGCTGTTAAAAAAATGGCTTCTATTGATCGTATGAAAAAAGACGGTACATTTATGACTCTTTCTAAAAAAGAGCGTTTACAAGTTGACCGTTTACGTGCTAAATTAGAAAAGAACTTAGGTTCTATTGCTGATATGACACGTTTACCGGCTGCATTATTTGTAGTTGATATCAAAGCTGAACACATCGCAGTAAAAGAAGCTCAAAAATTAAACATTCCAGTTTTTGCAATGGTTGATACTAACTCTGACCCTCGTGAGGTTGATTATGTAATTCCAGCAAATGACGATGCTTCTAAATCAATCGATAAAGTATTATCTTTAGTAACTACAGCTATCATCGAAGGAAATTCTGAAAGAAAATCTGAAAAAGAAGAAGCTGCTAAAACTGAAGCACAACCTACTGCTCAAGAGTAATCTTAACAGTATCTTAAAGTCGTTATGCTGATGGTTTCATATCTTTGATGCTATCACTTAACGGCTTTTTTCTATTTAATCAAATAATTAATTTAATTCTCAATAAAATGGCAAATATTACTGCTGCAGACGTAAATAAATTAAGACAAACTACAGGTGCCGGAATGATGGACTGTAAAAAAGCTTTAGTTGAAGCTGAAGGAGATTTTGATAAAGCAATCCAAATCTTACGTGAAAAAGGTCAAAAAGTAGCTGCTAACCGTTCAGACCGTGAGTCTACAGAAGGGGCTGCTGTTTCTTTTATCAACGCAGACAACACTAAAGGTGCAATTATTACTTTAAACTGCGAAACTGATTTCGTAGGAAAAAACGAATCTTTTGTTGCTTTAGCTAACGAATTAGTTGAAAAAGCAATTAACTTTTCTTCTAAAGAAGAATTTTTAGCTTCTCCATACAACGATACTATGACTGTTGCTGATAAATTAATCGAGCAAACTGGTGTTATTGGTGAAAAAATTGAAATTGGTGGTTTTGAAATCTTAGAAGGTGCTTTTGTTGGAACTTATGTTCACGTTAACAAAATTGCTGCTTTAACTGCTTTATCTTCTAAAATTGATAACGCTGAGGCTTTAGCTAAAGATGTTTCTATGCAAGTTGCTTCAATGGGTGCAGAAACTTTATCTTACAAAGATTTTGACCCTGCGTTTGTTGAAAGCGAAACTGCTGCACGTATTGCAGTAATTGAAAAAGATAATGAAGAATTAGCTCGTTTAGGTAAAACTTTGAAAAACGTTCCTAAATACATTTCTTATGCTCAAATTACCGATGCAGTTTTAGCACAAGCTGAAGAAGATGCTAAAGCTGAATTAAAAGCAGAAGGTAAGCCAGAACAAATTTGGGATAAAATTTTACCAGGTAAAATTGCTCGTTTTATTTCTGATAACACTACTTTAGATCAAGAAAAAGCGTTATTAGACCAAAACTTTATTAAAGACGATTCTAAAAAAGTAGGTGATTACGTAAAAGGTTACAATGTTGAAATCGCTGGTTTCAAACGTGTTTCTTTAGGATAATTTACTTTTTAAGTATAATAAAAAGCCTCAAATTCAATTGAATTTGGGGCTTTTTTATGGGTAAAATGAAAACTATTTTTAATTAGTTATTGTAACAAATTGATTTACATTGTTACTAATATAAAAAAATAGTTATGAAAAACATATTACTAGTATTATCCTTGTTTTTTGCAGGGTTAATAAACGCACAAAATATAAAAATTGAAGGAGTTGTTACTTTTGAAGACCAACCTATTCCTGAAACTTTTGTTACCATAAAAACCAACAAGGTTTATAACACTACTACAAACAACGATGGATATTTTTCTGTAGAAATTCCTGAAGATGTTACGAATTACACCATAACTTGGGAACATTCGCAGTTTAAAGTTCTATCAAAAACGCTAAAGTATGTTGCAGGTGAAAAATTAGATTTGCAATTTACAGAACAAACAACCGAAGAGCTAGCAGCAATTATAATAAATCAAACCAATAAAAACATTCGCAGATTTGCTGATAAAACTGTGGTAGATGTAGAAAAATTAACTGTGTTAAATTCGGGTAGTGTTTTTGATGCGGTTAATAAATTACCTGGTGTTTTGGTTACAGCCAATGGACAAATTGCGCATAACGGAAAACTGGCAACCATTTTTTTAGATGGCGAACCAACGGGTATGAGTGGTGATCAACTTACAAACTTTCTTAAAAACCTACCAGCAAACACTGTGAAAAGCATTGAAATTATTGATCGTCCTGGTGCAAAATACAGCGCTACTTTTAATGGTACAATTATTAATGTTATAACGAAATCGGCAAAAATTGAAGGTTTTAGTGGAAGTTTTATGCAAGAAAATCGTATAAACAGTAAAATTAAAAACAGTACATCGGCGCAAATCATGTTTAAAAAAAACAAAATAAGCTGGAGCATGAACACCGGTTATACCCATCACGAAGGCAATAGTTCGTCTGCTAATGAATTTAGTTATATAAGCAACGGAACGCCTATTAACGCCAGCGAAAACTATTGGAACAACAGTTGGTATCAAAATGTTTATTTACGCAATAAATGGCAATATAAATTAAGTGATTTTACCAGTTTAACCCTTAAATACAACTTTAATCATAATTATAATAAGCCATTGAATTATGGCGCCGTGGTTAATACGTTTGGCAATACACAACAAATGTATACACAACAAACTAAAAATTTAAGTAAAAACAACATGCATGAATTGCAGTTTGTATATGCGCAAAAGTTAGATACACTTGGAACTAATTTTACATTAACATCAAATACAGAATTTCAAAATAATGGAAACAACAACCAGTTGTTTGTAAAAGATGAAAAAGTTTCAAGCATTTTAGCCGATAACAATTTTGTGTACAGCCAAACCAAAGCCGATTTTGAAAAGCCAATAAAAGCAGTTAATGGCAATTTAGAAACGGGCGCACATTTTACACATTCGGTTTCAAATAATAACGGTCTTTATAATTGGAATCAAGCCAGAACTTATATTCCTTATGATTTTAAATACACCAATAAAGCTGTTTACACCAGTTTATCAAGCAACATAAAATCGTTAATGATTTCGGCAGGTTTACGATTCGAAAATTTAACGTATCAATCACAAACAGCTGTTGATTCTTTAAATTTAAAAAAGCATTATACTAATGTTTTTCCAACAGTTTCGTTAAAATATTCATTAACTTCGGGTGTTTATCTTAGTACAGGATATAGCAAACGAATGAATTTGCCTGGTGCGCAAGCGTTCAATCCTAATATAACATCGCAAAATAGTTTGTTGCTTTCAAACGCTGGAAATCCTAATTTACAGCCCGAAATAAGTCACAACATAAATGCAACGATGACTGTTTTTGATTATATTTATTTTAGTTACAACCTTTCAAAAATGCCTAATCAAAATGTAGCTTTTTATGAAATTGCTCCAAATGGTACGCTTGAATCTAAATCGCATAATATTAAAAACGGTATTTCGCAAAGTTTTAATATGGGGTTGCCCATTCCTTACGCTATGTTTACCAAAGGTTTAAAAAATATGATTAACGACAGAAACGGGCTAAATGTTGATGAACTTTCGTTTACCTACTTAAATGCGGGCTATTTTAAAACAAAGTACAACAATGTAATTCCTGAAAAGTTTCAAAAAGGTGCGTTTTATATTTTTACTTATTCGCAGTTTTATTTGGGTGGTAATACACGTTTGTACATTACGTATTATAATATGTTTAAAGGGGTAATGAATTTGTACGAATTGAATAAACCAGCACAAAACCTGAATGTTGCGTTTAATAAGAAATTTTTAGATAATAAATTAACTTTAAATGTTGGGGTTGATAATGTGTTGAATACCGATGGTTATAACGTAAATGTTTTTGGTAACGGCTTGCAAATGCGTACCGAAACTATGAACGAACGCCGCATGTTTAAAGTTGGTTTAACCTTTAATTTTGGTGGTTTTAAAGACCAAAACCAAATTTTTCCGCAAACTACCCCGCCTTTTAAAACAAATTAGTTAAAAAATAAAGCCCTAAAATTAGACTGCCCCCAAAAATTTGGGACTTTATTTTACAACTTTTAGTTCAAAATATAAATCTTCTTTTAATAGTACTTCTTTGTAAAATTTACCTCGGGACTTATCATTAAATAAAAAAGAGTATAATTTGGTTTCTAAATTTGGGTTGTTTATTTCTTTAACTGTAGCAAACATAAGATTGTCATTAACGTTTACATTATTTAAATCATTAGGTACAAATTCTACACCTATATAAATTTCTTCTCCTTTTTTTAGTTCAATAATATTGTTAAATTCAAATTCTATTCTAAAATCTTTATTATTTAATTTACCGGTATTGTTTTTTGGAATAGTAAATACTTCAACTTCAGATTCAATTAGGGTAGAAGCAGGCTCAATTGTTTTTTTAAAAACAAGCGGTCTTAATCTTTTGGTTAAATAGATACCATTGTTTTTTGCAATAAAACATATACCATTAAACTTTACATCGGTAGTTGCTTTATATTTTGTTAGTGTTGAAAAGCCTTCAGTTGCAGGAATGCTTGAAAACCATAAATGAGCTTTAGGTTTTTTGAAAAGTTTTTCCCATACAGAATTGATAACATCTATTACAATTTCATTTAATAAAATATCTGCCTTTTTTAATTCAATTTTAAAAGAATTATTAATATCGGCAACTTTTACATTTTTATCTTCATACCCTATACATTTGATAGTGATGGTTTCATTTTTATTTACATTTTTTAAATGAAACATACCTAAACTATCCGAATATACGGGACGTTCTGATGCTTGTGAAAAAATTTGCGCGTAAGGTACGGGTTCATTTTCTGAAATAATTGAACCTTTTATGTTTTGTTGTGAAAAACTTATTTGTTGAAATAAGATGAATACAATAAGATAGAATTTATTTGTAATGCGCATATTTATTTTAAAAACCTTTAAATATCTTTGTAAGATAAATATAGAAAAAAATGGAAATAAAACGTTGCGATTGGGTTACAAATGATGAATTGTATATAAAATACCACGACGAAGAATGGGGAAAACCTGTTTACGACGATGAAACTATTTTTGAATTTTTAGTGTTAGAATCGTTTCAGGCGGGTTTAAGTTGGTTTACCATTTTAAAAAAACGCGAGAATTTTCGTGCTGCTTTTGATCAATTCAACTATAAAAAAATAGCTAATTATAACCCTGAAAAATTAGAGTCTTTAATGCAAGATGCAGGTATTGTACGCAACAAATTAAAAATTTTAGCTACCGTTAACAACGCACAGCGCTTTATGGAAGTTCAAAAAGAATTTGGCAGTTTTTCTAAATATATTTGGGGTTTTGTAAACCATAAAACTATTAATAACAAAGTTAAAAGTATTAAAGATGTACAAGCAACTACAGATATTTCTGATGCGTTAGCTAAAGATTTAAAAAAACGCGGTTTTAAATTTTTGGGTTCAACCGTAATGTATGCGCACATGCAAGCAACCGGTATGGTTAACGATCACTTAACAACATGTTTTTGTTATAACAAACACTAAATGAAACTTACAAAAAAGCAAATTGTATTTATAATTCTAGGCGGTATTTTTGTAACCAATGCCATAGTTGCCGAATTAATAGGGGGTAAGCTCATAAACGTTGGTCCGTTTATTTTAAGTATTGGCATTTTGCCTTGGCCTATTGTGTTTGTGGTTACCGATTTAATTAACGAATATTTTGGTAAAGAAGGTGTAAAAAAACTTACCTTTTTAACCACCGGACTTATTTTATATACGTTTTGCATGATATTTTTGGCGATACAAATACCTGCTTCAAATGTATCGGCTGTTAGTTTTAATGCTTTTAAAGAAGTTTTTGGGCAAGGTTTATGGATTATTATTGCCAGCATCATTGCCTTTGTTTGCTCACAGTTGATAGACGCTGCTTTGTTTGTGTTTTTTAAAAAGATAACAGGTGGTAAAAAAATATGGCTACGCAGTACAGGTTCTACCGTAATTTCGCAGTTATTTGATAGTTTTATTGTAACTGGAATAGCTTTTTGGCTTACGGGTAAATTATCTTTTCACGATTATATAAACATGGCAGCAACAGGTTATTCGTTTAAATTATTATTAGCAATTGGGCTAACACCTTTTATTTATTTGGGACATTACGTTATTAAAAACTTTTTAGAAAAAGATACTCCAATTCAATCTTCATAAACAACTTTTAGTTTTTTATTTAAAATTTGCATAAACAAATCGCGCGGAATTTCCTCGGCACCTAATTGGGCTAAATAATCATTATAAACTTGGCAGTCAATTATTTGATAGTTGTTTGCTTTTAAATGTTGTGTTAGGTGAATAAAAGCTATTTTTGAAGCGTTTGATGTTTTAGAAAACATACTTTCGCCACAAAAAATATGTCCTAAATCAATACCGTATAAACCGCCAACCAGCTCCTTATTTTGCCAAACTTCAACCGATTTTGCTACACCCATTTCGTGTAATTTTACATACGCTTGTAACATTTCATCGGTAATCCAAGTGCCTAATTGTCCATTGCGTTTTATTTGTTGGCAATGGCTAATCACTTGTTCAAAAGCGGTATTAAAAGTTACTTTAAAAATGTTTCTATTTAAGATATTTCGGGTTGATTTAGATATTTTTAATTGATTTAAAAATAAAACCATACGTTCTTCAGGTGCAAACCAGGTAATTTCTTCACCATCTTCAAACCAAGGAAAAATACCGCTGTGGTATGCAAGCTGTAGTCTTTCTGTAGATAAATCGCCGCCAAAAGCCACAATGCCCGATGAATGTGCTGTTTCTACACTTGGAAAATAAAGTTCGTTGGTAAGTTTGTACATAAAAAAATCCCGATTACTAGTGTAATCAGGATTCAAAATTATTGTTTTCTATCGATATTAAAAAGGTAAATCGTCTTCAGCTTCTTCGTTTTGATTAAAGTTTGGAGCTGGTGGAAAAGCGGTGTTATTGTTTGCTGCATATCCATTGTTTTGGTTTTCAAACGGATTAGGCTGTGCAAAACCTTGTGGTTGTTGCCCAAAACCTTGTTGCGGTTGTGCATATCCACCACCTTGTGGCTGCGCGTAACCTTGTGGTGCTTGGTTGTAAGCAGGTTGTTGCATTTGTGGACGATCGATTCTCCAACCTTGAATTGAGTTAAAATAACGGGTTTCACCTTGTGGATTAACCCATTCTCTACCACGTAAGTTAATACCAACGCGTACTTGTTCACCAATTTGAAATGAATTTAATAAATCGCATTTATCTTGTGTAAACTCAATTAAAATATGCTGCGGATATTGCTCTTCTGTAGTTACAACTACTTCTCTTTTTCTAAAAGTTGGGCTTACATCTTGTACCGGACCAACCATTTTTATTCTTCCTAAAACTTCCATGTGTATTATTTTGCTGCTAAAATTGTTTTCCAAGCCAATGTTACTTCATTTAAACTTAAAAAGTCTTTAGCTTTTTTAAAAATTAATTCGTTGTTATTATTGTTTACCCAGTTTGCAATTTCAGGATTTTCGTTTAAAAAAGTTACTACTTCATCACTTGTTGGCAGCACTTCTACATTGCCTAAAATCCCTAAGTCGTTCCCTGCAAATATACCACTTTTTTTGGCATTTTCAGGTATCGCGTCAACGCCAATACCCAATGTAGTAAGTGGTTTTTCAACTTCAAACATTCCTGGTGTAGCACGTGTGTACCAGTTGCCCCCCATACGTGCAATTAAATCTATTTTATGTTGATCGATACCGCCTTTTCCGTCTAAAATATCATTTGCAATGTGCATTTTTACAACTTCGCAAATAATCATATTTCCTGCACCACCTTGATCGCCTAATGCAATTATTTGGTTTACTTTACATTCTAATTGCACCGGACTTTCGGCAACGCGAAAAGGTTTAACTAAATCTGATGCTACTTTTGTAAAACCGGCTTTTATAAATTCATCAACACCATCGGCATATTCAGTAGATGCTAACGAAAGTTGTTGCACCATGCTGTAATTAGCTATATTTATAACTACTTCTTTAGTAGCTTCGCAATTTAACAAGGTATGTTTTACTGTGTTGTTGCGTACCCTACGTGCTGGCGAAAAAACCAATATGGGCGGGTTTGAACTAAAAATGTTAAAAAAACTAAAGGGCGATAAATTTGCATTTCCGTTTTCATCAACTGTACTTGCAAATGCAATTGGGCGTGGACCCACGGCGCCTTGTAAATAGGCTTGTAATTGTACCGGATTTAAATCGGTTGGTTGTATGCTTAACATAACTTAAATTGGTTTGAACAAAGATACATATAGCGATTAAAAATTTTGTTCCAATTTTAAAAATATTATCAACAAAAAAACGTTTTAAAGCAGTATATTGCCATTTGTATTACTAAATTTTATGTATGTCTATTGTTAAAAGAAGTTTATACACACGTTGGTTTATCTTGCTTTTTTCGTTGGGAATTTTAATTTTAATTCTTTGGAATACCTATTTGCTTTTTCAAACTTTTAAGCACGAAGAACGTGTAAAAATGGAAATTTGGGCACAAGCAAATCAAAAAATTAGTGAATCTCCTTTAGAGTCAGATATTGAACTTCCATCAAACATTTTAATAAAAAATACTACGATACCGGCTATACTTACTACAGATAATGATAGTATTATTAGGCATTTTAATTTACCCGAAGAAGCTGAAACCAATTCTAAACTTCTGTATGAAATTTTAAATGATTTAAAAAGTCAGAATTTACCAATTGAAGTTAAATTTTTGGGTGAAAAACAATATGTATATTACGGAAATTCATCGTTAATAAACAAATTAAAATACTATCCAATGGCATTAATAGCTATTTTGGTTTTGTTTGGTTTGTTGGTGTATAGTTATTTTAGGGCAAGTAAAATGTCGTCCGAAAATAAATTATGGGCAGGTATGGCAAAAGAAACTGCACACCAAATTGGCACACCGCTTTCATCGCTTTTAGGTTGGTTAGAAATTATGAGGCTTGATGATATGGACGCTAATATAATTGCCGAAATTCAAAAAGATGTGGATCGTTTGCAAACCATTGCCGACCGTTTTTCAAAAATTGGTTCTGAACCAAATTTAGAGTTGTTGAATATTGTTGAAGAAACCAAAAAGTCGTTTGATTATTTACAATCGCGCAGTTCAAAACAAATTGTTTTTGAGTTTGATACCAATACCGATATTGTAAATCTTATGCTGAACCCAACTTTACATAGTTGGACTATTGAAAACCTTGTAAAAAACGCTATTGACGCCATAAAAGGCAAAGGAAAAATTAAAGTTGAAATTAAAAACAACGAAAATAATTTACAAATTTTAGTGAGTGATACTGGTAAAGGCATACCAAAAAATCAATTCCGTAAAATATTTGAGCCGGGCTTTTCTACCAAAAAGCGTGGTTGGGGCTTGGGTTTATCGCTTACGCAACGTATTGTTCAAAAATACCATAAAGGTTCCATACGTGTTTTAAAATCAGAAATAGGTAAAGGCACTACTTTTTCAATTCAATACAAGAAAAAATCCCTTTGAAATTTCAAAGGGATTTTTTTTTATAAATGTGATGCTATTTGCTTGGCAGTTTCTTCAAATTCTTCTTTTGTAAGCGATGCTTTTCGTTGAAAACGCATATCGTCCATATCTTGTAAAGGTATTAAATGCACGTGTACGTGTGGTACTTCTAACCCTACAACAGCAACACCTACGCGTTTACATGGTACGGCTTTTTCAATGGCTTTTGCCACATCGTACGAAAATTCCATTAAACGCGTGTACAAGTCTTTTTCCATTTCAAAAATCTTGTTGATTTCCTGTTTAGGAACGCACAAAGTATGGCCTTTTGCATTGGGATTTATATCTAAAAAAGCAATAAACTCGTTGTTTTCTGCAACTTTATACGATGGAATTTCGCCGCTTATAATTTTAGTGAAAATGCTCATAGCTTAAAAAATTAGTCTCTTGTAATTTCTAAAATTTCAAATTTTAAAGTGCCGTTTGGTACACTGATTTCTGCAATTTCACCAACCGATTTTCCTAGTAAACCTTTACCAATTGGCGATGTTACCGATATTTTACCAGCTTTTAAATCGGCTTCGCTTTCAGCAACCAATTTGTATGTAATTTCCATTCCGTTTGTTTGGTTTTTAATACGTACGGTAGAAAGCACCAAAACTTTAGATGTATCTAATTGTGATTCGTCAATTAAACGAGCGTTTGCTAAAACTTCTTCCATTTTAGCAATTTTTAATTCTAACAAACCTTGTGCCTCTTTAGCAGCATCGTATTCAGCATTTTCAGACAAGTCGCCTTTATCGCGTGCATCAGCAATTGCTTGTGAAGCTTTAGGGCGTTCAACACTTTTTAAATGCTCCACTTCATCTCTTAATTTCTTTAATCCTTCGGCAGTGTAGTATGATACGTTACTCATTTTCAATTCAATTTATAAAACAGAAAAAATCCCATACATACGGGATTTTGTTTCTTATGCGTTTATTATGTTAATATTTGTTACATTTATATTTAGGTCAAAGTTAAATAATTAAATTTGTTTTTCAAATGTTTTTATAATGAAAAAATTATTTGTGCTTGTACTTTGTACAGCGTTTTTTTTTAGTGGATGTACCCGTGACGAATGGGACACCCGCAACCCTTATTTACCTGAAATTGCTATAAATTATACTATTAATACAGCCTTGCCAACGTATAATAAATTGCAGTATCCGGGCAATGCAGTTTATGTAGCAGGTTTTGGTTTAAATGGTTTTTTTGTGATAAATACCGGGACAGGTATACGCGCTTTTGAAGCTACTTGCGCCAACCATGCCATAAGTGGTTGTTCTAAATTAATTTTGAATGGAATTGAAGCAAATTGTAGTTGTACCGACGCTTTGGTTTACAATTTATACTTAGGTTTGGCTACAACTAGTGCACAATATCCGTTAAAAGAATACAGGGTTTCACAAAGTGGAACTATGATAAATGTATATAATTAATGAAAAAATATAAAGCGCCAAAATTTTAAAATTTTGGCGCTTTTGTATTAAAATTTTAAACTAAATCCGCCTAAAATATTAAACTGAGCTTGAGGGTAGTATCCGGCACCTTCAATGGTTTGAATGCTGTTAGGATTGGTCCAATTGTCATCGTAAGTGTAGTAATATCCGTTTGAAATGTATTTTACATTAAAGATGTTGTTAGCTAATACGTTGAATGATATGGATTTAAACCATTTTTTTAGCTGCATTTCGTAAACTATATTTATATCATTTGTTACATACGAATCTAATTTTGAAGCGTTAGAGTTTGTGTTACCCATGTATTGTTCGCCAACAAATTTGGTTAACCACGATACGTTTAATTGTTTTAACGGTGAATAGGTTAGGGCATTGCCTACAATTACATTTGGCGTAAATGATATATTGGTATTGCCTAAATGCACTAGCGAACCGTTGCGTTCTGTTTTGTAGTTTATGTTTTTGTTAGAACTTATGGTAATGTTTGGACTCATCATCCATTTTGGAGCAAACTGCCAAGTTCCATCAATTTCTATACCTAAACGGTAACTGTTTCCGCTGTTTTCACGTACTGCAGCACCAACATCGTTTAAAGCGCCTGTTAATACTAACTGGTCTTTATACAACATATAGTAACCGTTCATGTTTACGGCTAGTTTGTTAGAATTGTATCGCCAACCTAATTCAAAATCGTTTAATTTTTCAGGTTTTGGATTGCCGTTTTCATAATCGGTGCGGTTAGGTTCGCGATTTGCGCGTGCATATGAAAAATAGGTGCTGCTGTTGTTGTTTATTTTGTAAGTGATACCTGCTTTAGGGTTAAAAAAGTTAAAGGTATCGTTTACCAATCCGGTTTCTGCACCATTAGCTTTATAAGTAACATTACGCCATTGTAAATCGCCAAATAAAATTAAATTATTGTGCAAGGTATAAGTTGCTTTTGCAAAAGTATTTTTATCGGTTTTGGTTGAATTGTCCCTGTAATACTCTTGTTTAAATTTTGTAAACGGTTGGCTGCGTACCCATAGAACATCGCCGTAATGGTCACCGGTGTATTTATTTGCTGCACCGCCAAAAAGTACTTCTAAATTGTTTTTATTGTATTGGGCCGAAAATGTTACACCATAAAATTCGTTATCAAGATATTTTCTTCGAATTAAATCAGATGTTTCTTTGGTTTCGCCATTTACAGCAATAGGTTCTAAGTTGTAATCGGCTAAATCTTCATCTGTTTTGTAATTTTCGTAATAACCAAAGCCTTTGGTGTAATGTACTGCTAAGTTTGTGTTCCAATTGCTGTTCCATTTTTCGTTCCAATGCAGCTGATAATGGTCTTGTTGATAGTTGTCGGTTTCGTTGTCGTAAAACTGCATTTTACCTTCGTTATCATAATACATTCCCGAAGTATTAAATCGGCGGCCGTATTTTTCAATATCTTTTTGCTCTAAACCGTTCCAAGCTTGATATGTTTTTTCTTTACCACCAAAAACCAACGCTTTAAGCAATGTACCTTCATTAATAAAAGTTCCTTGTAAAAAATAAGAGTTTAGTTTTGATGAGGCGCGATCGATGTATCCGTCTGAATATAAATTAGATAAACGGCCTGTAAGTTCAAACGTGTTATTTACCAATCCGGTGCTAAATTTTACAGTGTGTTTTCTTGTGTTGAAGCTGCCTATTGAATTAGCAATTTCACCATTAGCATCGTATGAATATTTATCGGTTAATAAGTTTAAACTGGCTCCAAAAGCACCCGAACCGTTGGTTGATGTACCAACACCGCGTTGTAATTGCAGATTTTCGACACTTGAAACAAAATCGGGCATATTTACCCAAAAACTACCGTGCGATTCAGGATCGTTATACGCAATGCCGTTTATGGTTACATTTACACGTGTGCCGTCGCTTCCACGCACGCGAATACCTGTGTAGCCCACACCGTTACCTGCATCGGTTGTAGTAACTACCGATGGCATAAAGTTCATTAAAACAGGAATGTCTTGTCCTAAGTTGCGTTTTGCAAGTTCTTCTTTACTTAAATTACTAAAAGCAATAGGTGTTTTGTTGGTAGCGCGAACTGCTTGTACCAAAACCTCGTCTAAAGTGTTTGACGTTAGGGTGTCTTTTTTAGTTTCGGTTTGAGCTTGCATGGTAATTGCCGAAAGACAAAAACTTGCAAACAAAAAATGAGTTTTCATTCGTAAAATAATTTTACAAATAAAAGGGGCATTTATTTTGTTTAGATTAATAAAAATGTTTTCGTTACGAACAGTAACTTAATGCGTGCACTCAATAAGTGTATTGTTCATTTCCCTTGGCAGCATTACCTGCCCAGGTTCAACGGGTATGATCTCAGCCGTACGGCACCCCTTTGAGACGGGGCAAAGATAATTGTTTTTTTAAGATGAAAGAAAAAAAGACAACAGAAAAAACGAAAGATTAGAAAGCAGCACCTTGTAAGCCTTTTTTCTTTTTATTGAAATTATTTACCTCTGCTTTTAAAGCTGTTTGTTTTTCTTCATCGGTTAATTGTGCATTGCTTTTAATGCCTGCTACAGCAATTTCGTGTTGTACTTGTAAACGCATTAATGCTTGTTCTTGAGCTTTTGAATGGAATTGCATGATTTTGTTAATTAATTTCTGCCCAATTAATTGTGCCTAATCCTTTATCAATTACTTTATTGTTTTTTACTACAATTGTAGTTGGTACAATTTCAATATTTGGTTTAATAAAAAATTGAGTAGAATCGGCTTTGTAAAAGGGTAATTTATAATTTTTATTCTTTAGAAAATTTGTTATTTTTTTTTTCGTCTTCAAAAGATATTACCAATAATTTTGTTTTTCCCTTAAAAATTCTGTTGTAATTGGTGCTTATGTCGTCAAATTCCTTAATACAAGGTTTGCAATAAGTTGCCCAAAAATGAAAATAATACGTAGTATCATTTTGTAAAGTATTTATAGTATAAGTTTTATTGGTTTCAAGGTTTTTAAAAACAGTTTTATTTTGAACAAGTGAATAAGTAATTGAATTATCACGTTTGCTATTATTTTTAATGGTATTCATAACATAATATGTTAATCCAAAAAACACTAATAACCCTAAAGCCCCAATTACTCCTAAAATTTTCAATGCTAATTTCATTTTCTAAATGTAAAAAAAATTTAAAACCTAAACTTTCTATTCTCTTTTTTATCGGCAAGGCGTTGTTTGTCTTCCAAGCGTTTTTTAATTACCGCTTTAGGTATTTTGGTTGCAATACGTTTTTTGTTTTTCTTTAACGCGTTTTCTAACAATAGAAACAAACGTTGGGTACACAATTCTTTATTCTTAAGCTGGCTGCGAGTTTCACCGCATTCCACCATAATAAACCCTTCTTTAGTAATGCGGTTGGCTAATTTTTCGGTCAATATTGCTTTTTCATCGACGGTTAAACCATTGCTTTGTCCTACAAAAAACTGAATTTGCACTTTTGTTGCAACTTTGTTAACGTTTTGTCCGCCGGCACCCGAACTGCGCACGGCTTTGTATTGTATTTCGGTTTGTATAATTTCTTTATTCATAGTTTAATATTTTTGCCACGGATGCACGGATTATTTAATAATTGTTATGAGATATTGAATCAAGTTCAGCATGACATTATTGGCGATTAGTCAAAATGAAATCTGTGCATCTATGGGAAAAGAAAATCATTCATTTTCTAACGCGTAAACTAAAGTGTAATTTTCAAAATTTTCAAAATGAAACATAAATTTACCCTTGAAATTTAATTCTTTACAATTTACAATTGCAGTACCTTGGCTAGTGTTTTTAGTAAAATTATGAATATGCATATCGTTTTTAAAACTTAAACTACGGCTGTTACACATTTTGTACAATGCTTCCTTTGCGCCCCAAATTACACTTAAGTTTTCAATGTAGTTTATGTGTTCATTTAAAAAGCTAAATTCGGTACCTATAAATTTATTGGCAATTTTTACAATTTTTTCGCGCTGCTTTTCAATATCAATCCCAACATTCTGGCTGCTGACAATGATCGCCGAAAAATCATACGAATGGGTAATAGAAATATGTTTTCCGTTTTTTAAATGGGGTTTTCCGTTGGTGTCGTAATGCAAATCTAAATCGGTATAACCAGCTTCCATTAATAATTTTCGCACGCTTAAAAAGCCTTTTCTGTGTTGTTCTGAAAGCATTCCGTTTAAACGATTCAAATGTGTGTCTTGTAAAACAACATCTTTTCTTAAATCAGCTTCGGTTTCTAAAATTTTCCAAACAAATATTTCAGTATCAGTAAGGTGCGTTATTTTTTTAAATAAAGGCATATTGTAAGGCTTTATGATTTCATTTGCAATGATTTAAAATGAAATGCGTAAATTTGCAAAAATTTTGATTTACAAATATACAGAATACATGAGTACAAAAACGATACCTTACGTGCCATTTAAAGTGAAAGATATTTCATTAGCGGCTTGGGGAAGAAAAGAAATTGAATTAGCTGAAGCTGAAATGCCTGGTTTAATGGCACTTCGTGAAGAATATAAAAACGAGCAACCTTTAAAAGGGGCACGTATTGCAGGCTGTTTACATATGACGATACAAACTGCAGTTTTAATTGAAACGTTAAAGGCTTTAGGTGCAGAAGTTACATGGAGTTCTTGTAACATTTTCTCAACACAAGATCAAGCGGCAGCTGCAATTGCCGAAGCTGGTATTCAAGTGTATGCGTGGAAAGGTTTAAACGAGGAAGAATTTGATTGGTGTATTGAACAAACTTTGTTTTTTGGCGAAGACCGTCAACCGTTAAACATGATTTTAGACGATGGTGGTGATTTAACAAACATGGTTTTAGATCGTTACCCTGAATTAGTTGCAGGTATCAATGGCTTGTCTGAAGAAACTACAACAGGTGTTCACCGTTTGTACGAGCGTGTTAAAAATGGTACATTGCCAATGCCTGCAATCAATGTAAACGATTCAGTTACTAAATCTAAATTCGATAATAAATACGGATGTAAAGAAAGTGCTGTTGATGCTATTCGCCGAGCTACCGATTTAATGTTAGCAGGTAAACGCGTGGTTGTTTGTGGTTATGGTGATGTTGGTAAAGGTACGGCAGCATCGTTCCGCGGAGCTGGATCTATTGTTACAGTTACCGAAATTGATCCAATTTGTGCTTTACAAGCTGCTATGGACGGTTACGAAGTGAAAAAGTTAGATACCGTTATTGGTAACGCCGATATTGTTATTACTACAACAGGTAATAAGGATATTGTGGTTGGTCGTCACTTTGAAAAAATGAAAGATAAAACCGTTGTTTGTAACATTGGTCATTTTGATAACGAAATTGATATGGCTTGGTTAAACGCAAATTTTGGTGCAACTAAAAAAGAAGTAAAACCACAAGTTGATATTTACAATGTAAACGGTAACGATATTATTATTTTGGCAGAAGGGCGTTTAGTAAACTTAGGTTGTGCTACAGGTCACCCATCTTTTGTAATGAGTAATTCGTTTACAAACCAAACATTGGCACAAATTGAATTGTGGAATAACGCTGATAAATACGATAACAACGTTTACATGTTACCAAAACATTTAGATGAAAAAGTAGCATCGTTACACTTAGCAAAATTAGGTGTAGAGCTTGAAACATTATCAACAGACCAAGCTGCTTATATTGGTGTTGAGGTTCAAGGGCCGTTTAAACCAGAATATTACAGATACTAATAAAGTGTTTTAAATCAATAAAAAAGGTAATTGCTAAGCAGTTACCTTTTTTTGTATATTTATAAATCAAAATTTAAAGGTATGAAACATTTTATTTTATTTATTGGAACTGTTTTGTTTGGATGGGCTGCAAATGCACAATCTTTACAAACTATGGGGTTGAATGGTAAAGTGAAATGTATTCATGAAGAATTAAATATTTGCTCCCATAAATATGGAAAACCACAAACAAAAAACTGTTCTTATTTAGATAACAATATAAAGTTTACTGTTGATGGAATTGTTATAGAACAACCTTATGAAGATTATGAAGGAATTAGAAGACTAAAAAAACAAATTGACACCGGTTTTTTGGTAGAAGTTTTTAGAACCGAAGATGGTGTTGAAACTAAATCGAGTGAGAGTTATTATAATGATAAAAACTTAATCGTTAAAACAATTTATTTTAACGATTTAGGAGAAGTAATGCTTACAGATACTATTTTTTACAATACACAAAACCATAAAATTAAATCTGAAAAATTAGCTATTGTTAATGGTGTTTCAGAAAAAAAGATTCTTTTCTATGACGATCATCAAAAAATGTGTGCTTTTGAAATGTATGTTAATGATGAGCTAAAAGAATCTGAAAAATTTAAAACCAGTTATACTTTTGACGCTTTAGGAAATTGGGTTGAATTAATAATAGAAGACTCACTTACCACGTACTTACACAAACGTACCATTGAATACTATTAACATGTACTAATGATTAATTAAATAAAATTGAAAAAACAACATATCTATTTATTTTTTAGCTTATTTTTAGCTTTGCAATTGTTTAGTCAAAATACTACTCAATTGTATTTAAAAGGAAAAGTAAAAAGTATTCACGAAACTTATCAAAAATGTCCTACTGTTGCTTTAGAAGGTTCAACTTTTAAATGTTTAGAGAAAGATACTTTTTTTACTTTTGATAAAAAAGGTAATGCAATAGGCTTAAACGCACAAAACACCAATTTTGATAATTATATTGTTGTGAAAACTTCAACCGATCAAGGATATAAAATAACTGAATATTTAATATGGGATGGCGTAAAACGCAAACATTTTGAAGAATATTACAATAAAAAAGGAAATAAAATAAAAGTTATAGGTTTTCATAACGATGGCGAAATAACCAATATTTGGGAATATATTTTTACTAAAAAGGGAGAAAAAGTAGAAGAAATTAGTACAAGTTTTTGGAACGGTAATACCAAAATGTATCACTATTTTTATAATGCACAGGGCGATGTTGCTTTATGCAAACATTATGAAAACGGTAAAATAATAAAAGCAGAAAAGTTTGAAATAAAGTACACATTTGATAAAAAAGGTAATTGGCTTACTAAAACCATTCAAGCCGAATACAACGAAAGTTATAAGCGTACCATTGAATATTATTAAAAAATGCAACTCTTTTTTTGAGTTGCATTTTTTTAATCTTCAAATTCGTCCATTAACTGTTTTAATTCTTTTAAATAACGCCCATAGAATTTCATAATAATCCATTCCGATAATAAAATAAGCACAGCAATTGATACAACTCCTAAAATTAAAACGGTGTAAATAAATGTAGGGTCGGTTTTAAAAGTTTCATTAAAGTGGTAAAATTTATCAACCAAATAGTAGGTTTTGTCTTTACCTGCCGTAATAACAAACATAGCAATTGCTGTTGGTAAAAGCACGTAAATTGACGATCGGTAGGTTTCAATAGCAAAATGAAATTCGTAATACAGCCTTATAATACTTTCGCGGCTATTAAAAGTATTAGGTTGCTTAATCATTTTACTAATGGTATAAAAACGGCGGTAATAGTACAAGCCAAAAATTATAAATTGGCATACTAAAAAATAATACACTAAACTTAGCACCCCTTTTATTTGATACATATCAATAAAAGGTACAATAAAAAGAAAAATAATACTAACAGCCCAAATAAAAGCCTCGCGTTTAAAGCTTTTAATTATTTTATCGGCTAACGATTTGGTTTTAGTTAAATATTCGGGTTTTATATTAATATCCTTTTCGGGTTGGTTGTTCCATTTTTTTTGTAACTCATCAAAATTCATATCCGTTCTTTTTTATGATGGTTTGTAATTTCTCTTTTGTTCTATTTAATTTTACGCGTGCATTTACTTCGCTAATACCCAAATTTTCGGCAATTTCTTTGTGATTCATTCCTTCTAAAAACAAAAAAATAAGGGCTTTTTCTACTTTGTTAAGTTCTTGCACGGCATCGTAAAAATATTTAAGTTGTTCTTCTTTAAAAGCACTATTATCGTCGTCAATACGGTCGTAATTTTCATGTAGTTCGTATTTGTCTTGTTTTTTATCGTCTTTTTTAAAGAAGGTTAGGGCAGTATTTAAACAAACCCGGTACATCCATGTTGAAAATTGACTACTACCTTTAAAGTTTTGGTACGATTTCCATAATTGAAAAGTCATTTCCTGGATCAAGTCTTCTTGATCTTCGGTATGGTCAAAATACATTCTTGAAATTTTGTATAAAATTCCTTTATGTTTTTGCATTAAGTCCAAAAATTCTTTTTCGGTGGCTTTCAATTTTACTAATTTTCTCTTTGGTTAGTACGAATTTAAGCGATATGTTACAATAATAAAAAAACTCGTTAGTTTTTTCTAACGAGTTTTTCAATGTTTTTTATCCTAAATAAGTTTTTAAGATTTTACTACGAGATGTGTGTTTTAATCTGCGAATAGCCTTTTCTTTAATTTGACGAACACGTTCGCGGGTTAAATCAAAAGTTTCACCAATTTCTTCAAGCGTCATTGGGTGTTGATCGCCCAAGCCAAAGTATAAACGTACTACATCAGCTTCGCGCGGAGTTAATGTTTCTAATGCACGTTCAATTTCGGTACGTAATGATTCGTGTATTAATTCACGATCTGGGTTTGGCGATTCGCCCGAACGCAATACATCGTATAAGTTTGAATCTTCACCTTCTACTAAAGGCGCATCCATTGATAAGTGACGACCAGAGTTTTTCATTGACTCTTTTACGTCGTTCACTGTCATGTCTAATTCTTTAGCAATTTCTTCTGCCGATGGCGGACGTTCGTTTGATTGTTCTAACAACGCATACATTTTGTTTATTTTGTTGATAGATCCAATTTTATTTAATGGTAAACGAACGATACGAGATTGTTCTGCCAACGCTGATAAGATTGATTGACGAATCCACCAAACGGCGTACGAAATAAATTTAAAACCACGAGTTTCGTCAAAACGTTGCGCGGCTTTAATTAATCCTAAATTTCCTTCGTTAATTAAATCGGGTAATGTTAAACCTTGGTTTTGGTATTGTTTTGCTACCGATACTACGAAACGTAAATTAGCTTTTGTTAATTTTTCTAAAGCGCGTTGATCGCCGGCCTTTATGCGTTGTGCTAATTCTACTTCTTCATCGGCAGTAATTAAATCTACTTTACCAATTTCTTGTAAATATTTGTCTAACGATGCTGTTTCACGGTTAGTTACCTGTTTGGTAATTTTAAGTTGTCTCATGTTTAAATAACCCTTCCTTAATGTTGTTTCCTATAGTTATACGCACAAAGTTGTAAAAGGTTACAAAAAATATAAAAAAAAACCGATGAGGTTTGCTCATCGGTTTTTTGTATTTATAAAAAACTAGTTGCTTTCTTCTTTTTTATCGTTTGAAGGTTTGTTAAAGTTTTTGTGCTGCGGGCGTCCTTCTTTGCTTTCAGGTTTGCCTTCGCTTTTATTCTCTGGCTTACCTTCTGGTTTTGGCGGACGTGGCATTAATGCTTTACGAGAAACTTTAGGTTTTTTTGTTTTTGGATCTAAACCTAAATATTTAACATCTAAAACATCGCCTTCTTTTAAAACATCAGATGGATTTTCAATACGTTTCCAATCAAATTCTGATACGTGTAATAATGAATCTTTTCCAGGAACAAATTCTACAACTGCACCAAATTCTAACATTTTAGTAACTTTTACAGTGTAAACTTCACCTTCAACTGGTGAAAATGTTTGGTTTTGGATTGATTGAATAGCTTTGTCCATTCCGGCTTGTGAAACGCCTAAAATTTCAATAATACCAAAATCACCTTCTTCAGAAATAACAATTGTAGTTTCAGTTTCGGCTTGTAACGCTTGAATGTTTTTACCACCTGGACCAATAATTGCACCAATAAAATCTTTTGGAATTGTAAATTTAATAATTTTTGGTGCGTGTGCTTTAACTGTTGGGTTTGGTGTTGCAATAGTTTCGTTAATTTTACCTAAAATATGCATACGACCTTCATGTGCTTGCTGTAAAGCTTGCTCCATAATATCGTAACGTAACCCATCAATTTTAATGTCCATTTGACAAGCTGTAATACCATCTTTGGTTCCTGTAACTTTAAAGTCCATATCACCTAAGTGGTCTTCATCACCTAAAATATCAGATAAAACAGCAAAACGATTTCCGTCTGTAATCAATCCCATAGCGATACCTGATACTGGTTTTTCTATTTGAATACCTGCATCCATTAACGCTAATGTTCCTGCACAAACTGTTGCCATAGACGATGATCCGTTTGATTCTAATACATCTGAAACTAAACGAATAGTGTAAGGACAATCTTCTGGAATCATGTTTTTTAATGCGCGTTGTGCTAAGTTACCGTGACCAACTTCGCGACGTGAAACGCCACGTAATGGTTTAGCTTCACCTGTTGAAAACGGCGGGAAGTTGTAGTGTAAGTAAAAACGCTCTTCGCCTTGTTCACTAGGTAAATCAATTACGTTTGCTTCGCGAGATGTACCTAGGGTAACTGTTGCTAAAGCTTGTGTTTCACCACGGGTGAATACCGATGAACCGTGAGCTGAAGGTAAATAATCTATTTCGCTCCAAATGTTACGAATTTCAGTAGTTTTACGTCCGTCTAAACGCTGACCTTGGTCTAAAACTAAGTTACGAACCGCTTCTTTTTGTGTTTTAGAAAAGTATTTAGAAATTAATTCTTTTTTCTCTTCTAACGTTTCTTCAGAAAAATTAGCTAGTAATTCTTCTTTTAAAACTGCAAATTTATCGCTACGTTCGTGTTTTGCGCTTGCTTCGGCAGCAATTGCGTAAAATTTATCATAAGTAAACGAGTGGATTTCGTTTTTCAACGTATCGTCGTTTTCTTCTGGTTCGTACGTTCTGTAATTTAAGTTTAATGCAGCACGCATTTTTTCTTGTGCTTCAATTTGTACTTTAATAGCTTCGTGTGCAAATTTAATTGCTTCAATCATTTCGGCTTCAGAAATTTCTTTCATTTCACCTTCAACCATACAAACTGAATCTTTAGATGCGCCAATCATCATATCAATATCAGATTGATCTAATTGTTGTTTGCTTGGGTTAATAATTAATTCGCCGTTTACACGTCCTACACGTACCTCAGAAATAAGGTTGTAGAAAGGAATGTCTGAAACTGCTAATGCTGCCGATGCTGCTAAACCAGCCATTGCATCAGGCATTACGTTTTCATCAAACGACATTAATTGTAACATAATTTGTGTTTCGGCATGGTAATCATCCGGAAACAAAGGGCGTAAACAACGGTCTACTAAACGCATTGTTAAAATTTCTTGGTCGCTTGGTCGTGCTTCTCTTTTGAAGAAACCACCTGGGAAACGACCAGCAGCTGAAAATTTTTCGCGATAATCTACTGTTAAAGGTAGAAAATCGATACCTGGATTTGCTGTTTTTGCAGAAACTGCAGTAGCTAAAATCATACAGTTACCTGAACGAACTACAACAGAACCGTCTGCTTGCTTGGCTAACTTACCTGTTTCGATAGAGATGGTTCTGCCATCGCCTAAATCGATAATTTCTTGGGTTACTTTAGGAATCATAAATTTTTAATTCTTAATTAAACAAAGGGAAAAATGTTGTTGTTGTGTTGTTGTGTGTTTAGAACCCAATGAAAAACCAAGCTTTAATGCTTAAATAATTATATAAAAAAAAGAGGCGCGCAAGCGCACACCTCTTTGTAAATTGATTATTTTCTGATACCCAATTCTTTGATGATTTCACGATATCTGTTGATATCTTTTTTCTTTAAGTAGTCTAAAAGACTTCTTCTTTTACCTACTAAAAGAACTAATGAACGCTCTGTATTATAATCGTGACGATTCTTTTTTAAGTGCTCTGTTAAGTGCGAAATTCTAAAAGTGAATAATGCAATTTGTCCTTCTGCAGAACCTGTGTTTGCTGCTGCACCTCCGTGTTTTGCGAAGATTTGCTCTTTAACTTCTTTAGTTAAATACATGCTAATATTATTTAAATGATTGTTATGTATGTTTGAATTAAAAAATTCTGTGCAAATGTACAGCTTTTTTTTAATAATGCAATTATAATATTTTTATTCTTTATACAATTCGGAAATCTGGTTTGTTAACCATTCTAATAATTCTTTGTCGGCTTCGCTAAATGCATTTAAAGTGTTTGAATCGATATCAATTTGTCCAATATTTATGCCATTTGTAATTATAGGAACAACTATTTCACTTTTTACATGCATGTTGCACGAAATGTAATTGTTTTGTGCTTTTACATCATCAACCAAAAAAGTTTCGTTGCTAACTGCTACTTGTCCACAGATGCCTTTTCCAAAAGGGATAACGGTATGATCGGTTGGTAAGCCGGCAAACGGACCTAAGTGAAGTGTTTTTGTACTATTGTTTGCAAAATAAAACCCTACCCAATCAAAATAAGGAATTTCGGTTTGTAAAAAATTGCAAATATCTTGTAAACGTTCGTCAACACTTTTGTGTTGTTTTAATAGGTTTGTTAAATTATTCTTTAATAGTTCTTTTTGCATTTGTTTTTTTTAGTAAATTTACAAAAAATTTAAAGACACCAAAATTTTAATATGTTGCACCGATATTTATATAGTATTTTTTTAACTGCTGCTGTTCTTTTTTCGAACATTGGCTTAGCAGTTAATATACATTATTGTGGTGAAACTATTGAAAAAATTGATTTAGGTTATGCATCGGCTTTAAAATGTACAGAAACAGCTACTAAAAAAGCATGTTGCAAAGAAAAAAAGGAAGCTAACGAAAAACCTTGTTGCAAGAACGAAACCATTAAACAAAAAACCGATGATGTGGTTATTAAGGTTTCGGCAAATAATCACTTTACCGATTTTATCACTCCGGTTGTATATAAGTTTCAACCACAAGTAATTTCACAAGTTAGTTTACCAAAAAAACTAAATGCCGTTTATTGTTGCCAAACAAATGCGCCGCCTTTATATAAACTTTACAATCAATATTTACTGTATGCATAATAAACATTTTTAAGTACAAAATGTTTAATTAATTATGCAAAATCATGAAATATACTATATTATTATTGTGTGCGTTTAGCATGCAAACCGCCTTTTCGCAAGATTCTTACAAAGGCAAAGTGCTTGATACAAAAAACACTCCAATTGAAAACGCTACTATAACAGTTAACGATAGCGTTGTAGCTACAACCGATGCATTTGGTGGTTTTGAATTCACTTTAAATGAGCCAGGTACTACTTATGTTTATGCCGAAGGTTATGAAGTGTTAACTACCGAACTAAACGATCCGTTAAAATATTATACATTAACACTAACGCCTGAAGCAAGTTTAGGTGAAATTATTGTAAATGTAAGAAGACAAAGTACCCAACGCGATAAAGGGGCTACCAATACACAAACAATGAATAGTGGCGAATTGTTAAAAGCCGCTTGTTGTAATTTAGCTGAATCGTTTGAAACAAACCCTTCAATCGATGTTAATTTTTCTGATGCTATTTCAGGTTCAAAACAAATTAAAATGTTGGGACTTACAAGTCCGTATATTTTAATTGCCGAAGAAAACATACCAAGCGTTCGCGGAGCTTCACAAGCTTACGGACTATCTTTTACACCTGGTACTTGGGTTGAAAGTATACAGGTTACAAAAGGTGCAGGTAGTGTGGTTAACGGTTTTGAAAGTATTTCAGGACAAATTAATACTGAATTAATTAAGCCTGCTAACGACATTCCGTTTTATTTAAATTTATACGGATCTACCGATGCACGTTTTGAATTGAACGCTCATTTTAACGAAAAAATTTCAGATAAATGGAGCTCTTCATTATTTGTACACGGAAATACGCGCGTTAAAAAGAACGACATGAACCACGATGGTTTTTTAGACAATCCGCTTGGCAGTCAAATAAACATTATGAATCGTTGGCAATATCAAAATCTTGAAAAAGGTTGGATTGCGTTTTTATCAGCACGTTATATGAAAGATGAAAAACAAACAGGCGAAATTGATTTTGATAAAGATGTTCATAAGTTAACAACTGCAAAATGGGGGTCTGAATTAAATACCGATAAGTTTGATGCCAGCTCAAAAGTGGGATACGTTTTTCCAGATCAGCCCTATAAAAGCTTAGGTTGGCAAAATGCTTTTAGCTACCACAAACAAAATTCGTATTTTGGTATGAATCAGTTTAACATAACACAACGCAGCGTTTACTCAAACCTAATTTATAATTCAATTATTAGTAATACGTTACACAAATTTGCTGCGGGTGCTAGTTTTATGCACGATGATTATTCTGAAATGGTTGCAAATTACGGAACTAAAAATTACGACAGAGCAGATACAAGCTACGGTGCTTTTTTTGAATATACATACGATAACGCCGATAATTTAACTTTAGTTTTAGGTGGAAGAATAGATAATTCTAACCGTTTGGGTACGTTTGTAACACCAAGAATGCATTTACGCTACAATCCATGGGAAAAAACAACTATTCGGGCTTCTGCAGGTCGTGGAAAAAGAATCGCAAATGTTTTTGCTGAAAACCAATATCTATTTGCAAGTTCACGTCAGTTTAACATCTTAAATCAAGATGGAAAAGCATATGGAATGAATCCCGAGATTGCTTGGAACTATGGAGCAAGTATTTCGCAAGATTTTGAATTTTTAGGTAAAAAAACAAACATAACTTTAGATTTTTATAGAACCGATTTTCAAAACCAAATTGTGGTAGATTTAGATCAATCGGCACGTAACGTGAATTTCTATAATTTAGATGGAAAATCATACGCAAATTCTTTTCAAGCAGAACTAAACTACAATATTATTAAACATTTAAATTTGCGTAGTGCTTATAAATATTACGATATTAAAACAACTTATCACGGTAAAAACTTAGAGCGTCCGTTACAAGCAAAACACCGTTTGTTTGCTAATTTAGAGTTTTCAACACATGAACATAACGGAAGCTATTGGAAATTTGATGCTACATGGAATTGGTTAGGCGCACAGCGTTTACCTTATACAGGCGATAATTCTGCAGCAAATCAATTGGCTTTAAACACCAAGCCGTTTTCAACTGTAAACGCACAAGTAACTAAAGTTTTTTCTGATAGATTTGAAGTATATGTAGGTGGCGAAAATATAGGTAATTATCAACAACACCGTGTAATTTTAGGAGCAGATAACCCTTTTGGCAATGAATTTGATAGTACCATTGTATATGGACCAATTTTTGGACAAATGTATTACGCTGGTTTGCGTTTTAAAGTAAAATAATTGTAAAATTTAAAAATATTAAAAATGAAGAATTTATTATTAGTAGTATTAGCAGTTTTAGGAACATCGTTTGCTACACAAGCTCAACAAAAGAAAAGTAAAAATGCAAAAGCTGATATTGAGGTAAAAGGTAATTGCGACATGTGTAAAAAACGTATTGAAAAAGCTGCCTACCAAGTAAAAGGAGTAAAATCGGCAGAGTGGCATGCAGATGATCAAACATTACATGTTATTATTGATGAAAACAAAACCAATACATCAAAAGTAGAAAAATCAGTAGCTAAATCAGGGCACGATACCAAAAATGAAAAAGCAAATGATACTGCTTATGAAAATTTACATGGTTGTTGCCAGTACGATAGAGCATCATAAATTAAAAAAAAACAGCTTCAAATTTGAAGCTGTTTTTTTTTTATGAATTTGGTTTAGTATCACTAATAATACGCATTTCTTGTTGCGGATAGGGTATGTTAATTCCAGCATTATCTAAGGCTACTTTTATTTCTTGTTGTAAACTATTACGTGCGGGCCAATAATTATCTTTACTTGCCCAAGCGCGTATGGTTAAGTTTACCGAACTATCTGCTAAATCTGTAACAAAAACTTCAGGAGCGGGTTCTTTTATAATTCTAGCATCGCTGTTTAAAACATTTAAAATAACGGTTTGTGCGGTTTTAATATTATCCTCATAACCAATACCTACAACGTACTCAAAACGGCGATTGGTGATTTTACTAAAATTGCGAATAACCGAATTTGCTAACGCACCGTTGGGGCTAAAAACTTTAATACCTTGTGTTGTTGTAAGGCTGGTGTATAGTAAGTCAATTTTATCAACTGTACCGTCGGTTCCTGCAGAATTTTCTATATAATCACCTACTTCAAACGGGCGGAATAACAAAATTAAAACACCACCAGCAAAGTTTGATAACGACCCTTGTAAAGCCAAGCCAACAGCTAATACCAAACCCGATAAAGCACCTAAAATAGCAGTGGTTTCAAAGCCTAAATTTTGTATTACAACTAAAATAAGTACCGCGTAAAGTATAAATTGTATAACAGATATTAAAAAACCGCGTAAAGACATATCTACGTTACGTTTTTCAAATCGGTTGCGCACTATTTTTAATATGGTTCTAATAATGAATAAACCAATTATTAAACCTAATATAGCTCCAATAATAGAAGGTATCGCATCAACAAATTTTACAATTAACAATTCTAAATAGTCTGAATACTTATCAAATTTATTAACCAAATTACCTTTCACGGCTTCTGTGTTAACTGCGTTTAGTAGTTCTTTTTCTGTAACTTTTAATGTATCTTCCTTCATAAAACAAATTTTTACAAAAATAAAAAAAGAGATGCGTAAAACATCTCTTTTAAACTATTTAACTTTTTAATTAGATAGCTAATTTTTTAGCAATTGCTTTAGGTAACGCGTTTTTGTGTACCATAACATCGGTTGCTTTGTATTTCATAAACTCTTTAGTCATGTACATATATCCTTTGTAGTCGTTAGATAAACCCCATGAGTTTTTAACTATATAATATTCTTTACCGTTTTGATCTTTAGCAATACCTACAATGTGCATACCGTGGTCATCGGTAGTTTCGTAATTATCAAATGCTTTTTGGCGGTCTGCATCGGTAACTTTTTTCTCTGGTTTAGGTCCGTTAAACATATCTGCTCTTTGTTCTGCTGTCATTTGTGCAAAATCAATTTCAGGAATGTAAGCTACACCGTTTTTCCAGCTGAATCCTTTTTCAGAAACATCACCACCCCAAGCTACAGTATAACCGTTTTTTAAAGCGTTGTCAACAATTTCTACTAATTCGTCTTGTTTTACGTTCCAAACTTGGTCAAAAGCCCAGTTGTCTGGCACTAATAAAGTGAATTTAGAATAATATGGATATTCAGTAAACGAAGAAACTTCTACATAATCATCAGGGTTAATGCCAACTACTTGATCTGCAAATGTTTTAGGTGTGTATTTTTTACCTTCGTACATAAACTCTTTTGGCGCTTTACCTAAATAACTGTCCACAACAGCAGTGTAAGCGTTTAACCAGTTTTCTGAAAGTTTATCGTTTTTAATAACCGATGCCAAAACAGATTCGGTCATTTTGCTCATTTCAGAAAAATTGTTACGTGTTTGACCTTCCTGTAAACCAGTGTAAGCCGATCTTGGAACCGTACCGTATTTTTTGTACATGTTCATTACATCGTGAAAAGCACCACCTTCGCCCAACGTAACTGCACCATGCATTTTTACATACATTTTACCTTTTTCGATATACGCGTTACGTGCAGTAAAGATTTGAGCTAACTCAACAGGTTTTTTACCCATACGAATCATTTCAGATTCAATGAAAGAATTTCCTGAATAACTCCAGCAAGTTCCAGATGACCCCTGATCTTTAACTGAAGTGTTTTCTAAATTTATTACATCGGTAAACGTAAAATGATCTTTACTGTTGGCACTTTGGTTTGCCTTTACCTTATTCATTAAATCGTCTTGTGCCGATACATTTGAAGTTGCAGCCAAAGCAATTAATACCGCCGCAAATAATGGTTTTAATTTTAAACGAAACATATTGTTATTTTGAATATTTTAATAGTAAGTACGAATTTATGTAATTTGTTACAGATTTTGATGATTTAGTTTGAAAATTCACTTTGACCAAGCTTTTGCTTCAATCTTAAAGTCTACAACCTACAACCTACAACGTTTCTTTTAACCATTTAAAAAATTCGGTTTGCCAAACTAGTGCGTTTTGTGGTTTTAGTACCCAGTGGTTTTCATCTGGTAAATAAACAAACCTACTTTTAATACCTTGCAACTGTGCCGCTGCAAATGCTTCTTGTCCTTGCCCAATTGGCACACGGTAATCTTTACCACCATGGAAAATCAACATAGGTGTGTTCCAGTTTTTCACCAATAAAATAGGGTTGTGTTGGTAGTATGTTTTTGCTATATCTTTATTCGTATCGGCATCCCAATACGCACCGCCTGCATCCCAATTAGGGAAAAATGTTTCTTCGGTAGTTCCGTACATGCTGTGTAAGTTAAAAACACCGCAATGTGCAATAAAACTTTTAAATCGGTTTTGGTGTATTCCTGCTAAATAGTAAACCGAATAGCCACCGTAACTTGCACCAACAGCACCACGGCGCGCCGTATCTACATACTTTTCTTTAGAAACATCGTCAATCGCCGAAAGATAATCATTCATAGCCTGTCCACCCCAATCTTTAGAAATGGCTTCGTTCCATTCTACACCAAAACCAGGTAAACCTCTGCGGTTTGGCGCAACAATTACATAACCTTCTGCTGCCATTAACTGAAAATTCCAACGAAACGAATAAAAAGGCGATACGATAGATTGTGGTCCGCCTTGGCAGTATAATAATGTTGGGTATTTTTTATTTGCATCAAAATTTGGCGGAAGTATAACCCAAACCAACATTTTTTTACCATCGGTTGTAGTTACGTAGCGTTTTTCAACCTTACTTTTGGCAATTTTGCTGTACGCAGCGTCGTTTACATGCGTAACTTGTTTCCAAGTTTTTTTCTTTAAATCGTACGAAAAAACTTCTGCTGCCGTATTAAAATCGGTACGGGTAACCAACACTTTTTCATTTGCGAAACCAACAATACTGGCAACATCAAAAACACCATTGGTTAATTGCTTTACTTTAACAGCTATTCTTGTTAATCCAGGAAAATTCACTTCAAAAAGTTGAGTGGTTCCATCAATTGGTGCAATAAAATATACTTTTTTGCCATCGTTGCTCCAAACATAACTGTTTACAGTTCCGTCCCAACCAGCAGTTAAGTTAATATCAATGCCTTTATGACGTACAATAATATCATTCTTATCAGCTTCGTAACCATCGTTCTTCATTTGCAACCACGTTAAATCGCCGTTTGGTGAAAACGTTGGGTGTGTATCGTAGCCTAAATTTTTAGGGGTTAAGTTTGCTGTTTGTTTGGTTTCTAAGTTATACTCGTATAAATCGGTATTTGTGCTTGTAGCATAGGCAGTACCTGCTTTCTTTTTAGATACATAAATTACCGATTTTCCGCTTGGGTGCCAAATGTAATCCTCCTCTCCACCAAACGGAGCTTGTGGACTGTAATAAGGTTCGTTTTGTAATAAATCAATTTTTTCTTTGGTTTCTAAATTGGTAACAAAAACGTGACTAAAACTTCCGTCGTTATCTTTGTCCCAATGGCGGTAATCTAACCCATCGTAAACATAAACGTTTGCTTCTTTTAATTCTGGGTAACGATCTTTGCCTAAAACTTTATTAACTTTAACTTCTTCAGTAGAAAGTTCCCACTTACCATCGGGCGATAAATTTCTGTTTTTTAATAAACCATCGGCGCTTTCAAGTTGTTTTATGCGTTTACCATCAATGGTTGTTTGGTATGTTTGGTATTCTATTTTATTTTTTTCAATATTAGGAATACCTACTTTATAAATTAAATAATCGCCTTTTTCAGTAATACCTACTGGGTTTACGCGTCCTAATTGCCACAATAATTCTTTGGTAAGCACTTTTTCTTGGGCACTTACTTGTAAAGTAATTACCGATAAAGCCGCTACTAAAATTTGTTTCATTTTAATACCTTTTTTTAATTGCCGATAAATTTACGAAATTATAAATGATAAAAATTCCTTAAAGTTTTGTTTTATGTACTCGTAGACTATAAAAACTAATAAATATTAAGTAATTTCACGGGCTGAAAAAAGTGAGGTTAATTTTTTATAAATGGAAGATTTTAATTGGGCCGATTTAATAAACCCAGAGTTTTATATAAATTTAGAAATTGCAGGACATAAAATTGGCTTATATGTAGTTTTGTTTATTGTTTTTGCCGAAACAGGTTTGTTAGCTGGTTTCTTTTTACCAGGCGATAGCTTATTGTTTTTATCGGGTATTTACAGCAAAGCGTTGTTAAGCGAAGTTGTGGTTATTGAAAGCGATTTTTTAAATGTTTTAGGTGTTGCATCGTTAGTTGCCTTGGCTGGTATTATTGGTAATTTGTTCGGATATTGGTTTGGTGCAAAAAGCGGAAATTATTTATACCAAAAAGAAGATGGCTTTTTATTTAAAAAGAAATATTTGTTAGAATCGAAAGCTTTTTTTGAAAAACACGGAGGACGAGCTATAATTTTTGCTCGCTTTTTACCAGTTGTGCGTACTTTTACACCCATTATTGCGGGAGTAGCAAATATGCAATTTAAAAAGTTTTTGTTTTACAATATCATTAGTTCAATTGCTTGGGCATTCTCGTTGATTTTTGCAGGCCATTATCTATATCGCTTTTTGCTAGATAGTTACGGATTTGATTTAACACATTATATAGAATATATTATTTTAATCATTATTTTTATTACTACAGTACCATTTGTTGTTAAGTTGATTAAAAATAAAAGAGCAAAAAATTAAAAAAGGGAGTATATTTACATCCCTTTTTTTATGTAAAATGATAAAGAAATTTTTTAAATTTTTAGGAAAAGTTATACTATACTTTTTTGGTTTAAGTATAGGATTAGTAGTACTTTTTAAATTTGTACCGGTACCGTTTACGCCATTAATGTTTATTCGCACTGCCGAGCAAATTATAGAAGGAAAAGAATTAGTATGGAAACACGATTGGATTTCGATTGACCAAATGGGTATGCCCATACAAAAAGCCGTAATTGCAAGTGAAGATGGTAAATTTACCAATCACAATGGTTTTGATATGCAAGCCATTGAAAAAGCTTATAAAAACAACCAAAGAGGGAAAAAAATTAAAGGCGGAAGCACGATAAGCCAACAAACAGCAAAAAATGTATTTTTGTGGCCAGGCAGAAGTTATATTCGCAAAGGTTTAGAAGCATATTTTACCGTTTTAATTGAAGTTGTTTGGGGTAAAGAACGTATAATGGAAGTGTACCTTAACTCTATTGAAATGGGTAAAGGAATTTATGGAATAGAAGCCGCTGCACAACATTGGTATGGTAAATCGGCTAAAAATTTAACCAAAGCACAAGCAGCATCAATAGCAGCTATTTTACCTAATCCGCGCGTATATAAAGCAAAAAATGGTTCGCGATATATTGAAAGACGTAAAAGTGCAATAGTAAAACAAATGCGTCAATACAGCAATCCTAATTATTAATAAAACATAAAAAATCCTGTAAGTAATGAAACTTACAGGATTTTTTTATTTTTAATTTCCTTTAAACTCTGCTTTGCGTTTTTCTAAAAAGGCAGTAGTACCTTCTTTAAAATCGTTGGTACCAAAGCAATATCCAAAGCGATCAATTTCGGTGTTAAATCCGTTTATGCCATCCTGAAAGTTAGCATTAACAGCTTTTATAGCTTGCGTTATGGCTGTAGGAGAGTTTTTTGCAATTTTTAAAGCCATTTCATTCGCTTTGTTTAATAATTCTGGTTGCGGCACCATATGGTTAATTAAACCGTAGCTTAATGCAGTTTGGGCATCAATCATTTGTGCTGTCATAATTAATTCGTTCGCACGCCCTTTGCCAATTAGCTGAGGCAAACGCTGCGTGCCGCCGTATCCTGGTATTACGCCTAAAGTAACTTCGGGTAAACTCATTTTAGCGTTATCACTTGCTATACGTATATGTGCTGCCATAGCCAATTCTAAGCCACCACCTAAAGCAAAACCGTTGATTGCTGCAATTACAGGTGTTTTTAGGTTTTCAACAAAATTAAATAAAAGTTCTTGTCCTTTACGCGCTAATTCTGAACCTTCTGAGGTGTTAAAACTTGCAAATTCCGAAATATCGGCTCCAGCTACAAATGCCTTTTCACCTGAACCTGTAATAATTATTACCCTTACATCTGTATCACTTTCAAATTGTTTAAAAGCGTTGTGTAACTCTTCAATAGTTGCTTTGTTTAAAGCGTTTAATTTTGTTGGGCGGTTAATGGTAATTGTTGCTACCGCGTTGTTTTTCTCTGTTAAAATGTTTTCGAATTGCATTATTATTTCAATTATTTTTTAGTTAGTAATAGGTAATTGTACGTAAAAAGTAGTTCCTTTATCTACTGTTGTTTCAAAGTGTATGGTGCCTTTGTAGGCTTCAATCATGTTTTTTATCATAGCTAACCCCAAGCCCATACCGCTTGTTTTTGTAGTGAATTTAGGTTCAAAAATTTTATCTTTTATGTCGTTGGGTATTCCGCTGCCATTGTCTGAAATGGTAATTAAAACTTCATTTTCAATGCGCGCAACTTTAACTAAAATGTGCGGAAAAGGTTCGTAAGTTGGTATGGCTTGAATGGCGTTTTTTACTAAATTATTAATGATGCGAATTATTTGTGATTGATCAAAAGTAGCAATGATTTCTTCTTCGGTTGATTGAAATTGGATAAAATCTTCGTTAAAAATATCTAAAGCAAGCTGAACTACTTTTACAATATTTAATTGTGTGTTTTGTTGCGCAGGCATAGATGCAAAATTTGAAAACGCCGAAGCTACTGCACTCATGGTATCAATTTGTTGAACCATGGTTTCACAAAAATCTTTTATTTTTTCGTTTACTTTTTCGTCTGTTGGATTAAATTTTCGTTGAAAACTTTGAACCGTAAGTTTCATGGGGGTTAACGGATTTTTAATTTCGTGCGCTACTTGTTTTGCCATTTCACGCCATGCCATTTCGCGTTGGCTTTGAGCTAGCTTTTCTGCCGATTCTTCTAACTTATCAACCATTTGGTTGTATGAGTTTATTAAAGTTTCAATCTCTGAAGATGTGTTTTGAACCTTAATTTTTTCGTTTTTACGGTTTAGATTCGTTTTTTGTATACGTTCGCTAATTAATTGTATCGATTTTGTAATGTAGTTCGATAAAATGTAAGCCAATATAATTGCTAAAATGATTACAAAAATATAAATCTGACCAAACAGCAGTAAAAAACTATTTACTTGTTTTTCGTAAAACCACTTTTCTTCGGCAATAGGCATGCTAATGATACCTAATGGTTTAAACTTTGCGTCTTTTATATAATTGTAAGCAGATCGGTAGGTAACGCCATCAATAATGCGTAGATCGGTAAACTTTTTGGTGCTAGTTGTTTCGATTATTTTTAATACTGTTGGCGAAATTTCAGAATTATTAGCTTTATCAACTATAAAATTTCCTTTTGAAGAAATTAATAGTTTTCCGTCTAAATCATAAATGTTAATTTGTATGTTGTGAATTGTAGAAAGTTCAAATATTTTTTCTTTAAAAATAAATGGTAAATTGGCTGTTGTTACTTCAGTGCTAGTGGTTTTTAAAATGAAATTTACATGTTCGTTTACAGCGTCTTCTTTTCTTTGTAAGCGATCTTGATGGTAGTTGCGGGCTTCTTTTTTAAATTGATAAATGGTAACCATGGCAATTAACACCGATGAAATTACGGTAAGAAAAATCATGGCTATGAAAATTCTAACCTGTAAAGATGTTCTTTTTATGCCCAAAAAGTTACTCATAATCGCTTTTTATTTGCTTCGAACTTTTTTGTAAAATTTAATACCTATCATTAATAAAACCGATAGTAACACAATTCCTAAAACGCCATATATCCAATTAACTGCGTTTTTTAAAATTACTAAAAAAACCACCGAAAATAAAATAATGGTTGCCCCTTCGTTCCAAATTCTAAAAAACGAACTTGATTTGGTTAAGTTGTTGTTTTTTGTTTGATTTACAAATTGTTGGCATTTTAAATGATACAACCATAAAAGTATTATAAAAAATAATTTTACGTGCATCCAAGGCATTTTTAACAGCGCAGGGTTTTCAAAAAGCATCCAAATTCCGAAGAATGTGGTTAAAACAGCTGCAGGAAACGTAATAATGTACCACAATCTGTGTGTCATTATTTGGTATTGTTTACTAAGTATGTCTTTTTCAATTGTTGGTTTTAGTTGCGCTTCGGCAAAATAAACAAATAAACGTACAATGTAAAACAAGCCAGCAAACCAAGATACAACAAAAATAATATGTAAGGATTTTAAATATAAATACATAGCTTATTTTTTAGTTGCCCAGTTTTCAACCCAAATACTTAGTGTTTTTACCCAATCATCGTTATCGTTTAAACACGGTATTGATAAAAATTCATCGCCACCGTTTTCTTTAAAACTGTGAGCAGCTTCCATACCAATTTCTTCTAAGGTTTCTAAACAATCGCTTACAAAAGCTGGGGTTACAACGGCAAGTTTTTTTATGCCTTTCTGTGCCAAACCATCAATAGTAGCATCTGTGTACGGTTGCAACCACGGATCGCGACCTAAACGCGATTGAAACGATGTGCTGTATCTATCGTCACTTAAACCTAAAAGTTTTACGGTTTGTTTTGTGGTTTCGTAACATTGGTGACGGTAACAAAACTCATGTGCTTTTGATGGTGTGTTACAGCAGGTTCCGTTTATTTGGCAATGTGATTTGGTTACATCTGATTTTTTTATGTGGCGTTCAGGCACTCCATGATAAGAAAACAAAACATAATCGGCATTGAAATTTGCTAATGCATTTTTTATTGAAGCTGCTAAGTTCTCAATATAATCAGGTTTGTTGTAAAAAGCAGGAACCGTAGTGAACGACATGCTTGGGAATTTTTTCTGACGAATTTCTTCGGCCAAGACTAAAATAGTTTCGGTAGTTGCCATTGCAAATTGCGGATACAAAGGCAAAATTAGTACTTCGGTAACACCTTGTTGGTGTAAGCTGTTTAAACCAGCCTCAATACTTGGGTTGCCGTAACGCATAGCTAGCTCAACGGGCACATTCACTAAGTTTTGTAATTTGTTTTGCAACCTGCGCGAAAGTACAATTAAAGGTGAACCTTCGGGCCACCAAATTTTTTGATACGCCGCTGCCGATTTTTTTGGACGTGTATTTAAAATAATTCCTTTTACTAAAAATAAGCGCAATAAATAAGGGACATCTATTACACGTTCATCCATTAAAAATTGATCTAAATATGTTTTTACATCTTTTTTTGTTGGCGAATCAGGCGAACCTAAATTTACAAGTAAAACTCCTTTCATATAAAAATAAATGTTTGTTGTTTAATTAATTAGTGACATTAGGTATTTTTTAGGTGTTGTGCCAAATTTCTTTTTAAAAGCAGCAATAAAATGGCTTGCTGTACTGTAACCAATACGGTTGCCAACCTCGTTTACGTTATATGTACCACTATCTAGTAATTTGCGTGCATATTCCATTTTGTAATCAAACAAAAAGCCATAAACAGTATCGCCATACACTTGCTTAAAACCTAATTTTAGCTTTTTAATATTAAGACCAACTTCATCGGCAAGTTTTTGCAAAGTTGGCGGTTCGGCCATGTTTTTTAATAGAATATCTTTAGCTTGTTTAATTTTAATTATTTCAACCTCATCAGTTTTAAACGGACAACTTTCATCTTCGTCTCCTTCGGGTTTATTAAACAGTAAGCTTAAAAGTTCATAAACTTTGGCTTTGTAATACAATGTTTTAACCGATGAATGTAAGTTAAAATTCATTATCTGATATAAAACAACAGCCATAGAAGGGGTAATGCTGCTTTGTGCGTAATGTTTACGATTTATAGTATCTTTATTTAAGAAGGGAATAAATTCAGCTTCGGTTGAAAAAAGATTGTGGAATTTTTTTAATGATATTATTATAGAAATAATCCAAGAATGCGGCTGTAATGCTAAGTTAATTGGTAAATTTTTTTGAGGATTGTATAGCGTTAAGCAACTTTCTTCATTAACTGGCATTTCATATGTGCCATTGTTAAAACGAAACACGCCATTACCTTTTAGTATAAAATGAAATTGAAGTACTTCATTACTTAAATCTTTTGTAACTATTTGTAAATCATCGCTTTCGTTTTTTAAACGAATGCAAATAAAATCATCTTCTAAAATAACATCTTCTTGGGTACTCATAGCGTTATTTTTATAAATTTTTAAAAGGACTATCTTGCGTAACTTTTATTTAGAATAGTTCTAAATATCTGCGTTCAAATAGAATTAAAACTCAACAAATGTAAGGTTTTTTAGGAAAAGTATCTTGTTAAAAAGCCAAAAATAACCCAAAGGTTAAAATTAGTCCCTTTAGCGTTATTTTAATTCAAATCAAGCGTTTAAATTTGTAGCACTTTATTACAATAGTAAAGAATGAAAAACAATAACGATACAAAACCACTGCATTTTTATGTAGTTGGTTTAAATTATAAAAAAGCCGATGCAGAAATGCGCGGCAAATTTAGTTTAAGCGAACAAGCTAAATTAAATTTGCTAGACGATGCCCGCAGACAGGGAATAGTTTCGGTTATGGCAATTTCTACTTGTAATAGAACCGAATTGTATGGTTTTGCAGAACACCCTTTTCAATTAATTTCACTTTTATGCACCCACAGTAATGGTACTGTTGACGATTTTCAGCAAGTAGCATATGTGCATAAAAACAACGAGGCTGTAACACACCTTTTTAAGGTGGGTACAGGCATGGATAGCCAAATTTTAGGCGATTTTGAAATTATAAGCCAAGTTAAAAATGGATTTATAGCTGCACGTGAAAAAGGTTTGGCTAATAATTATTTTGAACGTTTGGTAAACTCGGTAATACAAGCAAGCAAACGTATAAAAAACGAAACCGAAATAAGTTCAGGAGCAACATCAGTTTCGTTTGCATCGGTACATTATATCATAAACAATGTACCTAACATTAAAGATAAAAACATTTTGTTGTTTGGTACAGGAAAAATAGGAAGAAATACGTGCGAAAATTTAGTAAAACATTCTAAAAACAGCCATATTACATTAATAAACCGTACCATTGATAAAGCTCAAAAAATAGCAGGAAAATTTAATTTAATAGTTAAAGATTATGCTGATTTACAAGCCGAAATTCAAAATACCGATGTTTTAATTGTTGCTACTGGTGCGCAAAATCCTACAATTGATAAAGAATTATTAAATTTAAAAAAGCCATTGCTAATTTTAGATTTATCTATTCCTAAAAATGTAAACCAGAATGTGTTAGATGTTAATGGGGTAGAGTTGATACATTTAGATACTTTATCACAAATGACCGATGATACACTTGAAAAACGCAAACAATACGTGCCGCAAGCAATGGCTATTATCGATGAAATTAAGCACGAATTTATCACATGGACACAAGCTCGTAAATTTGCACCAACCATACACGCTTTAAAAGCAAAATTGGAAGAAATGCAACAAAACGAACTTAAATACCACAAGAAGAAATTAGATAATTTTAACGAAGCACAGGCCGAAATAATTACAAGCCGACTTATTCAAAAAATTACTACACAATTCGCCAATCATTTAAAAGACGATGCAACCGAAGTAGATGAAAGTATTGAATGGATTGGGAAAGTATTTCAATTAGAATCTTTACAAAATGACTAAAACCATACGAATTGGTACACGCGATAGCGAATTAGCTTTGTGGCAAGCCAATACAGTAGCAAAAAAACTAAACGATTTAGGCTGTAAAACTGAAATAGTTGCGGTAAAATCAGACGGAGATATTCTATTAGATAAACCTTTATACGAATTAGGAATAACAGGTATCTTTACAAAAACACTTGATGTGGCAATGATTACCGGCCAGGTTGATATTGCGGTGCATTCTATGAAAGATGTACCTACTGCTTTACCTAAAGGTATTGTGCAAGCTGCTGTTTTAAAGCGTGCAAATGTATTAGATATTTTGGTTCATAAAGGTACTCTTGATTTTTTAAAAACCAACGGTACAATTGCCACCGGAAGTTTACGCCGTCAGGCACAATGGCTTAACAAATACCCCAATCATAAAGTGGTAGATTTACGTGGAAACGTAAATACCCGAATGAAAAAACTTAAAGATAACGATTGGAACGGAGCTGTTTTTGCTGCCGCTGGTTTAGAAAGAATCAATTTAAAACCTAGTCAATTTATAGATTTAGATTGGATGATTCCTGCGCCAGCTCAAGGTGCTATGCTTGTTGTTGCTATGGAAAATGACACATATGCTTTAGATATATTAGCACAACTAAACGATGTAGAAACTGAAATATGTACACATATTGAACGACAGTTTTTAAGAACGTTAGAAGGAGGCTGTACCGCACCAATTGGAGCTTTTGCAAAATACAATGAAGTTGATGATACCATTCACTTTCAAGGTGTTTTATTTTCGATTGATGGATCGCAAAAATTTGAAGTAAACAAAATTGTTCCAATCGAAGAATGGAAAAAATTAGGTTTTTTTAGCGCTCAAGAAATTTTAGAAAATGGTGGAAGTACGCTAATGAGTCAAATTCGCGAACAATTAAAAACAAAATAGTTTAAAACATGAACAACAAAATCTGTGTTTTATCTACAAAAGTGCTGACAATCAATCAAAAACAGTTTTTGTTAAATGCAGGTTTTTCTGTTATTCATGCCAATTTTATTAAAATAGAATTTCTTTCGTTTCAATTAAAAGCCATTCCAACATTATTGGTTTTTACATCGCAAAATGCCGTAAAAAGTGTGATGCAGAATGAAAATGTTGAAAAATTGAAACACATCCCAGTGGTTTGTGTAGGGGTAAATACCAAGCAATTGTTGCAAGAAAATGGTTTTACAGTATTAGAATGTGAAGATTATGCTGAAAATTTAGCGCCAATTATTCAGAAAAAATATGTGTTAGAACATATTGCTTTTTTTGCAGGAAATATACGACGAAATGTATTGCCAAATGCCTTTCAAAATTCCCGAATTTTGTTTAATGAATATACAGTGTATCAAAACACTGCAAATTCAAAAGAAGTTAAAGCTAAAATAAATGGTATACTGTTTTTTAGTCCATCGGCAATTCAAAGTTATCTTCAACACAACTCAATAACAAATCAAACGTGTTTCTGTATAGGTACTACAACAGCCGAAGCTTTAAACGGAATAACAACCAATGTTGTTATTGCTAATAAGCAAACAATAGAAAACGTAATTATACAGTGCATAAATTATTATAAATAGAACGCTTAAGGCATAAAGCTAAAAGCTAAAAGCATAAAAAATGATAAAAAACGACCTATTTTTAAAAGCATTAAAAGGAGAAACTGTTCAACGTCCACCGGTATGGATGATGCGTCAGGCAGGAAGATATTTACCAGAATTTAGAGCCTTGCGCGACAAATATGATTTCTTCACACGTTGTGAAACCCCTGAATTAGCTGCCGAAATCACCGTGCAACCTATTCGTCGTATTGCTCCGGATGCAGCAATCTTGTTTTCGGATATTTTGGTAGTACCAAGAGCCATGGGAATTCACGTAGAATTGAAAGATAATTTAGGTCCACAAATTCCAAATCCAATTCGTACCATGGAACAGGTAAATCAAGTGTATGTTCCGGATGTAAATGAGACTTTAGGATACGTTTTTGATGCGGTAAAATTAACCAAAGAAATGCTGAATGACGAAGTGCCTTTAATTGGTTTCGCAGGATCACCTTGGACTATTTTCTGTTATGCTGTAGAAGGAAAAGGTTCGAAAAGCTTTGATACGGCTAAAGGATTTTGTTTCTCAAACCCGCTAGCAGCACATACTTTATTACAAAAAATCACCGATACCACCATTTTATACTTAAAAGAAAAAGTGAAAGCAGGTGTAAATGCCGTTCAAATTTTTGATTCTTGGGGAGGAATGCTTTCTCCAACCGATTATCAAGAATTTTCATGGAAATACATCAACCAAATTGTAGAAGCTTTAGCTGAAATTACACCAGTTATTGTTTTTGGAAAAGGATGTTGGTTTGCTTTGAACGAAATGGGGAAAAGTAAAGCCTCTGCACTTGGTGTAGACTGGACTTGTACCGCCAGAAATGCCCGTTATTTATCAGGTGGAAATATTACTTTACAAGGAAATTTCGATCCATCAAGATTGCTTTCGCCAATTCCAACCATTAAAAAAATGGTGCATGAAATGATTGACGAATTCGGAAAAGACAAATACATCGTAAACTTGGGTCACGGAATTTTACCAAATATTCCGGTAGATCACGCCAAAGCGTTTATTGATGCCGTGAAAGAATATAATCAGTAGGCATTTAACCTGCAAGGTTTCTAAAACCTTGTAGGTCTAAATTTGCAGCAAAATGAAAATAGAAATTTTAGAAAGAGACAGTTATTATCACATTTACAATAGAGGAATAAATAGCACCTCAATTTTTTTTAATGATGATAATAACTGTCTCTTTCTAAAACAGTTAAGTAAATATTTAACTGATAAAATTTCAATATTTGCTTATTGTTTGATGGATAATCATTTTCATTTAATTATAAAACTAAATGATGATGAAAAAATTGTAACACAAGCTTTTTCTAATTTTTTCAATTCATATGTAAAAGCTGTTAACAAGCAAAATGACAGAACCGGAAGTCTTTTTGAAAAACATTTCAAAAGGATAAAATTGAATGATGAAAATTATTTAAAACAATTAATTCTATATGTTCATTTAAACCCTAAACATCATTTAGATGTGAATTTTAAAGAATATAAATTTTCTTCCTATCAATCATCTATTTCCACAAAAGAAACAAAAATAGATAGAGATGAAGTTTTAAGATTATTCGGAGGTTTGGAAAATTTTGTTTTTTGTCATAGTCAGAAAAACGATTTATTGACTGAAAAACATACTTTTGAATGATTTTTAAGCATTCGTCTATCCTGCAAGGTCTTTTTTTGACCTTGTAGGTATGAGAAAGAGACAGATCAAAAGATAAACACCTACAAGGTTTAAAAAAACCTTGCAGGTTCAAAACGAAAAAAAAATAAAATGCTCAACAAAGGCTTAAGAGATCAGGAAAAAATAAGAATAGATAACATTCTTAAAACACTTCACACTTTAGTTTATGTACCAAAGTGGAATGAAGAAGCTATTCCTACTATTGAGGAGCAATTAAAAAATTTTGGTTTAAGCCTAGAAAGAATCAACGAAATTTCTGAAGACGAACTGATTGAACTCCTGAAACGTTGTCATTTGGACTGGAATCATCAGGAACAATTTGCTGATATTCTAGTGCAGATGTCGCAGAAAAATCAGTTTCCCTTTTTAGAAAAAGCGATTGCGATCTACAATTATATCCAAGCCGAAAGCAAAATGTTTTCTTTTGGAATCAATAATAAAATTGCGGCAGTAAAAGCAAATTTATCATGAAAAATAAATTTTACCAATACATACAAACACTTCAGGATCAAATAGTAGCTGGTTTGGAAGCAGTTGACGGTCAGGCCAAGTTTAAAGAAGATCTTTGGAAACGACCGGAAGGCGGTGGCGGAAGAACCCGTGTAATTGAAAACGGTGCCGTTTTTGAAAAAGGCGGAGTCAACATCTCTGCTGTTCACGGAAAATTACCCGATTCCATGCAAAAACTATTTAACGTAGGCGAAGCTGATTTTTTTGCCTGCGGACTGAGTTTGGTTATTCATCCTAAAAGCCCAATGGTGCCAACGGTTCATGCCAACTGGCGTTATTTTGAAATGTATGATGACAATGGAAATGTTATTCAGCAGTGGTTTGGCGGCGGACAAGATTTGACGCCATATTACCTGTTTGAAGAAGATGCCATTCATTTTCATCAAACGTGTAAAACCGCTTGTGACAAGCACAATCCGGAATTTTATCCCAAATATAAAAAACAATGTGATGGGTATTTCTGGAATACTCATCGCAATGAAGCCCGTGGAATAGGGGGATTATTCTTTGATTATTGCAAAGCAACAGAACAAATGTCAATGGAAAATTGGTACGACTTCGTTACAGAGGTTGGAAACAGTTTCTTGGAAGCTTATGTGCCAATTGTAAAACGAAGAAAAGAATTGCCTTTTACCCCAGAACAAAAAACATGGCAGGAAATCCGTCGTGGTCGTTATGTCGAATTCAATTTGGTTCATGACAAAGGCACCTTATTTGGTTTAAAAACCAATGGTCGAATTGAATCTATTTTGATGAGTTTGCCTCCACATGTGCAATGGGTATACGACCATCATCCGGAAGCTGGAAGCGAAGAAGAAAAATTAATTAAAGTATTAGAAAAACCTGTTGATTGGGTATAAGAGCAATTAGCAACTAGCTTTCAGCGATTAGCTTAGTATAAAATCGTTAATGGCTAATTGCTGATTACTAATAGCTTAAAACACATGAAAGATTATAGAAATTTTACAGTTTGGCAAAAATCACATCAATTAACACTTGACGTTTATAATATATTAAATACTTTTCCAAAAGAAGAACTTTTTGGCTTAACCAGTCAAATGAAAAGATCCGCAAGTTCAATACCAACTAATATTGCGGAAGGTTGCGGTAGAAATACAGATAAAGATTTTGCGAGATTTTTAATAATTGCGTTTGGATCTGCAAATGAATTAGAATATCAATTTATATTGAGTACTGATTTAAATTTCATCAATAAAGAATCAAGTGAAAAACTATTATCCCAAATTGAAGAAATTAAAAAAATGCTAAATAGTTTAATTTCAAAATTAAATAATTAATCGCTGAAAACTGAAAGCTAATTGCTAAAAGCTGACAGCAAAATGCTAAATATTATGTTCCCATTACAACGAGGCCGTCGTTTAAGAGTAAACGAATCGATTAGAAGTTTAGTTAGAGAAACAACCTTAAGTCCAAGTGATTTTATGTTTCCAATGTTTATTGCCGAAGGCGAAAACGTAAAAGTCGAAATCCCTTCGATGCCGGGTATTTTTCGTCGTTCGGTTGATTTAACCGTTGAAGAAGTCAAAGAACTTTTCACTTTGGGTATTCGCGCAGTAAACATCTATGTAAAAGTAGACGAAAAACTTAAAGATAATGCCGGGACCGAAGCCTGGAATCCAAATGGATTGATGCAAAATGCTATTCGCGCTATCAAAGCTGCCTGTCCGGAAATGATTGTATTGCCCGATGTAGCTTTGGACCCCTACTCTATTTACGGACATGACGGAATCATTACCGATGGCGATGTTGAAAACGATGCGACCAACGATGCTTTGGTAAAAATGGCAATTTCACATGCTGAGGCCGGAGCCGATTTTGTTGCACCATCTGATATGATGGACGGAAGAGTATTACGATTACGTCAAGGACTGGATGCTGCTGGTTTTCATAATGTAGGTATCATGAGTTATTCGGCTAAGTATGCTTCGGCATTTTACGGGCCATTTAGAGACGCTCTGGACTCCGCTCCCAAAGAAGCCGATGTCGTAGTGCCAAAAGACAAAAAAACCTACCAAATGGATTATGCCAATCGCATTGAAGCGGTCAAAGAAGCCCTATGGGACGTTGAAGAAGGCGCCGATATGGTGATGGTAAAACCCGGAATTGCCTATTTAGACATCGTTAGAGAGGTTAAAAACGCTGTTAATGTACCAGTAACTGTTTACCATGTTTCAGGCGAATATGCGATGATAAAAGCAGCTGCCGAAAAAGGCTGGCTAGACAATGACAAAATCATGATGGAGCAATTAATGTGTATTAAAAGAGCCGGAGCGAGTTTGATTTCGACCTATTTTGCTAAAGAAGCCGCAATTTTATTAAAAAAAATCTAAATAGTTAAGTTTTATTAATCATGAAAAAAAAGATAGTCTTTGCATTATTCGCGGCAACTGTTTTAGTGTCTTGTAATAAAGAAAAAGAAGTAAATCCATCCGTATCGGATACAAAATACGAAAATTTAAATCCAGAAGAGCAATTGGTTGCAGACGGACAAGAGTTGTTTGAAAGCAATAAAGCGGCATGTTACTCTTGCCATAAAGTTGATCAAAAGGTTATAGGGCCTAGCGTTAAAGAAATTGCTGAAATTTACAAAGAACAAAATGGCGACTTGGTTGCGTTTTTACGTAAAAAAGCAAAACCAATTGTAGATCCAACACAATACAATGTAATGGAGACCAATTTTGCTATTCTAAAAACCATGAGCGATGAAGAAATTAAATCGCTTGAAGCTTACATTTTAAGTACTGTAAAATAACAGAAAAACAACTCTTTAGAGTTGTTTTTCTGTTATAGTTCAATTACATAATCTTTGTAGAAATCTTCAATTTCGTCGAAAATTCTTAATAATTGATTCGGGTCATCTTCGGTGACTAATCGTTGGCGATGTGCTTTAAAACCATGTATTCCTTTAAAATAATTGGTATAATGGCGGCGCATTTCTACTATACCTAATCGTTCACCTTTCCATTCCATAGACCATATTAAATGGTTTTTAGCAGCTTCTAAACGATCTTTCATGGTAGGCGGAGCTAAAATTTCACCAGTTTTTAAATAGTGTTTAATTTCATTAAAAATCCAAGGATATCCAATTGCAGCGCGGCCAATCATCATGCCATCTAATCCAAAGCGCTCTTTGTACTCTTTTGCTTTTTGAGGGGAATCTATATCGCCATTACCAAAAATAGGAATTTTAATACGTGGATTGTTTTTAATACGTTCAATATGTGTCCAGTCGCTATGTCCTTTGTACATTTGCGCGCGCGTACGTGCGTGAATAGTTAATGCTTGCACGCCTACATCTTGCAAACGCTCGGCAACTTCGTCAATGTTTATCGATTCTTCATCCCAACCCAAACGTGTTTTAACCGTAACTGGTAAGTTGGTGCCGTTAATAACCGCTTTTGTTAGCCTAATCATTAAATCTACATCTTTTAGAACTCCAGCACCCGCGCCTTTACAAACCACTTTTTTAACGGGGCAACCAAAATTAATGTCTACTAAATCAGGTTGAACTGTTTCAACAATTTTTGCCGAAAGTTGCATAGCTTCTTCATCGCCACCAAAAATTTGAATACCAACCGGGCGTTCGTAATCAAAAATATCTAATTTCATTTTGCTTTTCATGGCATCGCGAATTAACCCTTCCGACGAAATAAATTCAGAATACATCATGTCGGCTCCGTGCATTTTACACAATCTGCGAAAAGGCGGGTCGCTTACATCTTCCATAGGTGCAAGTAGTAACGGATGTTCAGGTAATTCTATTTTTCCTATTTTAATCATTCAATGAAATTTTTTGCAAAATTAATGCTTTTTGTAGATTTATTAAAACGTTGATTGAATCTTAACGCAGATTAACAAATTAAACATCCGTATTTTAGTATCTTTATTAAAAGAATTTTTTAGAGAATATGTCGAATATAGATTTTATTTTTGAAGAAAAAGCTGCCGATATTGGCAATTTTTTGGTTGGCAGATTATTGCCTTTTAAGCAAAAACGTGCAATTGGCCCTTTTGTTTTTATTGATCATATGGGACCTGCAACCATGAATGCCGATGAAAATTTAGACGTACCGCCGCATCCACACATAGGTTTGTCTACCTTAACTTTTTTGTTTGAAGGGGCAATAGCGCATAAAGACAGTTTAGGTAATGATATTGTCATTGAACCCGGTGCTGTAAATTGGATGACTGCTGGCAAAGGTGTGGTACATTCTGAAAGAACACCGAATTATTTACGTAACAAAACCAAAAAAATACACGGTTTACAAATTTGGATTGCGTTGCCAAAGCATTTAGAAGATATGGAACCTGATTTTGTACATATTGATGCGAACGATTTACCCGTTTGGAAAGAAGAAGATTTAGATTTTAAACTGATTGCGGGTGAGTTTGAAGATAAAAAATCGGGGGTGCCTGTTTACAGTAAGTTGTATATGATTGAAATAAAGGCGAATAAAACACAAACCGTTCATTTAAAAGATAGATTGTACGGCGAAAGTGGTTTGTATATTTTAGAAGGAAGTATTAAGCACCAAGATACAGAGTTTAGTGCTAAGCAAATTTTAATTACTAAAGATGCGCATTTGTGCGCGTTTGAAATTTTGGCAGGTTCAACCGTTTACTTGTTTGGTGGGGAACCTTTCCCTGAAGAACGTTTTATTTACTGGAATTTTGTTTCAACATCACGCAAAAAAATTGATGAAGCAAAGCTAAAATGGCAAGCACAAGAATTTGCAAAAGTTCCTGGAGAAACCGATTTTGTTCCGTTGCCTGTTGATTCTTTTAAAAAACCTTAAATATTTTTTATAAAACATTAAAAATCAATCGATAAAACTTTTTAGAGTCAAATGTTTTTATATATTTGTTTAAATAAAATTTAACATTAATTTAATATGAAAAAAGCACTCTTTTTATTAGGGGGGGGCTAGTTGCACTTCTTCTATTATTAACATCGTGTAGTAACGATTTAAACAATGATAATTATTCTGAACAGAATAAACAAACCAGTACTTTAATTAGCAAACAACAAGCAAAAAATGCCGTTGTAAATTTTATTAAGCATGCTAAACATAAACAAGCAAAGGGTATACCAAATGTAGATGAAAATAATTTAGAGGAAGTACAAACACTTGTAAACGAAAATAATCAACCCGTTATGTACGTTTTTAATCTTAAAGAAAATAATGGTTTTGTTGTTCTTTCAGCTTCTACATTAGAAAAACCTATTTTAGCTTATGCAAATAAAGGTAGTTTTGATTTAGGTTCTATTAACGGACATGGTGGTGTTGATGATTGGTTATTAACAAAATATCTAAAAATAAACGGTTTAGAAGCAACTGGAAGTCCTGCTAGTGAGGGTATTGTGCAACAATGGAATGCTGTAAGGGTAAATATTGGTGTGGGGTTAACAGATCCTAATGGGAATCCAATATATTTAGAGCCTGCAGTTTTGTTAAGTCAATCTGCTGAAACATATGGTCCTTTGTTGAATAATATCGCTTGGAATCAAAGTAATACTACCACAAAAGTAATGTATAATAATGATGTGCGTTTTTACGGTGGCTGTACTGCTGGTACTGCTCCTGTTGGCTATGTAGCTGTAGCAATGGGGCAAATAATGAAATACTATAACCACCCCAATATTTTTAACATTAGTACAATGTATCCATTTATCACAAATAATGCCCCTTTTTCATATACAAGTCAACCTGCCTTTGATATTGCTTCTTTTTTAGCACATATTGGCGCAAGTGTGCAAATGAAATATAATTGCGAATTTGCCGAAGCATATACTCAAAAGGCATGTGATGCCTTTAATAACGTTTATAATTTTACAACAAGTGGTGTAGTGGGTATAGATTTAAATGTTGTTAAAAATAATATTATAGCAGGAAAACCTGTTTATTTAGCGGGTTACAGAGTAATGGAAGTGGTCGTGGTAAGTAAGCCTTTAAAAATTTTTGGTATGTCTATAGGAAAAACAAAAACAAAAAATTCGTATGATGAAGGACACGCTTGGGTAACAGATGGTTATGAAAGAATTGTAGGTGCCTATTTTAACCCTAATAACAATACAAATTTTACAGCTACCATGGCAAACCATTTACACATGAATTGGGGTTGGGGTGGTTCTAGAAATGGTTGGTACGATTATGACTCTTGGACAGATATAGACGGAATCGTTATTAATAGTGTACAGTTTATTTATAACCAACATATGATTGCAAATATAACTCCAAACTAAAGAATTATGAAAGTAAATATATTGGTACTCATGATAAGTTTTGTTTTATTCGCTTGTTCTACAGATAACATTATCAAAACAGAAGAAAATCCTTGCCCATCTTGGCAAATTATTGTTAAAACAAAACAAGATATAAAATTCACAAATTCTATAGGTCAATGGCAGTCAGAAATTGATTATAAAAATTTAAGTTTAATAGCAACAGATAGTCAATGGAATTATCAATATGCACCTAATGGTAATTTAATTGCAGACAAGCCTAATTACGTAGAAGTACAAAAAGAATTTAATGAAAATAATGAAATAACAAGATTAGTTTTAGAATTAGGACATGTGTATGAAAATAAAGCTGAAAATAGTGCTATTGGATATTTTTTATTAAAGTTAGATGAGAATAATTTTGATAAAATTATTAGTTATTATGATATTAGTTGCAACAATCTTTTATTAACAAAAATTAACTATAACGGCACAGAATACTCAGCTCAAGATATTATTGAAATTATAAAATAAGCAATTGCCAAATATAACCCCTAAATAAGCTACTTTATGAAATTCTTTAAAACAATATTAAGTATTATGGTTATAAGCTTTATTAGTGGCTGTAGTGAAAATACGTTAAGTAATGGAGAAGATGATAATGTGAACCCTTTTCCAGAAGAAAAAGTAAACGTACAACAAACTTTTAGTTATAAAAATAAGAATGGTGAAGGTCTTTTTGATATTGGAGAATATAAAACCGAATATTTAAGCCTAATTGCCACCGATGAAAATTTTAACGATTTGTATATAAATGGGCAATTAGTAGCAGATATTGTTAATATTTCCGAAATACGTAGCATTGGTAATAATAGTTTAGATCTTTTTTTTGGACGTACTTATGCTTTTGACGAACCAAATAAATCTGCAATAGCGTATTATAAATTAAAATATAATGAAAATAAATATGACACTATTACTGTTCATTATTATTATAGCCTTGTAAATGGAACTTATAATTATATTACTAGTGTAAATTATAATGGAACAGAATACCCAGCTCAAGATATTATTGAAATTATTAAATAAGTATAAATTAAATAAATAGTTATTTTAACCATATTAGCTTTAAAACTTAATAGGGTTTTTATTTTTAAAAAGCTACAAAAAATAAACTATATTTGCACTTTGTAGCCTTTGGAAACTGCGTGAGGGATAGAAGCGAAAAGCCCGCAAGAATGAGGACTTGTAGCGTATAGCCCGACGAAGGAGGAACGACGAACGGCACGCCCAAAGAACAATTTATTTTATTACATTTTTACTTAGATGAAAAACATTAGAAACTTTTGTATTATAGCCCATATTGACCACGGAAAAAGTACCTTGGCCGATCGTTTGTTAGATGCTACGCAAACAGTAACCGCACGTGAAGCACAGGCGCAACTTTTAGATAATATGGATTTAGAGCGTGAACGTGGTATTACCATTAAAAGTCACGCTATACAAATGGAATACAAATATAAAGGCGAAACCTATATTTTAAACTTAATTGACACCCCAGGACACGTTGATTTTTCGTACGAAGTTTCACGTTCTATTGCAGCATGCGAAGGGGCTTTGTTAATTGTTGATGCAGCGCAAAGTATTCAAGCACAAACTATTTCAAACCTTTATTTAGCTTTAGAGCACGATTTAGAAATTATTCCGGTATTAAATAAGGTTGATTTACCAAGTGCTAACCCTGAAGAAGTTAGCGATGATATTGTAGATTTATTAGGTTGTAAAATTGAAGATATTATACATGCATCGGGTAAAACGGGTTTTGGGGTAGAAAATATTTTAGAAGCGGTTATTGAGCGTATTCCTGCTCCAAAAGGCAACGTTGATGAACCTTTGCAAGCCTTAATTTTTGATTCTCATTACAATCCTTTCCGTGGAATTGAAGTTATTTTTAGAGTAATAAATGGCGAAATTAAAAAGAATCAGAAAATTAAATTCATGGCAACCGGCAATGAATATTTTGCCGATGAAATAGGTACTTTAAAATTAAACCAAGTTCCTAAGCAAAAAATTTCGGCAGGTGATGTTGGTTATTTAATTTCTGGAATTAAAGAAGCAAAAGAAGTAAAAGTAGGTGATACAGTAACCGATGCTGCAAACCCTACCACAAAGGCAATTTCTGGATTTGAAGATGTTAAACCAATGGTTTTTGCTGGAATTTACCCTGTTGATACCGAAGATTATGAAGATTTGCGTGCATCTATGGAAAAATTACAGTTAAATGATGCTTCGTTGGTTTTTCAGGCCGAAAGTTCAGCTGCTTTAGGCTTTGGTTTCCGTTGTGGATTCTTAGGAATGTTGCACATGGAAATTATTCAAGAACGTTTAGAGCGTGAATTTAATATGACGGTTATTACAACCGTACCCAACGTATCGTACTTTGCATATACTAAAAAAGATCCAGATACTGCTTTAATTGTAAACAACCCATCTGATTTACCAGAACCATCGAAATTAGATCGTGTAGAAGAACCTTTTATTAAAGCTACCATTATAACAAAATCTGATTTTGTAGGACAAGTAATGAGCTTGTGTATTGAAAAACGCGGACAAATTACCAACCAAACGTATTTAACCGAAAGTAGAGTAGAATTGAACTTTGATATGCCTTTGGCAGAAATTGTATTTGATTTTTACGACAGATTAAAAACGGTTTCAAAAGGATATGCATCGTTTGATTACCACCCAATTGGTATGCGCCAGTCTAAATTAGTACGTTTAGATGTGTTGTTAAATGCACAAAATGTAGATGCACTTTCGGCTTTAATTCACGAAGATAATGCGTATCACATTGGTAAAAAAATGTGCGAAAAGTTACGCGAATTAATTCCTCGTCAACAATTCGATATTCCTATTCAGGCAGCAATTGGTGCTAAAATTATTGCGCGTGAAACTATTAAAGCCTTACGTAAAGACGTAACCGCTAAATGTTACGGTGGTGATATTTCGCGTAAACGTAAATTGTTAGAAAAACAAAAGGCAGGTAAAAAACGCATGCGCCAAGTTGGTAATGTAGAAATACCGCAATCGGCATTTATGGCAGTTTTAAAATTAAATGATTAATTATCAGTCTAAAATATAAAAAACGCTTTCATTTTGTGAAAGCGTTTTTTTTTGTTATTTACATTTTAGCTAACTCTTTCTCTACAATATTAGGTAAATAATTTTGTGTGAACTTAGTGAAATTTGGATAGCCAAAATATACTACTTCGTTTTTAGCATTTATAATTAATAATGTAGGCGCCACATTAAAATTTAGTTGCCTATAAATTTGTTTATCAGTATATAATTTATTCAAATATATTGTTGATTCAATTTTGGTAAACCTTTCATTATTATGGCGTTTACCTAAGTTGATATTTACAACCCTAAAATCAATATTTTTGTTTGATTTATATATGTTGGCTAAATTCTGAAAATTAGCAATACTTTCGGGGCATTGGCTGCAAGATGTAGTCCAAAATTCAAATAACGTTAATTTGCCTTGAAAAGCATTTATTGGAACTTCTATTCCTTTCTCATCTAAAAATGTAACACTTTTTAATTGCGAAGTTTCAATTTTTGCTTTTTCGTTTTCTGTTCTTGAATAATATACATAAGCAGTTAAAAGTAGGCAAAAAGGTATAAAAAAGGTAATTATTTTGGTTTTAGAAATTTTATAAACATTATTTACATACACCAAAACCGCAACCAATAAATAACTCCAGAAAAATGGTTTTCCCAAAAAACCGTCTTCCTCAATTAAATCATAAATATACATACTGGCATATAGCAATAATAAGGGTAGAAAAATGATTGCTAAACTTATTTTTTTAGAAAAAGGCGATTTGCTAAATAAAAACAACGATGATAACAATAAAAATACACTTGTTAAAAATAATTGCGTAAGTTTAGACAAAAAAGCCCCTGAAACAAGCATCACAATTAATATAATTATGTTTAATAATATAAATTGATTTTTTGATAGTTTATTCATTTTACTTTTGTTTTAATATTAATTTAATGAAACGTTTTTAACTATTAGTTTCAACTACAACTGCTTGTGTGTGTTATTTTCAAATCCTATTTATATTTAAAATAGATTTCGTTTTTAAAAGGATTTTTAACTTTATGTTTATAGTATTATCAACATATCAACATATCAACATATCAACATATCAACATATCAACATATCAACATGTTTTTCTTTATATGCAATGTAGTTTATTCAAATATTATTGGAAAGTTTTTTTGTTATTTAGATTCTTTCTAAAAAAATCTTATTTTTATTTGTTTTAAATAAAAACAGATTTTACTTTTGCAGTAAATTTTTTAAAGATGAAAAAGTTACTACTATTATTACCAGCTGTTGCAGCAACTATAGATACAAATGCACAAGTTACCGATTCTATAAAATCAAGTAATTTAGATGAATTAGTTATTGAAGCTTACTTTCAAAAAAACGTAAATTCATCAAACAAAATGCCTTTGAAAGACATTGAAAACCCGCAAGTTTACAATGTAATTAGTAAAAACATTTTAAAAGAACAAGTAGTTACTACTTTTAGCGATGCTTTAAAAAATGCTACTGGAGTTACACGTTTATGGGAATCAACAGGGCGTGGTAGCGATGGAGCTGAATTTTATACCATGCGTGGTTTTTCTACACAACCGCGTTTGTTAAACGGTATGCCTAGCTTTACAAACGGTAGTTTAGATCCTGCAAATATTGAAAGTGTTGAGGTTATTAAAGGACCATCGGGTACTATGTACGGCGGAAACGTTGTTTCGTACGGTGGTTTAATTAATATAACAGCAAAAAAACCTTTTCAAACTTTTGGGGGCGAAATGGGGTACACAAACGGTTCGTATGGTTTAAACCGAGTAACAGCCGATATTAATACGCCTTTAAACAAGCAAACTTTTTTACGTATAAATACTGCTTATAATTACCGCAATTCTTTTCAAGATGCTGGTTTTAATAAATCGCTTTATTTTGCACCTTCATTAAAATTTATTGCAAACGATAAATTAACCTTTTTTGTAAACACCGAAATTAAAAGTTCAGAAGCGGCTAATGCACCTATGATCTTTTTAAGTAGATACAGTCCGTTATCGTTTCAATCAATTGATTTATTTGAGAAAAATTATAAAAATTCGTTTACAAGCAACGATTTAACTATAAAAAATCCAGCTTTTAATTTACAAGCTTATGCAGAGTATCAGTTAGCAAAAAACTGGACATCAACAACCATTGTAACTAAAAGTAATGCTAAAACAAATGGTTACTACCAATATTTGTGGGATTCTGCAAATGGAAATGAGTTTACTCGTTTTATAACAAAAGGCGAAGCTGAAACTAACGTAACAGGTATTCAACAAAATTTTGTAGGAACTTATGCAATAGGTTCGGTTAAAAATAAATTAGTTGCTGGTTTAGATTATTTTCAACGTAAATTTTCAGTAGGTGGTACTGGTTGGGCAGCTTTTGGAACGGTTTCTTTAATCGACCAAAACGATACAATGGCAGGTAAATTAACTACACCACATGTTGATGCCGCTTTATTAGGAACTTCGGCAGCGTTGCAATCTGCTGAAACTAAAATTTACAGTGCGTATTTTTCAAATGTAATGGAGTTTTTACCTAATCTATCAGCAATGATTAGTTTACGTGCCGATCACTTTACCGGTCAGCCAACTGCTTATTCAACAGAAGATCTTAAACCCAAAACAACATTTTCGCCAAAATTAGGTATCGTTTATCAACCAATTCAAGATAAATTGTCGGTTTTTGCTAACTACATGAACGGTTTTAAATATTTAGATGCTACTGCAATTGATATAACAGATACCAATGGAAATGTAACCGGTCGTGAATTGCGTTATTTTGATCCAGAGCAAGCAAATCAGTGGGAAATTGGTACAAAAGCAAGTTTAATTAAAGATCGTTTGTCAGTAACTGCAAGTTATTACGATATTACCGTTAAAAATAAATTAATGGGCAGTGGGGTAGATACTACTCAAGCGGGTGAAGTGCAAAGTAAAGGTTTTGAAATGAGTGTTTTAGGCAGCCCAATAAACGGTTTAAATATTGTTGCTGGTTATAGCCATAACAATAATAAAGTTACTAAAGACGATCCAACGGCTGGTTATTTAGGTTTAAGAACTGAAGAAGCAGGACCAGAAAATGTATTTAACTTTTGGGCAAATTATACCGTTCAAAATGGTGCATTAAAGAATTTTGGTCTAGGATTAGGTGCTAATTCTGCTAGCGAATTATTAACACTTAACCGAGCAAATATTGGTACGTTTGCTTTGCCAGGTTATACGGTTTTTAACATGGCATTATCATACAATGCAGAAAAATACAGCGCTGTTTTAAAAGTAGATAACGTAACTAACGAAAAGTATTTCACGGGTTGGTCAACAGTTAGTCCACAATTTGCACGTTCTATTTCGTTAGGCTTAAACTATAAATTTTAATGGCAAAAAATAACCAAAAAAACACAGGTTTTAAATTAAAAAAAACAATTGGCAAGCTGCACCTTTGGTTCGGCTTGCTTATTGGTTCTATTGTATTTTTTATATCAATAACCGGAGCTTTGTATGTTTTTAAAGATGAAATTGAAAGCATTCAACGCAAGGAATACATGCATCATAACGAACCTAATTTTCAGCAAAAAACAAAGCTGCCTTTAAGACAGTTAGAAAATTTAGTTCAACAACAAGTACAAGAAAAATACCCTATACATTGGGTTAATATACCAATTGATCGATCGCTTTCGTACCAATTTTATTATTTTGAACACAACACAAGTGCTTGGAATTATTTTGATGAATACCCTGTTTATAAATTTGCTTATGTAAACCCATACAATGGTAAAGTTTTACAGGTTTACGATGAAAAATATAGCTTTTTTAATATTGTAAAAAATTTGCATTGGGGTTTTCTTTTAAATTCTGAATGGGGTAAATGGGCAACAGGTATTCCCGTACTCATTTTTGTGTTTATGCTTATTTCGGGCATTATTTTATGGTGGCCAAAAAATAAAGCAGCACGTAAACAACGCTTTTGGTTTCAGTGGAAAAACATTACAAAATGGAAACGTAAAAATTACGATTTACACAATATTATTGGGTTTTATACATCGTTTTTTGCATTAATTTTCTCTATTACAGGATTGTTTTATGCCTTCTTTTTTATACAAGCAATGATTTACGTTGTTTTTTCGGGTGGAAAAACACAATACCCCGATTTTTCACATATTAAAACCACAGCGCCTCTTGCATTAAGAAACGATACTACTTTAGATAAAATGGCAGCAAAAGTAGAACAATTGTATCCCAACGCTTATATGTTTGCTTTAGATTTGGGTCATGAACATTTAGACGATCATGAACATCCAAATTTTGAAGTATATGTGCGCCATTTACCAAATACTTATTACAAAAACAGCAACTTAATTTTTGATGAAAATTCGGGTGAATTGCTTCATGCGCGCAACCCAGAAGATAAAGATTTTGGAGAAAAAATGGTAAATGCCAATTACGATATTCACGTAGGTGCAATTGGTGGTTTACCAACAAAAATATTAGCTTTTATTGTTAGTTTGTTGTGTGCAAGCTTACCAGTTACTGGTTTTATGATTTGGTACGGACGCAATAAAAAGAAAAAAAATAGTAAGATTTAAAAAACAAAACAACTAATCTAACCCTAATTGTTTTTTATAAGCGATTTTTCATTTTTATTTTGAAAAATCGCTTTATTTTTGTTTTTCAATTATTTAGAATGAAGAAAATATATTTTTATGTAACCATTTTGTGTATATTTTGTACAACAAGCATTTTTGCACAAAATATTCAGTTAAAAGGAAAGGTAGTTAACGAAAAAAACGAACCTGTTTCCGATTTAACCATGTATCTTTCTAAAGAAAAAGATTCAACCTTAATTCAATACGCTGCAACCGATGCTTCGGGCGATTTTGCTTTAGATTTAAAAACGGTTAGCGAACCTACTTTTTTAACTTTTTCGCAATTAGGGTTTAAAAATAAAGTTGAAAAATTTCAGCAGTTAATGGCTTCTAAAGATTTAGGAACTATTCAAATGACACTTGATAGTGATTTGCTTTCGGAAATTGTAATTGTTACCGATGCACCAATTCGCGTAAAAACGGATACCATTGAATTTAATGCATCTTCGTTTAAAGTGCGCCCTGATGCTAATGTGGAAGCTTTGTTGAAAGAACTTCCTGGAGTAGAAATTGACGCCAATAAAAAAATTACCGTAAATGGTAAAGAAGTAAGTCAGATTTTAGTAAACGGAAAGCCTTTTTTTAATGCCGATGGTACAATTGCATTACAAAACTTACCTGCCGATTTAATTAAGAAAATTCAAGTTACCGACCATAAAACTAAAAGCGAAGAATTTTCGGGAAGAAAAGCGAAAAGCGAAAACGCCAGTATCAATTTTACTATTGATGAAGACAAAAACAAAGGTTTAATGGCAAAATTAAGCGCTGGTATTGGTAGTGTTATTTACAATGCAAACAGATATGAATCTAGCGGATTGATTAATTATTTTAAAGGCAATCGAAAAATTTCGGTTTTAGCTTCGGCAAATAACATAAATTCTGAAGGTTTTTCAATGGATGAAATATTTGATAACATGGGTGGAGGTCGCAGTCAATTCTTAAGTTTTGGAGGCCGTTCAGGTGGTGCAATGGGCTTTGGAAACAGTACCGGAATTACCCGTACTAATATGATAGGTTTTAATTATTCAGATCAATTTTTTGAAGATTTAGAAACCAATGCAAGCTACTATTTTAAAGATACCCAAAATAAAAACAGCAATCGTTCTAGGGTAATTAATCTTTTGCCCGATGGTGATTTTATTACCGAATCGGCATCAACGCGCTTGAATAATAACACAAATCACAATGCTAATTTGCGTTTAGAATATAAAATTAACCCAACAACAAATGTTTTTGTAAATCCTACAATTACTGCAAACACAAATGAATTAAGTTCGGTAAGTAACTCAAAATCGGTAGAAAATTCGGGCGAGTTGTTAAATGAAAGTACAGAAAAATCGTTCTCTAAAACAGATAATTTTACGTTTGAAAACAGTATCGAATTCAACAAAAAATTGAATGATAAAGGTAAAAACCTAAGTTTAGAACTAACAAATAATAACTCAAAAACAAATGGTTTAGGAACAACTAATTCAGCAACGTTATTTTACCAAAATACACCAACAAACGATATTCGTAATCAGCAAGAACTTTCAAACAGCACGCAAGATCAATACAGCTTGAGAGCGGCTTATACGCAACCAATTTCATCAAAAATGTTTGTTGATCTTGCCTATACAATAGATTTAAACAATGAAACCGATCGTTTAAATACTTATAACTTTAATGAAGTTAGCAATAATTTCACCGACTTTAACGCTTTATTATCAAACCAAACGCAAACTAAAACGGTAACAAATAAACCTGCAGTTGGCTTAAAATACGAATCGGATATGTTTAATTGGTATTTTGATTCGGGCTTAAGTATTGCTAATTTTAACGCAAATGCATTGTATATGAATACAAATTACAATGTATCACGTGATTTTGTTGCTCCTTATATTCGTGGAAATTTTAGATATAAGTTAGATAAAAGCAAAAATTTTAGTGTTGGTTACAATTACAATGTAAGTAATCCATCGGCAACTCAAATTTTACCTTATGAACGTTTAAACGATCCTTTACAAACCTATATTGGGAACCAAAATTTAGATCAAGAACAATATCACCGTGTAAATGTAGCTTTTAGAAATTACAATTTTCAAATGCGATCAGGGTGGAGTGTATATTTAAGTGGAAGTTTTTACAATTCACAAATTGTTTCATCAACCTTGTTTAACGAAAATCGTAAACGTACCACAACGTATACAAATGTTTCGGGTGCGCTCAACACTTCTTTGTTTTTTCATTGGAACAAGTCGTATAAATTTAATGAGCACACTATTCGTTACGGTACCGGAAGTAGAGTTTCACTAGACAAGCAAAAAGGATATGCAAATGGTGTTTTATACGATGCTAATAGTGTAACAATTTCGCCAAACGTTTATGCTTCTTGGGATTATGGCGAAATTTTAAGTATTTCACCATCGTATAATTTATCGTACAATCAAACCAATTATGAAAATTATCAATTAGCCGAAACCAGTTATGTGCGTCATAATTTAATGTTGCAAACAACCACCTATTGGCCAGAGAATTTTACATTTGGTAACGATTTTAGTTATACGTACAATTCTAACATAGCGCCAGGTTTTAAAAAAGACTTTTTATTGTGGAATACAGCCGTTTCATATACCTTTTTAAACAAAGCCTTAACTGCTAAAGTTAAAGTGTACGATTTGTTGAATAGAAATATTGGAACATCACGTGTAATTAATCCAACTACAATTGTAGATCAAGAAAACACCGTTTTACAGCGTTATGTAATGTTTTCGCTAACTTGGAAATTTAACCAATTTGGAAATTCTACAAAAAAAACAAACAGAATGAATCGTATGATGATGCCAGGAAGAGTAAGAGAATTATAGTGTTTTAAATTGTAACGCATTAAAAAGAACATAGTTGTTAAATTATGTTCTTTTTTTTATACTTTTTTTATAAATTAATCGTTAACTAAAATATAAAACAAAATATTTAATGAAAAACACACTATTATTATTTGCTATTTTTTGTAGTACAATGCTTTTTGCACAAAAAAATGAAATTTCGGGCAAAGTTCTAACTTTAGAAAAAGTTCCAATAGAATCAGCAACAGTTTACTTATCAGCACAAAAAGATTCAACACTTTTAGATTACACAATTACAGATGTTTTGGGCAATTTTAAAATTCCCATAAAAAAAGCAAACGAACCAAGTTTTTTAACCGTTTCATATTTAGGTTATGAAGATTATTCCACTAAAATTGAAGATTTAAAGCAAATTTTAAATTTAGGTGTAATTACCATGCAACCAACATCTGATGTAATGGATGAATTGGTAATTGTAACCGATGCAGCTCCAATTCGCGTAAAAAAAGATACTTTAGAATTTAATGCCGCATCGTTTAAAGTACGCCCCGATGCTACTGTAAAAGAATTATTAGAACAACTACCAGGAGTTGAAATTGATGAAGCTGGTAAAATAAAAGTAAACGGTAAAGAAGTAAATAATGTGTTGGTAAACGGAATACCATTTTTTGGTGCCGATGGTAAAGTTGCAATTGAAAATTTACCTAAAGACATTATTAACAAAGTACAAATTACCGATACAAAAACCAAAGAAGAAAAAATTACAGGTGCACAAGCAACTGGCAATGCTAAAACAATAAATCTTACAATTGATGAAGATAAAAACAAAGGTTTGTTTGGGCGTTTTATTGCTGGATATGGCACAGATGATCGTTACGAATCGTCTTTATTGTTCAATTATTTTAAAAACGATTTTAAAATAAGTTTTTTGGGTTCTTCTAATAATATTAATTCTCAAGGCTTTTCAACCAACGAAATTATGGACAACATGTCGGGTGGTAGAAACACTTATTCTAGTTGGTCATCAGACGGATCGTTTAGTGTAAATGGATTAAATTTTGGCGGACAAAAAGGAATCAGTCAAACCGATATGATTGGGTTAAATTATAGCGATAATTGGGGTAAAAAAAACAAAGTAAGTATGAATTACTTGTTTAACGAAGTTGAAAATAACAATAAAAACAAAACACGAACCGAAAATTTATTACCTGAAAATAGGTTTGTAACCGAATCAAGTTCTGAATTAAAATCAAAAGCTACAAATCATTCATTTAATTACGATATTGAAATGGAAATAGATTCGTTATCAACCTTAACAATTGTTCCAAATTTTAAAAGAGGCATAAGCACAACACATACAAATAGTGCTAGCCAAACTAAAAATGAATTTGGCGAAGATTTAAACAAGTCAAACAACAACGATATTTTAAACCTTGATACTTACAGTTTTGATAACGAAATTTTATTAGCCCGAAGATTCAAGAAAAAAGGGCGTAGTGTTAGTTTTGGTCTTGAAAACAAAAATTCACAAAATAAAACCAATCAGTTAAAAAATTCGGCGGCTTATTTCTTTCAGTCAACGGCTGCAGATGATATTCGAAATCAACAAATACAAGCAACAAGACATTCCGATGAATATACAGTTAATGCAATTTATCGCGAACCTATAAATAAAAGCCAATCGTTAACATTTAAATACGATACAACCTGGCAAAATGATTATCAAGGTAAAGGTACTTTTGATTTTAATACTGCAAACAATAGTTTTACAAATTATAATAATTTACTATCATACGCAAATAGTTTAAAAGGTACCATAACAAAACCAAGTGTAGGTTATCAAATAAATACCGAAAAATTGTGGTTAAGTTTAACTGTTGGAACTGGTTTTAATAACTGCAATGTAACATCGTTTTACAACAATAATCATTATATAAACAAGCGTTTAGATATTTTGCCAGAAATTGACGCAAATGCAAGTGTTGAATTAGGAAAGTCAAAAAGAATTTACACCAATTATTCCTATAACGAAAGAAGTCCGTTTTTAAATCAATTGTTAGAATACGAAGACTTATCAAATCCATTGTTCAAATCAAAAGGAAATAAAGATTTAAAAACAAGCAAAGAACACAACGTTTATTTAAGTTTTAATAATTATGATTGGCAATCGCGTTCGGGTTATTATTTTTATGGTGGCGGAACGTATAGTTCACGAAATATTGATAATACGGTTGCATATGATGAAAATTTTGTAGCAACATCAACCTATATTAATGTTTACAATACGTATCATTATTGGTCTGGCTTTAATTACAACAAAAGTTATAAATTAAGCGATAAAAATAAATTATCGTTAAGCGCAGGCTTTAATTTTAGTGGTGATTTAAATAAAGGTGTTTTAAATAATGTTGCATACACAGCAAATAGCAAAAGTTACGGACCAAAAGTAAATGTTACTTTAGATATTGATAAAAAGCTAACTATACAACCTAATTATGCTTATAGTGTAAGTAAAACAAACTATGAAAACTTTACAGTAAATCAGTCAAATTATTTTACGCACAAAGCAGGTTTAATGGTAACATCGTACATGCCTAAAAATGTAGTTTTTGGAAGCGATATAGTTTATGAATACAATTCAAATCTTTCAAGTAATTTTAGAAAAGATTTTTTACTTTGGAATGCCAGCTTAGGATATAATTTTTACAACGAACGTTTTTTAGCAAAAGTAAAAATTTACGATATTTTAAATCAAAACCAAAGCGTACGCAGAAGTGTTTCGCCTACATCTATATCAGATACACAAAATACCATTTTAAAACAATACATTATGTTTTCATTAACCTATAAATTAGAAAAATTTGCAGGTAAAAAGAAAGGTAATAACATTGTGATTATGGATTGATAAATAAAAAAACACCCCTAACAATTAAATTTTTAGGGGTGTTTTTTTTATTTAGTTACTTCGTTAATTACTTCAATAGTTTTGTCTAAATCATCATAAGTTAGTGCATCGGTAATAAACCAAGTTTCGTAGCTAGACGGAGCAATGTACACGCCGCGTTCTAACAAATCGTGAAAGAATTTTTTAAACTCAGGTGTATCGGCTTTTGCAGCATCCTCGTAATTTTCAACAGTGATATCGCAAAAGAAAACCGAAATCATAGAACCTACTCTGTTAATAGTAAACGTTTTGTTGTTTTGGGTAAGTACGTTGCGAATACCAGCTTCTAAATAAGCGGTTTTTTCTTCTAAACGATTGAATAGTTCGGTATCGTTATTAATTGCTTGCAACATTGCCAAACCAGCAGCCATTGCCAATGGATTGCCCGATAGCGTGCCTGCTTGGTAAACCGGACCAACAGGTGCTAAATAATCCATAATTTCGGTACGCGCTGCAAATGCACCAACAGGTAAGCCGCCGCCAATTACTTTGCCAAAGCAAACAATATCAGCAGTTACGTTATAAAGCTCTTGTGCCCCGCCTTTTGCTAAACGAAAACCTGTCATAACTTCATCAAAAATTAATAAGGTGCCATTTTCATCACAAATACTGCGTAGTTTTTGTAAGAAATTGTTTACTGGTGGTACACACCCCATGTTTCCTGCAACTGGTTCTATAATAATGGCAGCAATTTGGTTTGGATTTGCTTTAAATAATTCAATTACAGACTCAATATCGTTAAAATTAGCTAACAAAGTGTCTTGCGCAGTTCCTTTGGTAACACCAGGACTAGATGGAACCCCAAATGTAGATAAACCACTACCTGCTGCTATTAAAAACGAATCGGAATGCCCGTGATAACAACCACGGAATTTAATTATTTTTTCACGATTGGTAAAGCCACGCGCCAAACGCACGGCACTCATACAAGCTTCGGTACCTGAATTTACAAATCTAATTTTATCGATATTAGGAACCATTGAAACAGCTAGTTGAGCAATTTCGGTTTCAATTTCGGTTGGTGTTCCAAACGATGTTCCTTGTTTTGTTTTTTCAATTACAGCATTAACCACAGGTTCATAAGCATGACCTAAAATCATGGGGCCCCATGAATTTATATAATCAATATATTGGTTGTTGTCTTCATCATATAAATAAGCTCCATTGGCTTTTTTTACATAAATCGGCGTTCCACCTACCGATTTAAACGCACGAACGGGAGAATTAACTCCTCCCGGTATATATTTTAATGCTTCAACGAATAATTCGCTGCTACGTTTGTATAACATTTTATTGTATTTTTATTGTTTGTCCTACAGAAATAGTGTTGGTTGATAAATTATTTAAACGTTTAACATCATCAATTGATGAATTAAATTTTTGACAAATTGCGTAAAGTGTGTCGCCGGCTTGTACCGTATAAACGTGTTCTGAATTAGGTACAAATGCAGTTGTTTGGATGTTTTCGGTATAATTAATTTTTACATAGTCTTTGCCTAACACCTTTTGGTCTAATTCATACAATTTGTATCGTTCTATAATACTGATTAATTTTTGTGGATAGTTAGGGTCAGTTGCATAACCAGCTTGTTTTAAGCCGTTTGCCCATGCTTTGTAATCGCTTATTTCTAAGTTGAATAAATTTTTGTAATACACGCGGTTTACTAAAAACTCAGAATGATCATTGTACGATTCTAAAGCGTTATTGTATTTTCTAAAACATTCATTGGGTGCGTCATCGGTGTGCGAAATGGTTTCGCCTGTCCATTCTTCTTTACATTTTATACCAAAATGGTTGTTGGCAGCAATACATAAGTGTCCGTTACCCGACCCTGATTCTAAAATACCCTGAGCCATTTTAATACTTGCCGGTATGCCGTATTTTTTCATATTATACATTGCAACTGCAGCGTAGGTATCAATATAATTTTCAATGGTGTTTTTTGAAACGTTTATTTTTGAAGTAGCAATTAAAGTTTCTTCTTTATTTATGGGAGATTTTAATTTTTTTTCGGGCGATTGTGTACTTTTAATACTTTCTGAGCGGGTTTTAACAACTACTTTCTTTTTATTGTTGTTTTTGCCGTATTCTTTTGCAATTTTTTCTTTAACATTTGTGGTATGAGCTGCACTACAACTCATTAAAATCAATCCTGTAAATAATACAGATAAAACTTTCTTCATATTTCAGCGATGTTTGATTGAAGCCCTTGTAAACCTCCGGTATGTATTAAAATTATTTTAGAATTAGGTTTAAAATACCCTTTTGAAATTAAATCTATTACACCAAAAAACATTTTTGACGTATAAATAGGATCCAAAGATATTAAATTTTTTTCAAAAAAATGCTTCATAAATTGTTTCAACTGCTCATTTATCTTTGCGTAACCTCCAAAATCATAGTTAGTTACCAATTTCCATTGATTGTTTTTTGAAAACTTTTTTATGTCATTTTGTAAAAAATCGCCTTTTAAAGCCGGAAAACCAATAGCTTGTTGGTGTGGTTTTAAACTATTTATAATACCAGCTATGGTGCCACCGGTACCTACTGCGCAACAAATATAATCAAACATAAAATCGGTTTCGGTTAAAATTTCTTGGCATCCTTTTACAGCAAATTCATTAGTGCCGCCTTCGGGAATTAAATAAAAAGTACCAAATTTGGCTTTTAAATTTTCAATAAAATCAATATCGGTTTTGTTGCGGTATTGTGTACGCGAAACAAACTTAAATTGCATGCCGTTTTTTGACGCTTGGTTTAAAGTAGGGTTTTGTAAAAATTTATCGTGTAATTCATCGCCGCGAATAATACCTATAGTTTCAAACCCAAATTCGTTCCCAGCCGCTGCTACAGCTGCAATATGGTTAGAATATGCACCGCCAAAAGTAAGTAATTTGGTAAAACCTAACTTTTTAGCTTCAAGCAAATTGTATTTTAATTTTCTAAATTTATTTCCCGATATTTCGCTGTGTAAAACATCTTCTCTTTTTACATATACTTCAATTCCAAAATTATTTGGAATATTAATTTTTTGGTTGAAGGCATTTTGTTGAGGTTCAATCATAAATAGCGTAAAAAAGTGTACATTTTTCTGTTTTTAAGATAGTTTTCGTTTTTTTCGTTTGCATAAGCTTCTTTTTCAAACGAAATGTTTCGGTAAGCTGTTTTTTTGTTTTTAAATTGAATCAATCGAAATAAAAATTCAAAAAAATACCAAACAAAAAAAGGAACAATAAGCAGTTCTAATTGTTGCCTTAAATGAATTTTTTCATGATTAATAAACACATTATTAAAAGTAGTTCTTTTGTGCGCAAAAACAAACGGATACAACGTAATGCCCGAAAAACCCTTAGGAATTATAAAATTTGTTTTAATTAACCACATAAAACAAAGGTATTATTTTTAAATAACACGATTGTATTTTAAAACACAAATTGCTTAGGCTGCTAAAATAAAATTTATCACTAAATTTGTGGTTATTATGAAAAAAGAATTAATTGAAGGGGAAGATTTTTATCTTTCGCCAGAAGGGTACCGTATTTTTACAGAAAAATACCTGTTAGACAGAGGGTATTGTTGTGTTAGCGGATGTAAACATTGCCCTTACGGTTACAGTAAATTAATAGGTAAAATAAAGAAAAATACAAAACAAGTTATGACGTTTCAAGAGGAAATTCTTCAGGGTATACCAACCCAATTACCACCAGTTGCAGTTTACGATGCAACCATAAATCATGCACCAAAACGCAAAGAAATATTAACTAACGAAGAAAAAAAATTAGCGTTGCGTAATGCATTGCGTTACTTTGAACCACAACAACACCAAACTTTAATTCCTGAATTTAAAGAAGAATTAGAAAAATACGGACGTATATATATGTATCGTTTTCGTCCGCAATACCGCATGTACGCTCGCGATATAAATGAATATCCAGGAAAATCATTACAAGCAAAAGCTATACAAATGATGATACAGAATAATTTAGATTACGCTGTAGCGCAACATCCACATGAATTAATAACTTATGGAGGTAACGGTGCTGTTTTTAGCAACTGGGCTCAATATTTATTAACCATGAAATATTTAGCCGAAATGACCGATGAGCAAACTTTAGTAATGTATTCGGGACATCCAATGGGCTTATTTCCATCGCACAAAAACGCGCCACGTGTTGTAGTTACAAACGGAATGATGATTCCTAATTATTCTAAACCAGACGATTGGGAGAAATTTAATGCCTTAGGCGTAACACAATATGGCCAAATGACTGCTGGTTCGTACATGTATATTGGCCCACAAGGTATAGTGCATGGTACAACCATTACCGTTTTAAATGGTTTTAGAAAAATTGGTAAAGAACCTAAAGGAAACTTGTTTGTAACAAGTGGTTTAGGCGGAATGAGTGGTGCACAACCAAAAGCGGGTACCATTGCAGGTTGTATTACGGTTTGTGCCGAAGTTAATCCAAAAATTACTAAAATTCGTCATGAGCAAGGTTGGATACACGAAATTATTGAAGATTTAGATCAATTAGTAAATCGAGTTAAAATTGCCCAACAAAATAACGAAGTCGTTTCTATTGCTTATTTAGGTAATATTGTTGACGTTTGGGAAAAATTCGATAAAGAAAATTTACATATTGATTTAGGTTCCGATCAAACATCACTACACAACCCATGGGCTGGTGGTTATTACCCTGTTGGAATTTCGTTTGAAGAAGCAAATGAAATGATGGCTAATCAACCCGAATTGTTTAAAGAAAAAGTGCAAGAAACTTTACGTCGTCATGCAGCTGCAATTAATAAACATACAGCAAAAGGAACTTATTTCTTTGATTACGGAAATGCCTTTTTACTTGAAGCAAGTCGTGCAGGTGCCGATGTTATGAACCCTAATCCTACGTTAGGACGCGAATTTAAATATCCATCGTATGTACAAGATATTATGGGGCCAATGTGTTTTGATTATGGTTTTGGTCCTTTCCGCTGGGTATGTGCATCTAATAATCCTGAAGATTTACAAAAAACCGACGAAATTGCTTGCTCTGTTTTAGAAGAAATGATTAAAACGTCGCCTGCTGAAATTCAACAACAAATGAAAGATAATATTCAGTGGATTCGTGGCGCGCAAGAAAATAAATTGGTTGTAGGTTCGCAAGCACGTATTTTATATGCCGATGCTGAAGGACGTATGAATATTGCCAAAGCCTTTAACGATGCTATTAACCAAGGTAAAATTGGACCTGTTGTGTTAGGTCGTGACCATCACGATGTTTCTGGAACCGATTCTCCTTACCGTGAAACTTCAAATATTTACGACGGATCACGTTTTACAGCCGATATGGCAATACACAATGTAATTGGCGATAGTTTCCGTGGAGCTACTTGGGTTTCTATTCACAATGGCGGCGGCGTTGGTTGGGGCGAAGTTATTAATGGTGGTTTTGGTATGCTTCTTGATGGTACATTGGAAGCAGAACAACGCTTAAAATCAATGCTTTTCTGGGACGTGAACAACGGTATTTCGCGCCGTAGCTGGGCAAGAAATGAAGGGGCTGTTTTTGCTATTAAACGCGCAATGGAAGCTGAACCTAATTTAAAAGTTACATTGCCTAATTTTGTAGATGATAAACTTTTAGACTAAAATATTATGAAACTTTTTAAACTTTTACCGGTGCTTTTTTTGTTTGTACTAACTGCTTGCAGTTCGGTACAAGTACAAACCGATTTTGATAAAAATGTAAATTTTCAGCAGTACAAAACGTACGCTTTTATGAAAAGTGGTGTTGATAAAATGCAGATTTCTGATTTAGATAAAAAGCGAATTCTTAAAGCTATCGATGAAGAAATGACTGCAAAAGGATTTACAAAAAGCGATAATCCTGATATGTTAATTAATATTTTTACCGATGCTAAACAAGTAGTTAATGTTAATACTTTTTATGGAGGATGGGGCTACGGTTTTTATCGCCCTTGGGGTTGGAACCCTTGGATGATGGGGCCTGGGTACCAATCGGTTTCAACTTCTACACAAGGTGTTTTGTATGTAGATGTTTTAAAGGCTGCAAATAAAGAATTAATTTGGCAAGGAAAAGGTACTGGTTACTTAACCCAAAAACAAACAAAAAAAGAAGAACGAATTAAAGAATTTGTTACAAAAGTTTTAGAAACGTTTCCTAAATAAATTTTATAAAAAAAACCTCGATAAATTAAGTATCGAGGTTTTTTGTTGCAATAATTTATCAGTTAAATACCGCCATCATACGGCACTTCTTTTTCGTTAAAAATAATACCAAAAGTTTCTAATTCTTTTAAAACAGGTTCGTACACTTCTTTAGTAATTGGCATTTGTACGCCTGGAGTAGTAATTTCGCCTGTTAAAATTTTAAGGGTAATAATACCAACCGGTAAACCTACAGTTTTAGCCATACCTGTATGTAATGCATCATCGCCTAAACACACCATTGTAGCGTCAATTTGTAAGGTTTCGGATACATTAGGCATCGTGTAACCAAATTTGTGATACATAACAATCATGTCTTTATCGTTTGGTTGCAAGGTCCATTTTTCAGATAGTATCTTTTCCATAATCTGAGCCGGAGTGGCATTTTTTAAGCCTACTTTTTTATCTTTATTAAAAAGATCAAGAGCAACAAATTTATCCCAAACCGTATCGTCTTGTTCTACATTTAAAGTTAATCTAAATTTTACTTCAACCGAATCGGTAGGGTGGTAGTACAAAAACGAATTAATAAATTCGCGATAACTCATGTTTTCAGAATCTTCAATAGTGTAGGTGTCATCGGTCACGCCTAATTGTACCAGCATATTCCATGCACGTGAAAAGCCCACTCTACGCATGGTGCCACGGTAAATAGTATGTGCCTTTTGTAAACCATAAGTTTCGCGGTATCCTAAGGAATCGCGGTTGGCATAAGCTTCAAACCTTCCAAAACCATCAATTTCTAAAAATTCGGTTCGTTTAAAAATACGCTGATACGGTATGTATTTATAAGTACCTTGTTGTAAAAATTTTGCTGCACCCCCTTGGCCTGCAACTACAACATTACGTGGATTCCATGAAAATTTGTATTTCCAAATATTATCGTCAGATTCTGGTGCAACCAAACCGCCGCAAAAACTTTCAAAATGTACTGGATTTCCGCCTTTTGCTCTAATTTCATCTAAAACCTTCATAGCGCTCATGTGGTCAATGCCAGGGTCTAATCCACATTCGTTCATAAAAATTAAACCATTAGCTTTTACATCTGCATCCATTTCTTTTAATTCGTTTGAAATGTACGATGCGGTCACTAAGTGTTTTTTTAAGTTTAAACAATCGGTAGCTATAATGGGGTGTAAAAAAGCGGGCATCATAGAAATTACCACATCGGCTTGGGTAATTAATTGTTTACGCGCAGCTTCATCGTGTATATCTAAAATAACAGCAAAAGCATTAGGGTTGTTTTCAATTTTTTCTTCAATCGAAGCAATGCTTTGGTCGGCAATGTAAAGTTTAAATTGATATTTTTCGGTTCTATCTAATAAATATTTGATTAAAGAAGAAGTAGATCTGCCCGAACCAAATAAAAGTACATTTTTCATTCAATTTTTTTTTTCATGCTAAATGTACTAAAAATAATTTACCAGCTTGCTTAAAAAAAGTAAAAAAGCAAAGGGTTAACTTCGCTTTTTTAATTGTAAGGTTTAAAATTAGCGCATTATTTTTTTATACATTTTGTAAGCAAAATACGCTAAAAAAAGTAATACTACTGTTGCGATAAGTGGCAAAATTGCTAAAAGTACCTGCATTGTTTTTTTTTTTTAGATTGATGTTTTTTTGCTTAAAAAAGCATCGTGTTATTGTATAAAATTACAAAAAATAGGTTTAGTTAGTTAAAATGCTTTAAAATAATTTTTAAAGTGGTTTTTAATGAAAGATTTGTACATTTGAAAAAAATACAAAATGACTAAAAAGTTAGTAACGCTTGCCGCTTTTTTTGGCTTTATAGCTATAATTTTAGGTGCTTTTGGTGCGCATGGTTTAAAAAAAGTGCTAACCGAAGCACAGTTAATAAGCTTTGAAACTGGGGTGAAATACCAAATGTATCATGCATTGTTTTTATTGTTAATTGCACAATTAAGCATTTTAACCGATAAAAATAAACGTACCATAGGCATATTAACAACCGTAGGCGTTTTTTTATTTTCAGGGTCGATATATTTATTGGCTACACAAGCGTTAACAGGTATCAATTTTAAATTTTTAGGTCCAATTACTCCAGTAGGTGGCATGTTTTTAATTACAAGTTGGTTTTTTACCGCTTTTTATTCAATGAAACAAAAAAACAATAAATAAAAAAAATAATAAATTTATTAGTAAGTTTGTAAGCAAATTATTAATACAACACACAATTTAAGATATGGAAGTTTCAAAGGCAATCTCTTTGGATAAATATGGGATACAAAATGTAAGTGAAGTAATTTACAATCCTTCGTATGATGAATTATTTAAAGCAGAAACAGATCAAAATTTAGAAGGTTTTGAACGCGGGCAAGTTTCAGAACTTGGTGCTGTAAATGTAATGACAGGAGATTTTACAGGACGTTCTCCTAAAGATAAATATATAGTTAAAGACGCTGTTACAGAAAATACTATTTGGTGGACATCTGACAAAGCGAAAAACGATAATAAACCAATTTCACAAGATACTTGGGAAGCGTTAAAGCAAAATGCTGCAGCTCAGTTATCTGGAAAAAAATTATATGTAATTGATGCTTTTTGTGGCGCAAACGAAGATACGCGTTTAAAAGTGCGTTTTATTATGGAGGTGGCTTGGCAAGCACATTTTGTGAAAAATATGTTTATACGCCCTACCGAAGCAGAATTAGATAACTTTGGTGAACCAGATTTTGTGGTGATTAACGCATCAAAAACATCTTTTACAGATTATAAAGCACATAACTTAAATTCAGAAGTTTACGTTGCTTTTAATTTAACTGAAAAAATGCAATTAATTGGCGGTACATGGTACGGCGGTGAAATGAAAAAGGGAATGTTTTCAATGATGAACTACTACTTGCCATTACAAGGAATTGCATCAATGCACTGTTCTGCAAACAAAGGTAAAGAAGGTGATGTTGCTGTTTTCTTTGGTTTGTCGGGTACAGGAAAAACAACTTTATCTACCGATCCTAAACGCGAATTAATTGGCGATGATGAACACGGTTGGGATAACGATGGTGTGTTTAACTTTGAAGGTGGATGTTATGCTAAAACTATTGATTTAAGCAAAGAACACGAACCAGAAATTTTTGCAGCTATTAAACGCGATGCTTTATTAGAAAACGTTACATTAGATGCAAATGGTGTAATTGATTTTAAAGACGGTTCGGTTACACAAAACACACGTGTTTCTTACCCAATTGATCATATTGAAAACATTGTAAAACCGGTTTCAAAAGCAGGTCATGCTAAAAAAGTAATCTTTTTAACTGCCGATGCTTTTGGTGTAATGCCACCCGTTTCTAAATTAACACCCGAACAAACTAAATACTACTTTTTATCTGGCTTTACAGCAAAATTAGCAGGTACAGAACGCGGAGTAACTCAGCCTGAACCTACTTTTTCTGCATGTTTTGGAAAAGCGTTTTTAAGCTTGCACCCAACAAAATACGGAGAAGAGTTAGTTAAAAAAATGGAAGAGCACCAAGCAACTGCCTATATGGTAAATACAGGTTGGAATGGTACTGGTAAACGTATTTCTATTAAAGATACACGCGCAATTATCGATAGAATTTTAGATGGTTCTATTGAAAACGCAGAAACAAGTATTGTTCCAATATTTAATTTAGCAGTTCCAACAGCTTTAGAAGGTGTAGATACTAATATTTTAGATCCTCGTAACACCTACACAGATGCTGCAGAATGGCAAACAAAAGCTACAGATTTAGCAAAATTATTTGTAGAAAACTTTGTACAATATACCGATAATGAAGAAGGAAAATCATTAGTTGCAGCAGGTCCGCAATTATAATATTTCTTTAAATATAACACAAAAGCACGGTGAAAAGCCGTGCTTTTGTTTTTAATTTACTTTTTTTATATTTGTAAAAAAACACTTAGGTTTTACGCACATATGCCAAACTACAATCCGGGTTTACACAAATTATTAACGCTGCAAGTAGCTGCGAACGAACTGTTAACCTCAACTCAAAAATTTATCGATTTTGCTAAACAAACTATTCAAAATTTTAATTTAGAAATAGTAGGTATATCACACCATACTTTTGACCAAGGGGGGTATACAGTAGCAATTTGTTTAAAAGAATCGCACATTTGCATACATACGTGGCCCGAATTTAAACAACTTACGTTAGATATTTATTTGTGTAATTATTTAAACGATAATTCGCAAAAAGTAGAAGATTTAGGTGCTGTTTTTAAAGATTTTTTTAAAGCCGAAGTTCTTAACGAAACCAATGTACGTCGCTAATGAAAACTACTTATCAATGCAGTGATTGTTTAAATACAACCGAATTAGCATATACTAAACTAAAACCCCAAACATTTGTTTGTCCCGATTGTTGCAGCGTATCTTTTATTAATGAAAGTACAACCGAATATGCAGGTAAATTAAACGGAAAATTTAAAAACGTTTATGCTGAGCTTAACGAAAGTATTGTTTATAAAGGGAAGACCTACTATATAGTTGGTATTTGTACCAAAACCGAAAAAGGAAGTTATGTAGATTGGAACGAATATATTTTAAGCGATTACGACGGAAATTTAATTTTTTTAGCACACGGTAGTGATTTTAATTCTTTTTTGGAAGAAGTGGAGCTAACACCTGCTATGCAAGAACAATTAAAAGTTGGCGGAACCATTAATTACAAAACATCGGGTTACGATTTTGATTTTGCGCAATACGCCCAAACTGTCGCTGCAAAAGGGATATTCTTTAATAAAATTTTTGAAGAATCGTACAACCGTACTTTTCAAAATACATATTACGATACTAAATTTTTATCGGTAGAAAAATACAAAGATGTTACCGAAGTTTTTCATGGCGAATATTTAAACAAAACCAGTTTTAGAAAATTATTTGTAAAAGAACGCGAAGTGTTGTATAATAACAACAGTGTGCTTAAAAATTTAGCGTTGTTTTTTGCATTAATTTCATTAGTAATGGGCTTGCTTCATTTTATTTTAAATTATAATAATATTGATAGTTTTACTTATAAAAACAGCATTGTAAAATCAAACACAACAGTTTCACAGTTTATAAGTAGCCCTTTTAAAGTTGTTGGAAACGATAAAAAAGTGAAGTTGTCTTTTATTTCCGAAGTACAAAACGATAATGTTACATTAGATGTTTCGCTAGTGAATGAAAAAACCAATGCCACTTACGTAACCGAAACTTTTAAGCATTTTGCAAACATACAAAACCACGCTTCGGGTAACGAAATTACTTTTTGCGGTGTTGGTCAAGGAACATATCACTTAGCGTTTCATTACAGCGCGCCTACAAATATGTTAGCCACAAATTATGATGTGGACTATACAGTGAAAATAGGCGGTGTAAGCAATGCATGGCTTTATATAGCAGTAATTTTAACTTTTTTGGTTGGTTATTTGTACTATACAAGTATTGTTAACCGTAACCATATTAACAACGTTATAAATTTTAATGATTTGTTGCGTTATAATAATCACGAAATTTTTAAATATGCAATTGGTGTTATTGTAGTTTACATGCTAGGTAACTTTTTGTTTATATCTAATTATACATGTAATTCTTCAAAAGTTAATACCGAATTAGAAAACGCCTCGTATACAGGTAACAGAACACATTTTGTATCACGTACATATTCATCGGGAGCTTCCCATAAATAAAAAATTATGCAACAAATTTTAAACGGAATAACAAACTCGGTAATCTATTCAATAGTAGGAATCGTAATTTTATTAATTGCGTACTTAATTGTAGAAAAATTAACGCCCGAAAATTCATGGAAAGAAATAGTTCAAAATAAAAACATAGCACTTGCTATTGTTTTTGCAGCATTTATTATAGGTATTGCCTTAATTATAAGTGCGTCTTTACATGGATAAAAACAAAAGGTTTCAGCTTTTTTTACTTGTTTCGGTATTCATTGTATCAACCTGTGGCTTAATTTACGAATTAGTAGCCGGTGCATTGGCAAGTTATTTATTAGGCGATTCTGTTAAACAATTTTCATTTATTATTGGCACCTATTTGTTTTCTATGGGTGTTGGATCTTTTTTAGCCAAATACATAAAAAGAAATTTAATAGATCGATTTATAGAAATTGAACTTTTAATTGGGATTATTGGCGGATTAAGCTCGGTAATTTTATTTGTGCTTTTTCAAAAAATATCTCATTTTCAGTTCATACTGTATTTTTTTGTTTTTTTAACGGGATGTTTATCAGGTATGGAAATTCCTATACTTATGAACATTTTAAAAAACCGTGTAACCTTTCGTGAACTGGTTTCAGATGTTTTTACGTTTGATTATATAGGCGCATTAATAGCATCGGTTTTGTTTCCAACCCTTCTAATTCCGTATTTAGGCGTAATGGGTACGTCGTTAGTGTTTGGTATTGTTAATATTTTAGTAGCTATAACCTTATGTGTTTTTTTACGAAACGAAATTTTTAACCTGCGTGCCTTGCAAGTTAAAGCAGGTTTTTGCTTGGTTGTATTAATTACAACTTTTGCATACTCTAACAAACTATTGCAATATACCGAAAGTAATTTGTATCAAAACAATATTATTTACAAACACAGTACACCTTATCAACGTATTATTTTAACCGAAAGCAACGGCAACTATCAATTGTTTTTAAATAACAATTTACAGTTTAATACAAAAGATGAATACCGATACCACGAAGTATTGGTACATCCGGCAATGGCTGCAGCAAAATCGGTTTCAAAAGTATTGGTTTTAGGTGGCGGCGATGGTTTAGCTGTACGCGAAGTTTTAAAATATAAAGATGTTAAAAAAGTTACTTTAGTAGATTTAGACGCAGGAATGACCAATTTGTTTAAAACAAACGAAATTCTTACAAAGCATAATAAAAATTCATTAAATAACTCTAAAGTTACTGTTTATAACGCCGATGCTTTTATTTGGTTGCAACAAAATAAAGAAAAATACGATGTAGTTATTATCGATTTTCCAGATCCTTCAAATTATAGTTTAGGTAAACTGTACACCACTTATTTTTATAAAACATTACACAACAGTTTAACTGCCAATAGTGTGGTTACGGTACAAACAACTTCGCCTTATTATGCGCCTAAATCGTACTGGTGTGTACATGAAACCATAGCATCAGTGTATCCCAACGTGTTAGGGTACCACACCTATGTACCGTCGTTTGGGGAATGGGGGTTTGCACTATTTTCACCCAATAATTTGGTTCGATTAGAAAAAGTAAATCGCAAATTAAATCAACTTAAATTTTACAATTACAATTTAAAACAATACACTATTTTTTCTGAAGATATGAAAGCAGAAAAAGTAGAAGTTAATCGTTTAGATAACCAATCGTTAGTAAGGTATTTTGATGAAGAATGGAGCAAAATTTAACGGCAATCGCAGGCAATTCTTTAAAACCACTTTATTCGCAATTGCTGCGCTTCCGTTTATTCAATCGTGTGAAAAAACAGTTGTAAAATTAATTTTTAAAATTACAGGTACTAATCATATTTTAGGACATAAATTACGCACGAACGATTTCCCTAAACCAACCGAAACCATTCACGAAGATATTTTAATAATTGGTGGAGGTATTTCGGGCTTGTCGGCCGCACGTTGGTTAACCAAAAATAATGTTACAAATTTTAAATTAATAGAATTAGAAGATGATTTAGGAGGAAATTCGTTAGGTAAACAAAACGCTGTAAGTGAATATCCAGTGGCAGCACATTATTTGCCATTACCAAACCTAACTAATAAAGATTTGCTTGATTTTTTGTATGAAAGTAACGTGATTACTCATTTTTCTGATAATGGATCACCTGTTTACAACGAATCGTATCTTTGTTTTTCGCCTCAAGAACGTTTGTTTATTCATAATTATTGGCAAGATGGGTTGGTGCCTACTTATGGAATCACTAAAGAAGCAACCGAAGCCTTTGAATCATTCGAAAAAAAAATGCAATTTTATAAAAGTGCTGTTGGTACCGACGGAGCTTTTGCTTTTGATATCCCTTTAAATGCCTCTTCAACCGATAAAGAGTTTACTCAATTAGATACATTTACGTTTAAAGAATGGTTAATTAAAAATGAATTAAATAACGAAACCCTTTTTGTGTACTTAAATTATTGTTGTAAAGACGATTATGGTATTGGTATAGATAAAGTTTCGGCATGGGCTGGTATTCATTATTTTTGTTCAAGAAAAAACAGCAACCATAACGTATTAACGTGGCCTGAGGGCAACCACTTTTTATCTAAAAAGTTTAATCCTTATGTAAAAAATAAGGTTCAAAAAAACAGTTTGGTTTATAGCGTAAAAATTAAAAACAAACAAGCCGTAGTTTGTGTTTACAATAGTATTTCTAAAAAATCTACTCAAATCATAGCTAAAAAAATAATACTTGCTACACCGCAATTTGTAAATGCTTATTTGTTAGAAAACAGAAGTAAACTTACCACAAAGTTTCAATACGCACCATGGATAACAGCCACATTAACAGTTAAAAAGTTTCCGGTGGGCGAGGGGGCATCGCTTTCGTGGGATAATGTAATTCACAACGGTTTTGGATTAGGGTATATTTACAACCAGCATCAAACCTTAAATCAGTACCATCCGCCTTTTTCAATAACATATTACGCAGCGTTATGTGCAAACGATTTAAAAACAGAACGTAGAAATTTGTTAACAAATAGTGATTATTATTGGAGAAATATTGTTTTAAACGATTTAGAAAAAGCGCATTATGGCATATCAAACGAAGTTTTAGAAATGGAAATTCACAAAAAGGGACATGGAATGATTAGTCCTTT